>JBNRML010000077.1:0-89590 GCA_050309585.1 Lachnospiraceae bacterium
CAAGCAAAATTTCATAAAACAGGTGTAAAATGCTTGCATTTTTAAGACTGTTTTTGAAATTTTATTTGGCGGATACGCCACACCGACGAAATGCAAAGCATTTTGGAGGTTGGCTCTGAACAGATACCTAATTTGTATATTTAATAATTGTATTCCAAGTGCTGTCTGACTCCAAACCAAGTCTCCAGGCCGCAACACCTGCAAGTTTATGAGTTCCGATAAGCTTTAATTTTTCCTCCAACGATTTCTCATTTTCAATCCATATTCTGATTGTCTTATCTCCCTCTGTGTATTCACCATAATACTGCCCCTGATTGTCTACCCAGGTAGGTTCTACACCGTGACTCTGTAAATTCTTTATGGCAGTATCCATACTAACAGAAGTACATCCAACTACATTTCCATCCTTATCTTCTTCCCATATTCTTGTGTAAAATGGAATTCCACAAATAACCTTTTCAGCAGGAACTCTTGAAACCATATTCTCAATTCCCTCTGTTACCCAAGGAAGCGATGCTGTAGACCCCGCTCCGGAATCAACTCCCCAATGCTCGTCATAACCCATCATAATCACATAATCTACTATCTCACCCTGCTCCTGAATATTATAATAAAAATTAGAGACTTCAGGAACTTTGTTGTCTACCGACAATACTATTCCGTTTATCCTGCACTTTACTGACAATTCCCTTATAAACTGAATGTAATCATCTGCTATCTCAGGAGCAATATACTCGAAATCCACATTGATACCATCAATGTTATATTCTATAGCTGTGGCTATTAACTGGTTAATTATCTTTTCACGCTTAGAAGTATACGTAAATATCTGTCTGTTATCTGAATCTGCCGACTGGTCATCAACCACAGCCCACACTTCCAATCCTACGAGATGAGCCTTTTCAACATAATTAGACTCCGCATATGAAGTCATATTTCCTTCATTATCAGATAATCTAAACCAGGTAGGTGCAACAACATCCAGTCCCTTAGCCGAAGTAACTAAATCCACTAACTGATTATTTGATGCCTTTGTGGTAACCATATGCCATCCAAGACTTACTGTACCTTCCTTGGAAATATTTGTGTATTCAGGCTCCACAAAATCACTTTGGTATTTCTTAGTTTTTATCTTCTTAAGATTACTTTTTTCAATATATCCAAAATACCCATCTTTAGCACAAACCTTGTACCATTTTTTTCCCTCTTCCAGAACAATCACTTCTTCTCCGGCTTTAGGCAATTTAACAACATCACTGTGAATACTATTGCTACTGCGAATAACTGCATCCTTCTTTGTGTTTGCAACTTTAACATCAACTCCAAAACTGTTTGTAATGCAAAGTCGATTTGGATTCTCATAAAAACTATATTCTAAATTTGAAAACTGTTTTACGAAATCCAAAGATACATACACATTTGAACCGTTAGCCTTTACGATTGTGTGGTCAAAAGCCTTCTTGACTTTTGTTTCATAATATTCAGCACTTCCTACGTCAGCACGAATAACATCTTTAGGAGTTGTATATATAAGAATATTTTCATTGTTATCCCAATAAAATCTCTTGTTCAACTCTCTTTTTACTAATTGATAGTCAACATAAATATGACCATCCTCTAATATACCTCGGTCATTAACAAGATTTCCCTGCAAAACTACCGCTATCTGCTTTTCGTCAGCCATGGTCGCTCCTGAAAAATCTATTTCATCTCCATTCATCGTATATCCGTCATAAAGCCTGAACATTTTATATAAATTCTCTTTCGAAATATGCTTTTTCGAAGGAGCTTTGTTTCCTATACTGTTATTAACCAATAATACTACTATCGCAATAGCAATAACTGCAATTGCAAATACCATAGGCATCGCTTTCTTTTTCAATATTTTATCCTCCTGAAAATGTCTATTTGTGTAGTATTATATCACTTTTTCTGTTCTTCTACAAATTAATTTTATTCTCCATAATATCCCACGGGAGAACCAGGGCTTTAATCTGTTTCACACCATCTGTTTCACACTTCAAAAATTCTGATATTCTCCCGCAGGAATAACCTGACATTTTTCTCAAATAACAAACTAATCTTTATTGATGTTTTAGGTCTCTCTTTTATGCCAGTTTTTTCATGATATATTATCTTGTATTAATAAATAACGTTTAAATTTGATTCTAATACATTTCTTTTTTGCAGTGTTTCCTCATCGAAAACCCTTTCAATCAAGTTTGGATCCCAGTTTCCCAATTCAATCACTGCCGAATTCACAGGATAATCCGACACCGCTGGCTCCTGATAATCCTCAATATACAGGATTGCGTATATCTTTGTCCCATCATATTTACCTTTATCAACCAACGCACTTGAAATTTTCAAAATTTCTTCCTCATTTACCTGAATAAACACAGAATCCTCTACTCGACTAATAATTCTTTTGTGTTCTGCCACAACATAATCTTCCCCATTTGGAAAACTAATTCGTATATCCACTATACTTCCCTCAAGAATCTGGTTGTTCAATGATATATCACTATACACCTGCAGTCTTACATCATCTCCATACTTATCCTTTTCAGTCAGCATATCTTCGCACAACACGGTTCCCTTACTTACATTAATCTTAAGCGTTTTTCCAACCAAATCTTCTTTAGCTGCAAAACTTCGCTTAACATCATTGCAACTTAATTTATACTCCTCTAAATCCTGTTCTGCAATTATGTCGCCTTTCAACCCATCTCTTGCAAGACCATACACAATCACAAATTTATAATCTGCATTTTCCCTTTCTCCAATGACTTCCCTATCTTTTTTCTGTAAGTTGTCTTTAGAAATCAGAAATACCACACTAAAAATTCCTGCAGAAATAATAATTCCCAGCAGAAATGCCATAATATAAAATTTCTTTCTCTGCCAAATAACCTTACCCTCCTATTATTTTTTCTAACTCGCCCATCTGACTGCCATTTAACTTAAAAGGCGATATCGCTTGCGGAATAAAATATACCTTTTCTTTCACATTGTGACTTAAAAGATGCAAATTCTCCTTTTGACTGGGCTCCAATAAAAACTTCCAATTCATACCCTTAACACATTGTCTTTCAAATTCCATATTAGTCTTAATCAATTTCCAAGCCGCCAAGCTCCCGATAAGAAATTTTTTATCACATAACGAAATCTCAGTACGATATTTTTCATAATTATCTCCACAATCAAAAACAATGCACTCATAATCCGAAAGAACATTTGACACAATATCAATATCCGCCCCGGCAAAATATGCAACACGTTTTATATGATATTGTCTCTTTTCCTCCCCAAAGAATAGCCTGCTAATAAAAAAATAATCATTGTCCTTATTCAAATCAATCACCGCAACCTTTTTTCCACATACAGACCCATAATAATTCGCAATCATGATTGTAAAAAAGGTGGCACCGACCCCCTGACGAACTCCTGACACTGCTATTTTTATTTTCTGTTTCTCTTCTTTTCTTCTAAATACCACCAAACTTCATCCTTTTTCCGTTATTAACAATCAACCTTCTGTCAGATTTTGTTCCACAAATTTTACTGTAAAACTCGACACTTTCAGGGTTTAATAAAAATGGGTTCTCAAAATATGGCATCTTTTCCATCTTAACTCCCAACAACCTTTCAGTTTTTCTCATACCCTTATTATCTGACAAATTTCCAACACACATAATTCCTTTTTCTCTAATGCTTTCATCATCACATAAAATATTGTTATACACCTTCATATCAGCAATAACAAAAATAATCTGTCCGTCATCCGGTAATCGCTCTTTATCAAAAACACCCATATCATATATCAGTATTTCATCTTTAAATTGACATTCCTGAAAAAAATCTCCCTGATCCTGTGTCATTCTGCATCCGCCGTAATGAATAACTCCTTCCCTGAACTCTCCATAATTAAGGGAATACAAAGTTGATACCATAGAATTTAGGGTATTTTTATTTATATACAAAGGGGATAGGTTATTTTTAGTCAGGTAACGTGTCATCCCTATGGCAAAATGCGTAGCTCCACAATATCGTCGGTTTCCAAACACATAGTACTTTTTAACCTTGGTGACTTTATTTTTTCCACTCAGAAAGCCCTCAAGATAACTGCGTAACTCCGCAATATTACTGATCCGATGCTCGTGATTTTTTTCCAGACATCCGTCAACAACTCTCAAAAGCTCTTTACCTCGTACTTCTTGATTTTTCCCATATTTTTGATAAATCTTTTGCAGCAAAACACCAATTCCGTAAACATCTATACACTGGTCTACCACACCATTTTCCTTTTGTTCCGGTGCAATATAGGCCCTTGTTCCCATTAAAAACATACCATTTCCATTATCTGTATCAAAATTATTTTCAAACTCACCTATAACAGAATTCCCAAAATCAATAAGGTAAATATCTTTTTTACCCACAATTATGTTTTCTGGTTTTATGTCACCATGCACAATTCTGTCATTAAAGTCGTGTGCTAATCCGAGGAGTATATCACATACCTTAAGAACAATCTTCACAGCCGACCATATATCATCTGACTCCGCCTTCAAATATTCCGAAAAAGTAATTCCTTCAATATACTCTTCTATTAAATACCAGTGGTTTTCATCCTCTTCAACATCAAATAGTCTGGGTACACCTTTAACAGTAACCTCTGAAAGCACTCTTTTTTCTCTTTCATATAAAATCTCGTTTTTTTGGTTTTTATGTATTTTTTTTGCAACCCTAAGGCCACCCAAAACATTATGTCTCACCAAAAAAATTTCCGAAGTACCTCCCTGTCCTATTTTATCCACAATGCAATATTTGTGACCACTTCCAACAAAAGAACTCATTTTACACCTCCTTTTAATTTGTTGTGTGTTGTGATACACATTATACACCACATCATTTTAATTTGCAACATATTTTTTTTATTTTATTTTTATTTACACAATTGACTGAAAAAGCTATACTATGATGTAGATTATTGCGGAGGTTTTTATGGAAATAAAGAAAATTAGTGACCAACAATTTAAATGCATAATAACAAAAGAAGATTTAGCAGACAGAAATCTTAAAATAGAAGATCTTGCTTATGGCACACCACATACAAAATCCCTTTTCAAGGAGATTACAGACTTTGCTGAGAAAAACATTGGCTTCACCTCAGCCCCTATGCCAATAATGATTGATGCCGTTCCTATAGAAGGTGATAATATTGAATTAACAGTTACAAAGATTGATGACCCCGAAGAACTGGATACGAGATTTTCACGTTTTTCTCCTGACACTGAAGGTGAATTCTTCCCGGATAAGTCCCCTTCCGAAGCTGTTCAGGCAAAAGCCAATGAGATATTAAACTTAATCAACACATTTCGTGAAGCACTTTCAGAAACCACCGGAATTAACCTTCCACCACTTTCTGAAAGCGAACTGGCAAAGGATGCTTTGAGAGAAAAGAAAACAGAAGCCAAAAAATCTGGGGCAAAACAGTCTAAAAAGGAATTGATTTTTATTTTTTCCTTTAATGACATTGACCAGATCATTAAGCTCTCCCATGTATTACAGGGCAAATATAACGGTGTGAATTCCCTATACATAAAAAATGAAACATATTTCCTCGCAATGGCAAAATCGAACCATACTCCTGAGGAATTCAACCAAATCTGCAATATTATCTGCGAATTTGGTGAAACCGTAACCCATAAGGATTTTACAGAAACCTATTTAAGGGAGCACGGCGACTTAATCATTGAAAAAAATGCCCTTCAGGAGCTTTGCAATATCCAATAAATCACAAAAGCCAGACGACTTCATATCACTATGACTTCGTCTGGCTTAAAATGAATAATCCAACTGACTCTTTTATAACCTGTGAATTTCTCTAAGGCTCCAAATTATGCTGTCTCAAGGAATTTATTGATATTTTCAACCAATTCATCAGCATCAATTCCGTGAACCATAGCAGCTTCCTCAAGGCTCTCACCCTGTGCTGAAGGACATCCAACGCAATGCATTCCTGAGTTCAAGAGAATAGGAATAACTCCTTCATTTATACGGATAATTTCGCCAATCAACATACTCTTTGTAACTTTTGCCATATCTATATACCTCCAAATTTAGTTTTTAAATGTTATTTTCAACAACATTTAGTAATTATATTACATATCTTTTTCCATTGCAACAATGATTATTCTTAAGCAGCATCTTTATTTCTACACAGCTGCCACCTTAAAAATGTATCTCCCTGTCACATACCGACAAAGCCGCCGGTCTGTGGGTTACGATAATGGCGGTCTTATCCGTCATAGACTTGATATTTTGAAGCACCTTTCTCTCGGTATCCGCATCCAGTGCGGAAGTGGCTTCATCAAGAATCAGTATCGGACTTTCTGAAAAGACTGCCCTTGCAATGGCTAGGCTCTGCATCTGTCCTTCCGAAAGGCCAAGCCCCCGTTCTCCAAGAATCGTATCTGCCCCCTGGGGCGGCTCACTTACAAAATCACAACAGGCCAGATTAAGAGCGTTATTTAACCGCTCCTCATTCCCCTGCTCCTTAAGGTCTGCAAATGCCACCACACTGCGGATGGTTCCACTCATTAAGTGATTGCCCTGGGGCACATAGGCAAAAAGCCTTTTATAGCTTTCGTCCGGGGTAATGCTGCCTGCCTGCGGCATATATAATCCTAACAAGAGCTTTAGCACCGTACTCTTGCCACAGCCGGAAGCTCCGGTAAATGCCACAAACTCACCCTTGCGGACAGTCAGTGAATAATCCTTTAGCACTTCATTATCTTCATCATAGGAAAAATCCACATTGTTCATACAAAGTGCCTCAAAGTGGTTTTCATAGTAATCTTTTACCTGTGATACCGTCAGGAATTTCTTTTTACCCGGCTTAAATTCTTCCACTTCCATCAGTCTTTCGGCACTGGCTGTCATGGCAAAATACTTTGGCAGATACCCCGTGATATTGGCAAATGGATTTTGTATCTGGCTGATAAGCTGTAACATCGCCATAAAGGTTCCGTAGGTCATGGTTCCGTTATAAATTCCAAAGGCACCATATACGGCGCCCAATACATACGCCCCATTCATGACACCGCCAAATCCGATGTTGCAGATATTTGAAAAATGATTCTTCTTCATTCGGGCCTTTTTGTATTCTGCCATAGCAGCTTCCGCCTGCAAGACACTTTCCTCTTCCCTGTCAAATGCCTTTACAATCATCAGACTTCCCAGATGCTCCTGCTGAAAGATTCGGACAATGCCGTCCTTTTCCTGCATCCTTTTGTGGAGCTTCTTTAATCTCTTGCGAAAAGCATATGTCAGAAAAACAAGGAGAATACCGCCCGGCACAAGAATATAGAAAAACTTGGGCACCATCATAAGAATCACCACAAGGGCACCTGCCATTCTGGTAATCATTCCTGCCACTCCCGGAACAATGGTAGAAAGTCCTTCCGCTACCACCACCGTATCCGAGGTCAGGCGGTTCATCCATTCCCCGGAATGAACAGCTGTCACTTCCCCGTAATCCCTCATAAGAAGTTCACGAAAAAGCCTTTTCTTAAAGGCGTTCTCATAGGTTGACTTGGAAAATTCCTCTAGGAAACATAACACTGCCCGAAGGGCAATCTGCCCCACCACAAGAGATGAGAATAAAATGATATGAAGTAGCATCCCGTTCTTATCGTGGGCTACGGCAGCATCTATGATACCACGAAGCAAAAGGGCATAAAAAACACTGCTGATACCGAGAAGCATCTGCACCAGCAGTAAAATAACAATATACAATTTACCACAACCTGCCACCTCGCTGATGTAGCGAAGTGCTGTGGTCTGACTGTCCTTTTTGTTCTCTTTCATAGTACCCTTAATTCCTGCCTATGTTTCGCCTATTTTCTGGTTTCTCCTCTTTAACAACAATCTCCTTTGCCAATCGCTACTCTTGATGGTCCAATACCCATTTAAGCATATCTTCATACACCAAGCTACCATCTGCTACTGCAAGAACCATTTCATATAGTTCTTTTTGTGTATACTGTAACTCAATTCCATTCAAGGCAAAGAATACAAGCATCGCATGAGTTCCAATGCGTTTGTTCCCGTCCAACATACAATGATTTTTAATCAAGCCATAACCAAGTCGTGTGCCTTTTGCTTGTATTGTTGGATATAATTCTTCTCCAGCAAATGCCTGAAATGGTGTCTCAATGGCTGATTCCAACAAATTAATATCTCTCACACCATCTATGCCACCAGTCTGTCCAACGAGCTGCGAATGGAGCATCAAAATTTGCTCTTTGCTCAGTCTTTTCATTTGGCAAGCACCTCATAAGCCTCTTTGTTCTGTGCAAGTAATCGCTTTGAAATCGCAAGCACATCTTCATCTTTAGCCACTGCACATTCATCTGCCTTACTAAAATCTATCACCAAATATCTTGGTGCATTATTCTTGAGTATAACAACTGAACCAAGCTCATCTACTAATCTTGCAACTTTTGAAAAGTTCTGATTTGCTTCTGTAATTGAAACCATTGTGTTTGTATCTACTGTCATGTGAACACCTCCTTGTATCTTATACACATAGTATATCACTATGTCTAGGATAAATTCAACCTATTATAATCATTACTTTGTATGAGAACACTTCAGCCATATTTTCTTTAGCCGTATTCTAATCCGGTATGGCTTGCACCAGAATAAAACATACAGCTTATAAAGTGTACTGTCTGCCGGATATTTCTTTCCATTCCGTATAAATTCGGTCATCACACCAATGACGGCACCTTTTGGAATGTTTCTCTCAATCCCGATACAGTTATCTCCAAGAATATCGTAGCCTTTATCGTGTACCCGCACCACCCGGTGAAGTACATAGCTTTCCGGTGGTCTTTTGTACAGAACCACATCCCATTTCTTACAGGTTTCATACTCACCCACTGCTCTTACGATAAACGCATCCCTGCCCTGTTTCAGCAGTGGCAGCATACTAGTTCCGGTATTTCTATATATCAGGGTTCCGTATCGTTTCAGATATTCTTCGTAAGTTGTCTTACTCATCAATTGCTCCAACTTTCCTAAGCTTCTCTATCACCTCTGACACATCCCTTGCAAGTACATCCTTCGGTGCATCATATTTTTCAAGCATAGCTTCCACGATTTCCTCCTCTGTGGTATCTTCCTTTAAGCACTCCACGATAAATGCCGCTGTCCTATTGTTACGAATCAGTCCAGCAAAGGAACTGCTTGTGTCTAACAAAATCTGTTCTCCGTCACTATCGTGGGTAATATAGGTGTCCTTTAACTTCATGTATTATTCCTCCTCTCATGATTTTGAATCATGCTTCCAAGTTTTCATAATTTTCCTGATAAAACGTAAATATCGTAAAAATCCTTAAATCTGCTATTGTCAATGTCATTGCTGATACCCTGTGCCAGTAAATCAATATCGGTAGTCGCTCTTGCAAAGTCACCATCCATCAGTGCATACAAAAAATGCCACCCTTTAATGTAAAATTCTCAACATGGCTTGACTTTGTCAGTCGCATAATGGTTCTCTCTAATCCATAAGCAATCAGAACATCCTGCATCGTTCTTCCTGTTTCTTTTTTTATATTTTTTAATCTTGCTTTTACTGTCTGCTGGACAATCATAGGGTATGCACCTCGCAACTGCTCCTTTGTATCAAGCCTTATGATATAATTCTTTGCCGACCTCTCTAAGATGCAGATACCTTTTAATGGTACGGATGTATTGGTACTGAGTCTGTGCTTGCCGTCCCAAGGCGTACCGTAGGCAATAACACCATCTTTCGTTATCCGTAACAGGGGCTTATCATCATTGACCATGACAGCTCTGTCGCCAAAGGTTTCCCGCCACAGTCTTGTGTGGGTGGACTTGCCGGTGCCGGACTTGGCTGTAAAAAGATAGCCGAATCCATCCACTGCAATGACTGAACCATGAAACAAAATGGTATCGTAGGATAACATCTGCTCGGCAATCTTGCGGTAGACCGCAAGGGTTTCTAAGTATTCGTCTGTAAAATGGCGGATGGGGATGCCTTCTTTTCTGTCTTCTGCGGCGGATTTGGTACGCTCAAAGTCAATGTCTTCTCTGACAACGTTAATACAAAAGTCAGGAATTGGCAGCTTCTGTGTATCCTTTATCATATAATCATTACAATAATCCTCGATAAAGTGATACAGATTGTTTATTTCTATATAACGATTTGCAAGTCTGATTATCATTTCTTTTTCATCTTCTTTTTCACTACAAAACCGGCTACTACAGCCACAACAGCAATACCTAAAATGACGGCGGCCCATATAATGATTGGATTTTTTTCCTCTTTATCAACGACCTCTTCTTCGTCCATCTCTCCAAACAGGACATTGCCTTCGTCCGTCACTTTGACTTCTTTGCCATCTGTGTCTACAATTTTCACCGAGCCATCATCATTCTCTTCCATCTGATATTTCTTTTCGCTGTCAAGCAATATCTTGTTCCCTTTTGAATCTACCTGTACCAGATTACCATTCTCATCCACAGTTACTACTATCTCACTGTCCGGTATATGGATGCCTGAATCTCTACTCCCACGGTATGACTAATAATCTTCTTTAAGGATGCTACCCCGGTAAAGGAGTCTTCATACACCATGACAACGGTATCCGGCACAATAATGGTTTCGATGATGTTACAGCCTTTAAAGGAACTGGACTCAATCTCCGATACCGGTCTTCCCGACATGACGGAAGGGATTTCAACCTCTTTCTCTCTTCCAAGATACCCGCAAATAGATACATATCCATTATGGCTATGATAATAAAAATGTCCAAAGGAATATCATGTGTTGTCTTCTTCGGCTCGTACCTGTGACGGAATCAATACTGTCATAAAAAACATAATTAACATACTTGATATGATTCTTTTTACTCTCATTTTGTTTTCCTTTCATACATAGAGGCGGGATTTCTCCCGCCTCCCGTTATTAGTATACGTATAGAATTAATCTCCTATACCACCTTCGCCAAGCCCTGAAGTAGTGATAACATCTTCTGTTTCAAACTCAACGACTTCGCATACTGGTGTTTCGTATTTCTCTTTCATATGCAATGTCAGGTGTTGTAAATTCTTTGATTTCGCCAGAAATGGAAGCAGGCTTTCTTTCCTTCGTCATACGAACTCACCACATATTCAATCACATGATTTATCAAAACTTCCAGACACTCCGAATCACATACCTCTCGCAGTACAATCTTTGTCACACCCCTGTCCAGATACTGACAGGATGATAGTATTCGTATCTTCTTCCCTGCTGCTTGACAAGTAGATTCTGGTGATTTCAAGACTGGAATGACCAAGTATATCCGCTAATTCACCGATGTTATTATAAGTATCTATGTACGTTAATGCAAAAAGGTGTCTTAGTGAATGAGGATGTTCCTTTTCTAATGGTACTCCTGTCATATCAGCTATCTTTTGCATCATCCGGTAGACACCGTTGAGATTCAGGAATCTTATGTGCATCCATTGCTTTGCACATAAATTGATTATTCCATCCATTCCTCAATAACGCAGGTATGATGCTTCTTATTTTCCCCTTCTGCGTCATAATTAATTCCAACAAGAAGAATCCTATCGGAATACCCTGATAACACTCCCTGATATCTCTTTTCCTTGATTTGCTTAATGGCGGTATCTACTGACTGGTTAAACTTTAATTCCACCACCATTGCCGGTCTGTTTCCTGCATTTGCTCTTGGGATAAACACCATGTCTGCAAATCCTTTTGCTGCCGGAAATTCTCTTACAATATTATAGTAAGCAGGTGCAGTAAAGTATGCCATGGTAAGCACACAACTTAATGAATTTTCATCATTGTATTTCAGAATGGAGGTATAAGTCTCGTGTGCAAGCTCTATAATTCTGCCACTCTGTCAGCTTCTCCATCAATTGTCAAATCCAACAATTCATCACACTTTGAAATCGATTTAGAAACCTCACTCCAGGAACCTGTCTCAAGTGCAAGTTCAAACGCTGATGCCACCTCATAGTTTGGAATATATGCACTTTTCCTGTCAGCATCATACCCTAAATAGCCCAAATGTATCAATGCTGTCAGAGTATCATCCTTTGAGGCGACTGTAGACAGATCATTTTTAAACGTGTTGACATTTAGTCTCACCTTTCCACCTGCAAGCATTTTTAGAATATCATTCTTTAATCCTTCATAATTCATTGTGATAAATGTATTGATAGATTCAAAAGATGACGTATTTCGCCAGTAAGAATCAAAATCCTGATTAATCATTGCTTGAGAAACAGAATTAGGATTGTACATATGCATTCCATCTATCAGGTATCCGTCATACCAGGCTTTAGTGGTTTCAAAATCCATGTCATATTTTTCACATAGGTCTTTAACATCTTTCTCGGTGAAACCATAATACTGCGTGATTGGCTTTGATTTTAGCATTGTATATTCTCTAAAATTATTAAGTGCTGATTCATCCTTTATCTTCTTGACAGGAAGAATTCCTGTTATATATCCAAGTGCCAGAAAAGTCTTCGATTCTTCGCTCTTGAACAAAGAATGAAGGAACTGAAGATAATTATGAACCAATTCTTTGTCTTCACTATTTCTAATCACAAAGTCCCATTCATCAATAATAATAACAAACGGGATGTTTGTTATTATATAAACAGACATAATAACCGAGCTTATCATTTTGTCACAATCAATTTGCCCACCATATTCTGCCTTAAATTCATCGAAGATATAATCTTTAATTTTTTCAACTATATTTTCTTTATAAGAATCCCAAAATGTAGAAACATCAAGATGAATCACATTGTATTTATTTATGTGCTTTTTAAAACAGCCCTTTGTGGCAATATCTGTATCCTTAAAAAGTTCATATGAATCACAACCACGACTGTAGTAAGCATCAATCATTCCAGCAGCATGGGATTTTCCAAAGCGTCTTGCATGACTCACTGCAATACAATTGTTATTTGTTTCTATCTTTTTGTTTAAGAATTCCAACAATCCTGTTTTATCTATATATATTTCACTCTTTTTGTCTTTTCTGAAGCTTTTATTAAACGGATTAAAATATACGCCCATACCTCTTCCCTCCAAATTTATGTAAAATATATCAAATATACTATCATTAGTATAGCGGATTAATAATTAATTTACAATATAGATAGATGAATTGTTTGTGCCAACTAATACTTGACACCAACTGTATTGAATTTTAGACTTGAATACTTAAGAATTTTGTATTAGAATATATCTTAAGTAATTGGCTACTTAAAATAGTAGTGAAATATAAAAGGAGGATTTATCATGGCACGTGTTATTAATGACGGATGTTTAATGTGTGGCGCTTGTGCAGGTACTTGCCCAGTTGGTGCAATTTCTGAAGGCGATTCTACATATGTTATTGATGCTGATACATGTATCGATTGTGGAGCTTGCGAAGGCGGATGTCCAGCAGGTGTTATCGCAGCAGAATAATATTACTTTTTATTTCTAAAAGGTGTTTTCCACACAGGATTACACCTTTTAATCTTTTTTAGGGGGAATTTCTTTGGACAAAAAGAAAAAGCCTGTTGCCCAAGGTGCAAAATATGACATTGTTAAAAACTTGGCTTACAACGATGTTCTTACAGGTTTAGGCAATCGAACAAGTTATTTGGAAAAAATTAAAGAAATGACAGACAACTCTTCTAAAGCGGGAATTGTATTTTTAGATTTGAATAACTTAAAGAAAATAAATGACAGCTATGGTCACAAAGTAGGGGATGAATATATTATTTCTGCCTCAAAAATCATCAAAAACTCTTTTGGAAGATACGGAAATTCTTACCGCATTGGAAGCGACGAATTTTGCGTATTTATCGAAGGGCTTGATATATCAAGTAAATTCAGGAAGCCGACGAGCTCATGTACACAAATAAAGCACTGCTCAAGAAAAGCGTTTCATAGAACAGATTCCCATTGAGATTAATTGCTCAATGGGATTTTTATTTTTTAGTGCTGTGTCCCTTCTTGAATTTGCTGATAAATCCCTTCTGACCTTTGGACTTTTCCTTATTTTCAAGCTGACATTTTCTTATGCTTTCATCCAGCTTTCTAAATCTCTCTTCCTCGTTTTTCTCCCTGATATGCATAAGATAATCCATTTCCTTTATTACATTGTCAGACACGGTATCCCCCAACTCCTTACCTAAATTACTATTATTTTCCTTCATGGCCCTAAATACAATGTCATAGATAATCGATTGAAACTGTTCCATCTTACTAAGTGCCTTTTCATCCTCACTTTCACTCTCCAAATTAGAGAGCTGAGTTTCCGAATTTTCCGACTTGGAAAATAACTCCTCCTTCAAAAGCTCAAGCCTTTCACTGCTCTGCATTTCACTATTAATATCCATCAGCTCCGGCAAAAGAATTTTTATTGCCTTCAGTTGGAAACCTCCATCCTTCAGTTCTTTAATCTTTCTAAATAATGTTATGTAATAATCTGTATAATATCTATGTCCTAATTCATTTCTAGGTATTTCTATTCCCAACTCGTCCTCCCAATAACGAAGTACATGTGACTCTACTTCAACCATCTTCGACGCATCCGAAATAATATATCTCTTTTCCATACTAATCCTCCATGTCGGAGCAAATTTATTTGCGCAGACACGCGTCGAGAAATCAGGTTTATCCTGTTTCTCGACTGCGATAGCTCGAATTGAGGCTCCGTCTCAATTCGTTGTGTGAAAAATCAGCACTTCGGTGTGATTTTTCACACTAATCTCCATTCCGCAGACGCTTCATTTTTTTAAAAGAAAAAAGATGCGCAAAAATTTGCACATCTTTTTCTTTTGTATTTTTTCGTAGATATTCTAACACCAACATTGAAAGTTTTTCAATACGAATTCCAAATATTTTATTCTTTTTTGTTGTTATAATTGACGAATTTTGTATAATTAGGCATCCACAACAGTTCTACAGTTCCGATAGGACCGTTACGCTGTTTAGCAATAATTACCTCTGCAATGCCTTTCTTTTCACTTTCCTTATTGTAATAATCATCACGATAGAGGAACATTACAACATCGGCATCCTGCTCAATAGCTCCTGATTCTCTCAGGTCTGACAACATTGGTCTGTGATCCGGACGGCTTTCCACCGCACGGCTAAGCTGTGAAAGTGCTACTACAGGCACATTAAGCTCTCTGGCCAATGCCTTTAATGAACGTGATATTTCAGAAATTTCCTGCTGACGGCTCTCACTCTTTCCACCCGCCGTCATAAGCTGAAGGTAGTCAATTATTATTATGGACAAATCAAACTCCAGCTTATATTTCCTGCATTTTGAACGCAATTCACCAATTGAAATACTTGGAGTATCATCAATTATCAAATTTGAATTACCAATTACGCTGGCACTTTCTATCAGCTGTTCCCAGTCACTGTCTTCCAGATTTCCAGTACGGATTTTCTGGGAATCAACCCTTGATTCCAGAGAAAACAGACGGTTTACCAACTGTTCCTTCGACATTTCCAAACTGAATATTGCAACCGTCTTGTTCTTTTTAAATGCCATATATTCTGCCAAATTCAATTCAAAAGCAGTTTTTCCCATGGAAGGTCTCGCTGCAATAAGAATTAAATCTGAATTCTGAAATCCTGAAGTCATATAGTCCAAATCAATAAAGCCCGTAGGAATACCCGTAACCGTACCCTTTGTTCTCGAAACAGCTTCAATTCTTTCCATTGCATTGATTACAACCTGTCTGATGGGAACGTAATCTCCACCCTCTTTTGACTGAACAATGTTGAATACACTCTTCTCAGTTTCATTTAGTATCTCACTAAGACTTTTGTGCCCAACATAACAGGTATTGGCTATGTCCTCAGTTACTTTAATAAGCTTTCTTAAAGTAGCCTTTTCCTTGACAATCTTTGCATAATACTTTACATTGGCAGATGTTGGAACAGATGCAAAAAGCTCTCTGATAAAGTCTATGCTTGAAAGCTCTTCAGGCACATCCATCTGCTTTAACTTTTCTGTCAAGGTAACCAAATCAACAGGTTTTCCCTCTGTATACAAATCCACCATGGCTTGAAAAAGCTGTCCGTATTGTTTTCCATAAAAATCATCAGCCGTAATAATCTCACTTGCCGTCTGTACAGCTTCCGAATCTATCATCATTGAACCAACCACAGACTGCTCTGCCTCAACACTGTGGGGCATGGTCTTTCTAATAAGTGCTTCGTCCATTTTCGAACCACCTTTCATTTATTCTTAATTAACCTTCAACAACTTTAACAGCTATCTCTCCGGTAACCTCAGGATGAAGCTTTACTTTTACAATATGTGTACCCAATGATTTAATCTGCTCATCCATCACAAGCTTTTTCTTGTCAATTTCAAGCTTTAACTGGTCCTTAATCGCCTGAGAAACTTCTTTTCCCGATATTGAACCAAACGTCTTTCCACCGGCACCAGTCTTAATTTTTACGGTAACGCTTGATTCCTTCAAAACCTCTGCCAGTTTCTTTGCATCAGCAAGCTTCTCCTTCGCAATTTTCTCATTATTTGCATTCTGAAGCTTAAGATTATTCTTATTTACAGCATTTGCCTCAACAGCCAGATTTTTCTTTAAAAGACAGTTTCTTGCATATCCCTCATTAACCTTGACTACCTGTCCTTTTTTACCCAACGCCTTTACGTCTTCCAATAAAATAACTTCCATGTCTATACCTCTTTCTTGTTTTTCTTTCTATATTTCCTTCTGTTCTTCCATTTCTCCAACAACGTTCTTAACAATGTTCTTTGCTTCACTTATTGTAACATTTTCAAGCTGGGCACCTGCCGTATCAAGATGTCCACCTCCGCCAAGCTTCTCCATAATAAGCTGAACACTGACATCTCCCATGGAACGGGCACTTATATAAATCTTATTATTGTGTTCAGTAAGTACAAAGGATGCCTTAACTTCGTTAATGTTCAGAAGTTCATTTGCTATCTGGGCGCCCAAAACAGTCGGACTGTCAATTCCTTCTGAAGGACATACCGTAATGGCATATACATCGTTGAATGATTCTGCTGCACTTATTGCTGCAGCCTTAGCCTTATAATCACTAAACGACTCTCTAAAGAGCATTCTCACCCTTGTCACATCTGCACCACTCTTTCTCAAAAATGCAGCCGCCTCAAAGGTTCTTGCGCCTGTATTTTTTGAGAAATTATTTGTATCAATCATAATACCTCCATACATTGCCTCTGCCTCAAGTGGTTTTAGCTTAATTCCATCACCGAAATACTGCAAAATCTCAGCAACCATTTCGGATGTTGATGATGCATATGGTTCGATATATGATAATGCTGCATTTTCTATCGTATCACTGCTTCTTCTGTGGTGATCCAAAACCACAATATCCTTTGCCCTGCCTAAAATTTCCGGACACTCAACATAACTAGGTCTGCTTACATCCTCAACCACAATAACTGTATCCTGATTCACAAGTTCAATGGCTTCTTCACTGTTGATAATCATATTTTCTTCATAATCTTCACTATTTGTAAATTTTTCAAGCATAGGTCTTATTGACGTTGTAATTTCATTTATGACAATATGGGCCTGTTTTCCAATGGATTTTGCTGCCACATAAATACCTATTGCTGCCCCAAAAGAGTCTATATCACCAATCTTATGCCCCATTATAATAATCTTTTCTCTCGCCTCAAGCAGTTCCCGAAGTGCATGAGCCTTAACTCTTGATTTTACACGGGTATTCTTTTCTACCTGTTTCGATTTTCCACCGTAGAAATAAATCTTTTCTTTATCCTTGACAACAGCCTGGTCACCACCACGTCCCAGTGCCATATCAATAGCCACACGTGAGTAATCGCAGTTCTGTGTATATTCGTCTCCATTCACACCAAGACCAATGCTGATGGTTACTGCCATTTCATTTCCAATATTTACACTCTTTACCTCATCAAGAATCGAAAACTTGTTGCTCTGTAAAACTGATACATATTTTTGCTTTATGGCTATAAAATATTTATCCTTTTCCAATTTCTTAATGACTGCATTATATGCTGAAAAATACTTATTGATTTTTCTGTCAATCAAAGCAATCAAAAGAGACTGTCTTACATTCTCAACACTCTCCAGTGCGTCATCATAATTGTCAATGTAAATGAGCCCGGCCACCATTCTCTGCTCAATATTTTCCTTCGCAAGTCTGGTTATTTCTGTCTCGTCAAAAAGATAAATGGAAATAAGATAATCCTCATCGCTGTTATTTGATGAAAATTCCTCGTCCACATCAATTTTTTTAAATTCTACTCTGTAATTTCTATTTTCATATGAACATTTAATTGGCTCTTTTTTGCCATCTTCTTCAGAAAACTCTAAAACCTCACGGCTTATTTCCGGAAATACGTCTGATACATATTTAAACTTTCCATTTTGCGTGATTTCCCTCAATGCATCATTTGCCCATAGAAATCTCCCGTTTCTGTCAATAAGAACATTGGGAACTTCCATACCCTTTATCAGTTTTTTCTGAACCTGGGTATAATCCATGGCAAAATCAACCATTTCCTGCAAATATCTGTTTTTGCTGTACATAAAATATCCTAATGACAGCACAAAATACAGACTGGTAACACCACTTACACAAAATCCAATCTGCACATTCTCAAAATAAAACCATATATTGATAAGAGCAAGTATTCCGGTAAAATACATGGGCAGTTTAAAATAAAAAGCCGTATGACCATTAATTCTACTCTTAACGAGATTATCTTTCTTTTTATTTTCCTTATCCATAACCTTCTCCAATCCCAATAATGTAAGGACTAAAAACATCGAATTTGGAGTTTATTATACCACTATATAATAATTACTTCAACTCAACTGATACATTTCCTTATAAATGTCTCTCTTACTCACTCCACGGTCCTTGGCAACCATTTTCATGGCATCTTTTTTGTCGATGCCCTGAGACATATAATGCTCCATATGTTCCGGAATGGAAATACTGCACCAGTCCTTCTGTTTCTCCAGCTTTTTTTCCTCAAAGGTTTTTCCCTCTATGACAAGAACGTATTCTCCTCTCGGCTCCTCCGTCTCAAATTTTGCCAGCAATTCCGATATTGTAGATTTTTCCGCTCTCTCATGCTTTTTGGTGAGCTCTTTACACAAAGTCATGTCCCTGTCACCCAAAGCATCAAAAAGCTCCTTTAACGTCTGTACAAGATGGTGGGGTGCCTCATATAAGATAATGGTTCTGGTTTCTTCCTTTAGCTCCTCTAAAACCATCTGGCGCTCCTTTTTATCAGAAGGCAGAAATGCCTCAAACGCAAATCTTCTGGTTCTAAGTCCGGACATAGTGAGGGCTGTTATACAGGCTGCCGGTCCCGGAACCGAAGACACCTCAATTCCCGCCTCATGACACTGTCTGACAACTTCCTCTCCCGGGTCTGAAATTCCCGGTGTCCCTGCATCAGTAATTACAGCAATATTTTTCCCTTCCTGTAATAACGAAACCAGATATTTTGCCTTTGCAACCTTGTTATATTCGTGATAACTTGTCATGGGGGTTTTAATTTCAAAATGATTCAAAAGCTTCAGGCTGTGTCTTGTATCCTCGGCAGCTATCAAATCCACTTCCTTTAAAATCCTCAAAACCCTGTATGTAATATCCTCCAGATTCCCAATAGGAGTAGCACATAAAAATAATTTCCCAGCCATATATACCTCATTTCTCTCTGTTAAAAGCTAATAAAGACACACTTTACCAGTACTGCTAAAATCCATATAATTCATGAATTTCTTTTTTGTAAACTCCCGGTTTTTCATATACAATCAAAGGATTTTCAACCTTTATCATTTTCCTTCCGCCTCTCACAGACTCTATTAATACCATATTTGCCTCCTTATCCTCATAGGGATGCACAAACCTGATTCTCTTTGGCTCCAGTCTGTACTGTTTCAAAGTGCAAATAATCTCTGTCAGCCTGTGGGGTCTGTGAACCATATAAAATCTTCCACCGGTCTTCAAAAGCAATGCCGCCTCCCTGACCACATCATCAAGCGTACACAAAATCTCGTGTCTGGCAATGGCCTTTGGCATATCAGGATTTTTTATTCCATGATTATCATCCATATAAGGTGGATTAGAAGTAACGACATCAAAGGAAGCTTTCCTGAAAACCGAGGAAGCTTCCTTTATATCACCTTCAACTATGTCTATTTTTTCTTCGAGATTATTCAATTTTACACTTCTTCTCGCCATATCAACACTTTCACCCTGAATTTCCAGACCTGTAAAATGCTGCCCCTCCGTCTTCGCCTCAAGGAGAATGGGAATAATCCCTGTGCCTGTCCCTAAGTCCAGCACTCTTTCACCAGCATTTACCTTTGCAAAAGCTGTCAACAACACGGCATCCATTCCAAAACAGAATTTATCCTTATTCTGGATGATTTTATAGCCATTTCTTTCCAAATCATCCAGTCTTTCACCTTCAAGTAATAAATCAGTCATCTATTTTTGATTTTCCTTCCTTGCGTTCCAACGCTTCAAGAGCCTTTAACTCCTCATCATTGATACGCTCGTTATCGTGTCTGCGTCTGCGCTTAAACTTAAGCTCTGACGCCTTGTATTCCCGAATTTCCTTTTCGTCATTTACTTCAACCAAAACCTTAACAAGCTGTCTCAATACACTGACATTCTGAACTTCACCTTTCAATCCATCTGAGGTAGTCACAAAGTCACCAATATTTGGAAGATTTTTATTTAACTCCTCATAGGTCTCTTCCTCATTTTTAAGACAGCACATAAGTCTTCCGCATACACCTGAAATTTTTGTGGGATTTAGGGAAAGATTCTGCTCCTTGGCCATCTTTATCGAAACCGGCACAAAATCTGTAAGGTATGTGCTGCAGCACAATGGTCGTCCACAAATACTGTATCCACCTCGAACCTTTGTCTCATCCCTGACTCCTATCTGTCTGAGTTCAATACGGGTCTTAAATACAGATGCCAGATCCTTTACCAACTCTCTGAAGTCAATTCGTCCATCTGCCGTAAAATAAAACAGCACTTTATTATTATCAAAGGTATACTCTGCATCAATAAGCTTCATCTCAAGACCATGCTTATTAATCTTCTCGAGACATATCTGAAATGCTTCTTTTTCTTTTTCCCTGTTCTGTTCTTCCTGTTCCGTGTCACTCTCGGTTGCAATTCTTATTACACTTTTTAATGGTGCACTTACCTCTTCTTCTTTTATATTTCTCATTCCAAGAACTACTTTGCCGTACTCAACTCCTCTGGCAGTCTCAACAATGACATTCTGTCCTTTTTCTATGTGAAGCTCCCCCGGTGAAAAATAATATATTTTCCCGGTTCTTCTAAATCTCACTCCAATTATCTTTACCATCTTTGTTATCTCCATTCCTTCTGAGCTAAATATTATCTCGTATTGTCAAAAACATCATTTCTATGGCAATGTCAAAATTTACATTTGCTCTCAGTCTTACCTTTGCCTTTTCCATTGCCTGTAAAATATCCTCTATTCCATTATATGAAGAGCTTTCCGCATGTTTTTTAATGGCAGGAATTTCATTCTTAAATATAAGACCGTTCACATCCTTGGATGCCTTGTACAAAAGCACGTCTCTGAACCACAAAATCATAAGATCGATATAGTCGGTAAATCTGAATTTATAGTCCTGGGCTCGCTTAACCGCGGCAGCCACTTCATATGCCTCCATATCCTTTATATATTTTAGCAATTGTACAACTTCCTCCAGCATACCTGCAAAATCATCTGACACCGCAAGCTCTCTCGCCTTGCCAAGATTTCCTCCCGCAAACGAAACTGCCACATCTGCCTGATAATCTACCACTTTTTCTCTCTCCATTAAATATTTTTTTACTGTCTCTTTTTTCAGAGGCTGCATATCCATTTTAACACATCTTGATAAAACTGTCTGTAACATACTGTCCACATTTTTAGTCAACAGAATAATTACCGCATATTCCGGAGGCTCCTCTATGGTTTTTAATATCGCATTCTGGGCTGCCACATTCATCATATCTGCATCCTTAACAATATAAACCTTGTAAATATTGCTGTATGGCTTTAGTCCTATATCACTTACCAGACTCTTTCTGATATGGTCTATGGACAAAGTATTTGGCTTATCCGGCTCAATTACTATCATGTCCGGATTATTGTCCGTCATAGCCTGAATACAGGAATGACATTTCATACAGGGAACAGATTTTCTCTCCTCACATAAAAGCGTCATTGCAAAAGCCTTTGCCATGGTAAGCTTTCCCATTCCCTTTTCGCCATTTAAAATATAGGCATGAGAAATTTTATTAAACTCAATTGCCTTTTTAAAATGACCTACTATTGTTTCATTTCCTAAAATATCATCTAACCCTGCCATATAAACCTCCATTCCGCAGACGCTTTGCGTCTGAGCAAATCTATTTGCGTAGACACACATCGAGAAATCAGGTAATTATATCTAACAACAACCCTCGAATTTCGTCTACAAGATTTAAAATTGCAATGTTATCTTTCTCATCCCTCAAAAGCTCCTCAGCCAGTTTATCAAGATTTTCATCCACAAGCTTTACTATACCATACACTCTGTGTCTTCCCCTTTTATCCAGAAAATTTTCCCTGGAAAATTCGTGGGAACGATAAACAACCTCATTTAAAAATTCCCTGATAAGCTGTCTGTATTTTTTCATATCTCTCACATCTGTTTTCTTGGAAATTTTCTTTCCAAGTTCTGATATTTCATTCATAAGGGCAGTAACATGTTCCTGAAAACCCGCTTCCGCAATATTGCTTGCCAGTACAAACTTAAAGCTTCCATCAGACTGCTGCACCTGATTATTCTGCTGTACCGGAGTGCTATTCAATAATTCATTTACTCTCATATCCATGTGACTTTCCCCATTTCTGAGCTAATTCATTTGCAAAATGTTATCCCAAAATCATTTCTCTTATCTCATTATAACACACTTCTAAATCAATATTATTATATTTTTTTTCTATTCCAAGTTCTTTCAGTTTTTCTTCCGCAAAATCTTTGGAATCTGCCAAAAATCTCCTGCAGACTTCTTCGTATGAAGGATTTTTCTGATTCCTCTCCCTCATAATTGCACGAATAAGTCTTTCACCATCCTCCACATCTATATAAATCGGCACAACAACGTCCTTTCCATAATAGTTTCTCACCTTTTCGTAGGATTCCAACGTACCAATCAAAATGTAATCATTTTCCTGGAGATTTATGTTTTCATCAGCAACTGTAAAATAATACCATATTCCATATACAGTATTATATGCTCTTTTTTCAATTACACGCCCGTTTTTTTCAAGCCTTAAAAGTTCCTCCTCATCCACAAAGAAATACTCTTTCCCCTGACATTCTCCTTCTCTCATTGGCCTTGTTGTATACCCCACAATTGTATTGAGAGAAAGCTTTTCATCCTTTATGAGTCTGTTATAAATTGTATCCTTGCCTGATGAGCTCTTGCCCATAACATAATATATCTTCTTCATTTTTCATCCTGTTCCAATTCTATGTCTGCCTTTTTATGGCAGATTTACCTGATTGAATATATACCTCTGGTTAAATTAATCTTCCTGAATTCTTCTTTCAAGACGTGAATATGGTCCACTCCTCCTGAATTTTCATCTGACAATCCGTGAACCTCAAGACCACTTAATTTATACTTTTTAATTAACGAAACTGCCTCTATGCTTATAAGCTCCCCAGGTGCCAGTATCGGACAACCTGGTGGATACAAATATACAAAATCCGCTGATATTTTCCCGATGGCATCATCAAGGGGCAGCTTTTCCTTTTCACTGTTGGTGGCCTTATAGACAGATTCCAGCACAATGGTCTTTTGCGGTGCAAAATCCACAATTCCCGGCTTTTCATCCTCCTCTGAAAAAAGCCGTATGTCCCTGTCCAACTCCACCAATGCCGTAAACAGTCTCAAAAGCCCCTCTTCTGTATCCATTGGGGATGTCATTGCAATAACATAATCCCCTGAAGCCATTTCCAGCTGCAAATGATGCTTTTCCAGTAATTCGTCATACAGGCGTTTTCCGGAATAAGATGTGCCTCTTACGGATATAACAATCTTTGAAATGTCAAAATCAAAAACACTGTTTTTGCCAATGATTTCCCTTCCAACAACCTTTATTCCTGAAAGCTTATCCATATGGGATTTCATGACCTTTAACCTTTTAACATAAGGTTCAAATAAAAAAAGGCCATCCATTTTTATTCTATTAATACATTCGTCTATACTGCTCATTAAAACATAAGATGGACTGCTGGTCTGGTATATCCTGAGAAATCTCTCTACCTCCTTAACATTTGCAAGACTTCCCTTAATATGCAAAAGGGCAGTCTGGGTCAAAGACGGTAAAGTCTTATGAAGGCTCTGAATAACGATATCCGCTCCCATTCTGAGCGCCGACCAAGGAAAATCACCATGCATACCAAAATGAGCCCCATGTGCCTCATCCACAATAAGAGGAATTCCGTATTTATGAACAATGTCTGTAATCCTTTCTATATCAGAAACAACACCCTCATAAGTAGGTGAAGTAATAACCACAGCACTTATTCCCGGATTTTCAGCTAATTCCCTTTTCACCCTGTCCGGTGAAATGCCGCCATTTATACCATATTCAGAAATATAATCCGGAGACACATATATAGGCATAAGTTCATTCAGATAAATAGCATTATATACAGATTTGTGGCAATTTCTTGCCACTAATATTTTGTCTCCCCTTTTTGTGGAACCACATATTGCGGACAAGATTCCGCAGGAGCTGCCATTAACAAGAAAATATGTCTTATCCGACTCATAAAAGGCTGCCGCCTCCTCCATTGCAATCCGCAATATCCCCTGTGGCTCGTGAAGATTGTCGAACCCCTCTATTTCCGTAATATCATATTTGTAAGGACTTACTCCCTCAGAAATATTTCTCTTGTGACCTGGCATATGAAGGGGATAGTAGTCACTATTACTGTATTTCAACAAATTTTTATATAAATCTGACATATCAATCCTCATGTCGGAGCAAATTTATTTGCGAAGACACGCGTCGAGAAATCAGGTTATCCTGTTTCTCGACTGCGATAGCTCGAATTGAGGCTCCGTCTCAATTCGTAGTATGAAAAATAAGGGCATCAGCCTTATTTTTCACACTATCCTCATTCCGCAGCGAACCTATTTCAAAAGATTTTCAATAAATTCATTTAGTGTAACTGATTTACTAAAATAATATCCCTGATAATAAGCGCATCCTATTTTCTTCAGTTCATCCCACTGCTCCTTTGTCTCAACATACTCTGCAAGCACCTTGAAATCAAGGGACTGTGAAAGATAAACTATTGAGGAAATTATATCCCTGCTTCGCTCATTTTTCATCATTTCCCTGACAATCGAGCCATCCAGCTTGACAATATCAAACTGATTTTTCTGAAGATATTTTATTGAAGTCGAGCCCATTGAAAAATCGTCAATGGCAATCATAAATCCAAGATTCTTTATTTCACCTAATACATACTCAAATTTAGAATCTGATTTGATGGCCATCTGCTCAGTCACTTCTATACATATCTCATTTATTCCAATTTCATATTCTTTCTTGAGATTTGTCAGAAAATTAATAAAATCTTCTTCCATCAGGGTTGCAACAGTAATATTAACGGATATTTTGTATGATTTTCCCGTAACCTGTCGAATAATACCATAATCTATTGCAGCCTCTGTAAATAAGTATTTTTCAAGCTTGGACAAAATACCCGCTTCCTCAGCAATTTTTACAATTAATGGAGGATAAATAAATCCATGTGTAGGATGATTGTATCTCAATAATGTTTCGGCCCCAATGCACTCAAAGTCATTATTATATTGAAGCTGGTAATATAATCTTATATCCTCATTCTCAATAGCCGATTTTATATCCGAAGCCAAGAGCTTGGCTAATGTACCCGGCACTCCCGGAAGCTCTAAAAGCATTATTTCCTCTCTGTTCTCTTCAGCCTTTTTAAGTATTTCTGTCAATTCTGTCATTCGACGCACTTCGCCTTTAATCTTCGAAGTGTCATAAAGCTTGACAAACGGCATGTAAATAAATATACCCACTAAAAGTATAACAAGCTGCAGCACAGCTCCCATAACTGAGTCCGTTGCCTGATATCCACTTATGAATACAGGAGTCGTCCACGGCACCTCACAAACAGTTACCGGCACAATATTAAAATACATTGCAAGAAAAGAAATACAATATGCCATAACAGGAGTAACCAAAAATGGTGCCAGCAAATATGGATTATAAATAACAGGAAGACCAAAAAGCATTATTTCATTTATGTTAAACAACATTGGAACTCCAGAAATAGCCGAAAGATTTCTATTGTTTTTCCTTTTGCCAAACAATATTATTGCAAACAAAAGACATAAGCTTGTTCCACATCCTCCAATTAATACAAAATGTCTGAAAAATCCCTCTGTCAGAATGTTTCCGGCTACTTCTCCATTGCTGTGGTGAACTATGTTCTCAACCATTCCCTCTGAGAATATCTTGTCCGAAACATTTTCCAGCACATTTGTTCCGTGAATTCCCAAAAACCACAGAATACTGGAAGCCACAACATATACAAAACCTCCTGTAAAGTTTGCCTCCTGATGATTGAAAATGTATGACATTCCTCTTACATACACTTCATGGAAGCTCACTGCACCAAACACTGAACTTACCAGATAATTAAATATAGCCGCAAGTGTTACTACTGAAACAAAGGACACCGTGGCGATAATTGAATCATTAAATTCCATGTCAACCCCATCTGAATACAATTTGAATGGAATCTTTACTTTTTTCAAAATATAGCAGTAAATATATGAGGCAAATATTCCACAGAAAATAGCAATAAACATTCCTTTAACACCTAAAGGCTCAATATTTACCTGTTCTGCATTAATTCCTGAAAGAATAAAAAAGGATGCTGTGGCGGTAAGCCCTCCAATAAATGTATAATTACGATTCAAATCCTTTGAGCGCAAATAAAAAAAGGAAATTGAAAATGTCATATATACTGATAACAAGCCATAGGTTGCTTCATAAATAATGTCTAACATTTCAAGAAATGCACCCGAAAATGCAGTTCTCAACACTCTTTGATAGGAACCACTTGGAATTCCCTTCAAAATAAGCGCAAAGGATCCCAGAAGCAATATTGGGATTGTCATAATGAGTCCCCTTCTTATTGCCGAAATAACCTTGCTATTATTTATGCTATACAAAAACCGTTTTATTATATGTTCCAATTTCTTCTCCAATTCCCAACACAATTCATTATTTGTAACTGTTCAGAGCCAAGCAGATTTATCAAAAAAGAGCGATGAATGCTTGCATTCAAGAGCACTTTTTTGTATAAATCTATTTGGCGGATACGCCACACCGAGAAAACGACAGTTTTCGAGGTTGGCTCTGAACAGTTACCATTATTTTATCTTTTCATTGATAAAACTCATAAATCCCTCTGCTGTATTACCTTCAAATCCAGATGCATCCATAAGAATAAGCTGTTTGTTAAACACAATCAATATGATATCATCCGTTCTTCTTACACAATCAATATCCTTATACATAACTGCAAGCTCCGTTTTATCAGTTTCCTGCTCAAGCCTCTCTTCATAAAATCTGTACTCCATATCCACCTGATAATGGGAGCCGTGAAGTGCAGCAAACTTCATAAAACTCTTTTTCGTGCCGATTTTGTAGCCGTAAAAAAAATAAAAAAGTGTAACTCCTGCCACAAATACTAAAATGGCAAATATCACAAGATCAATATACCAAAAAACCGCAAATGCTAAGAATAATAATATTATAGCATATGCGGTAGAAATTGCACGCGAAAAACGATGACTTAATCTGAAATTTTCAGCCACCCCATTCTTGTATTTATCTAATGTCAATTTTGTATTATTTCTAAATAATGGTTCCATATTGTCCTCATTTTAACCTCCACAAACGTGTCAGTCTTCTGTGTCTGAAATTATTTTGAAACCATTACTGTGCCCAAGCCATTTTTTCCGTAAGTAAGGCCCTGATATACCTTCTCTCCGCCCTGCATCGCAGCCGTTCCCTTATCAAGCTTACTTACCTCTTCAAACGCTTCTTTAAGCTTAATCAATATTTTTTTCACCTGTTCAAGGTTAACATCATTCTTTTTAATCTCTGACTTTATCATACAGTCATTTGCAAACATATATAAACTCATAAGTTCATATGAAATGCCATATTTAAAATCCAGTGCTCCGGAAAGCTGACTTAAAAACTGTCTGGCTTTTTTTACATTAAACACAAAATTGGTCTCATCTTTATTATCTAAGGATTCTCTCGCACTGTCAAGATAGTTTATGATTATTTCATATGTAATGACTACAATCTGTGTCCTGCTGGACTGGCTGATACGCATTGAAAACTCATTTATTTCCTGTTTATTCATTTTTCCTCCACAACCTCCCAATGTACTCTCGGAATCTTTTTCGCATAGAAGCAAATCATAAAAAACGTTACATCAACCGGGAATCCGTACAAATTACTGCAACAGCTGAAGTACCTTTTCAGGCAGCTGATTTGCCTGTGCCACCATTGATACACCGGCCTGCTGAAGTACATTCTGCTGTGTATAATTTGACATTTCCTCAGCCATATCCACATCTGTTATTCTTGATAAGGCGTGAGTCATGTTCTCCTCAGTTGCATCAAGGCTTGAAACAGAGTACTCTAGTCTGTTTTCATATGCACCAAGCTGGGAACGTATATTTGAAACCCTTGAAACTGCTTCTCCTATTATGCTGATTGCCTCTCCGCATAAATCAGAATTGGAAAAGTCCAACTGGTCAAGGTTAAGCGAGCGAACTGACACTTCAGGAATGACAATGTCCATCATCTGGTTGGCATTTGCTCCAAGCTGAATTGGCATTGTTCCCAAATCCCACAGTTCTATGTTAACTTCACCTGCAAATCCGGCATCTTTGTCTATGGTAAATCCCATCTCAAAACCGTCTTCATCTGTTATTCTTGTTTTGCCTTCAACTGAAGTAATAATAGCGGTATCGCTAAAACCTATTCTGTTTCCACTGCCGTCCACAGCAAAATCTGCTGTTCCGTCAGCATTTACGGTAAGTGCATATGTTCCTGCCGGTACAGAATTTGTAATATATGTAGTCACAACCACATCTGTAATGGTTTTATTCCCTCCATTGTCTACGGTAGAATAAGTCCTTCTCTGAACATCGCCATTCAGAAGCTTTGTGTTATTAAACTCTGTATCCGATGAAATCCTGTCAATTTCTTCCTTGAGAGCTGAAATTTCGCTTTCTATGTTCTTTCTGTCCTCATCTGTGAATGTGTCATTTGCCCCCTGCACAGCCAGCTCATTCATTCTATGCAGCATAGACTGAATTTCATTTAATGCACTTTCTGCTGTCTGTGAAACTGATATTCCGTCAGCCGCATTCATACTGGCACGATTAAGATTCTTAATCTGGGTTTTCATCTTTTCTGAAATGGCCATTCCGGCTGCATCATCCTTTGAATTGTTAATTTTATAACCTGATGACAATCTTTCAAGGGATTTTTGTAAATTTGTCTCTGACCTTGACAAATATCCTGATGAAATAATTGCCGACATATTTGTACCTAATCTCATAATAACCTCTTTTCTGAACGACCTTATGCCTTCAATGCCATTTGCCTTTGCTCAGAAGCAAATAGCTGTTTACCTACAATTTATTGTATCTGTTCAGAGCCAACCTCCAAAATGCTTTGCATTTCGTCGGTGTGGAGTATCCGCCAAATAAAATTTCAAAAACAGTCTTAAAAATGCAAGCATTTTACACCTGTTTTATGAAATTTTGCTTGGCTCTGAACAGTTACAATTTATTTATCGGTTGCCTCTGCACAATTCTTAACCACTCTGACAAACAGCTTCGCAACATTAAATAAATCTCTGTTACTTGTATGTCCCTCGTTTATCTTCCTGTTCTCTCCATACATGCTTCCTCTGTAATCACCATTATTAACAGAAAAAGCTTTAAGTTCATACTGACCATCCTTTTCAAAAGCAAGTCTTATTTCTTTTTCAGATAAAACTCCGCTTTTGTCAATAACAAAGCCTGTGAGCTCTTTGTCATTTAATCTGAATTCCGCCGCAACACTTCCTTCCGAAAAATTCATTTTTATTCCAACAATACCCTTTTTATTTTCCTGCTCCACAAGGGTCACCTTAAAGGAAGCCTCTTCACCATTAATTTCCACGGGAACATAATAGGATTTTTTTCTTGCAGCGTTACTGAAATAATCAGCCATGCGATTGCATGCCCTGAATTCCCTCACATCAATTTTGTCATTTATAAAGATAGAATCCTTAACATCCTCAGCCAGACCTTCAATTGACTTACCTATTTCTTCCTCATCAGCTTCCATAAAGCTCTCTCTGATTTTCCTGATGTCGTCGTCTACTTTTTCATCCGTTAATCCCTTTGAGATTCTGCCAAAAACATTAGACCTTCCAAGGAAATAAAATGACATTGCCAAAAGATTTTCCGTGTTTTTAAGAGTGCCGTCCTCCAGTATTTCCCACAAAGCAGCCTCGTCAATATTTTTTAGTGCCTCCATTTCCCCTGCTCTCATGGCATAAACATTTTTCTGCTCATTGAGGATTTCATCCCTATCCTCCATTTCCTCTGAATGGTTTTCAACTGCATTTATTAAATGTTCAATTCCTGTTTCCTCATCGTCTTTCAAAAGCTGTCGCATGGACTCAGGCGAATTTTTATCTAACAACCGTTTTAAAAATGCTGAAGACTCAAATACCTTCAACTGATTGTCAATGTTACTGTCGGCAAGCTTTATGTCTTCCGTCATTCCCAGTTCATCATTAACCCTGACCTCTTTACCGGTTCTTTTTAAACTTCTGGATGCTGTTAACATGTTTTTCATGTTTAGCTCCGCACCTTGCTTCAGAACGGCTCCCACAGCCCTTCTGTCTCCCTTCTCAATCATATGAAGAAGACGAAAAATTCCAATATATGCCTCTTTTTCATCACTGCTTATGCCATTTTTCTTTTCAAGCTTTAAAAGATATTCGCTGTACTTTTCCTCGTAATCTGTATCAATTTCTTCATTTATGTCGTCAAGAATATCATTTAGCTTCCTGATATTTGTCCTTAAGGGATTAATTCCATTTGAGATGAGATATGCAGTAGTTCTTGGGGTCATATTGTTGAACAATCTGCCGACCTCCGCATCTGCCTCTCTCACCAGTTTCAGATTTTCCCTTGTAATTTCCATCTGGTTATAAGCCAGGATTCTCACAGCTCTCTTATTATCCTCACTTGTTTTCTCCCCAATTCCCTCAAGGATTTCATCAATGTTTCCAAATGCCTTCTGAAGAGAATCTCCAAGCTCCCGCTCAGGTTTTGTTCCAAGTACCTCATAGGCCTCACCGGCATTTTTCAGTCTGCTCGAAATGTTTTTTCCTGCCTCATTTATTTCGTCCACCTGAAAGGAAATCTTCTCTGCCACAACGTCACCAACCACATAAGCGGGAACCTGTTTCATTGCTTCCATCTCTCTTCTGACCTGAAGAAACAAGCCCTTGTAATCCATTTCACCGCCCGAAAGTTCTTCATTTGACGCAACACCCTGACTGACCTTTATATTTTCATCCTTATGCCCCGTCACAATTGCAAACATCGCATCAACATAATCGCTTTCCATCTTGTCAATTTGCCTCACAATTTCCGAAAGGGACGCAAGCTGTATATTAAAATTATTTTTCACAAGAATGGCACAGGACTCAACTGACATTCTCATTTTAAGGATTTCCAGATTTCTGTGCCCTTCCCTGATTTGCTTTTTCTGAATCTCTGTAAATTCTTCCCTGCGCTCATCATTTCGACTCCTTGTTCTCTCTTCCTGCAATTTTTTCATATTCAGAAGAGAAACATTCTTACCATCAAGCACAAGTTCAGTTACCTGCTCCGGAGTACCATTTTCCACGATTTCTCTCGCTTCCACTGAAGTCATTGAGATAGCAGAATAGAACTCCGCCGAAACATCTAAAGGTGCAATTCCATAATTCACAGAATGTGCAATACAGTTAAGCCACTGCCCCTCTGATATTTCCCCAAGATTTTCATTTATGGCATCAATCCTTTCAAGCTTATAAATATTCTCTGCCGTCACCGGTATTTTCTTCTCGATGAGCCACTTGCTGTTTTCAAGATTCTTTTCATTGATATCAAATCCATTTTTTTTCAAAATGTCTTCTATCTGAGGCTTTAACTCCTTCCACTCGTCATCACCAATCTTTTCATAAACACCCCTGTTGTTACCAGCAGCTCCAATACGCGAAGTGCTGTATTGTCCCCTGTAAACATTGTCAATGGATAAATCCATATTATTTGTCAGTAGGTATTCTGAATTCTCCCTGGAAATCTGCTTTAGCTCCGTCACTTTTTTCAATGCATTATCTATTTGCTCTGCCATTCCGGTATTTCCAAACATTCTCTCAATGTCTGCCCTGCTTATGCTTCCTGTTGGAACATAATCATCGCAATATGCGGCCAGTCTTATTTCTATTCTCTCTGAAACAGTCAATGTACTCTCCGGATTATCCTTATCAGGAATAATTCCCATTTCTTCATATTTATCAAAATTTTCCGGCCTTACAGACTCTGTGAGCTTTTCTATGTTTTCCTTAGAAAGCCCTCCATTATTATGGCCCTCCTTCTTAAGGCCCTGCCCATTTTTCAGGTCATTTTTTTCAGTTCTGTTTCTGTCATACGAATCCCCAATGTTTTCAGAACTTACAATTTTATTCTCATCAAAAAAATCTCCCTTAGCCCAGGAGTTTTTTATCCCTATTCTGCCACCTGCCTCTGCATCCTTGTTATTTATATCTTCTTTTTTACAATAAAAGTCCTTAACCACAGATATATTCACTTTACCAGGTCCTCTCTTTTTTCATTATTGAAAACTCTCGTTATTTATATTTGAATATATCGGCAGTTAAGGACTATAAATTTAGAATTACTTAACTACTACTGTAACCTCATTACTAGCTACAACCACACCGTAACTGTCTTTTACATATACCGTGAAAATCTTTGTACCCGTTGAAGTCAACGGCCCACTGTAACTTGAACTGCTCTTGAAATTAGTAAGTGCAATGCTCTGCCCTGTCTTTACATTTTTAATCACAAATTTGTATGTATATTTACCAGAGCCCGTTCCACCACTGGCTGCAGCCACAAGATTCACAGTCTGTCCCTTTGTGAGAGTCAACGTTGTATTACTATTGTTAACCTTCAAACTTCCCATAAGCTCCTGGTTAGAGACTACAACCGTCACGGAATTCGTAGCTACAATTGTTCCTTCAGCATCTTTAATGTTAACTGCAAATACTTTAACACCAAGACTTGAAATCTTTCCCGTGTACTCAGAATCTTTACTGTAGTCTTTGAGTATCATTTCTTTTCCGGTACTCATGTTTTTCATTACATATTGATAAGTGTAACCTCCTGCGCCACCTTTTGCTGTTGGCTTAAGTACCACTTCACCACCAACACCAAGGCTTATGGTTCCCGACTTATCATTAACCGTGAGACTTCCTTTTAAGACATTGCTAACTGTAACTGTCACAGAATTTGATGCCACAACAGCACCGGTACTGTCTTTTACATTTACCGTAAATATTTTATTGCCCATTGAAGTCAATGGACCTGTAAAGCTTTTGGCTGTACTGTAATTTTTCAGAACATAGGTTTTTCCCGTGCTTACATTTTTTATCAAATATTGATATGTATAGCTTCCGGAACCTCCTGTCGCTGATACGTCAAGCTTTACATTCTCACCTAAGTCCACCGTAATATTCTGAGAGCTTCCATTAACCTTGAGACTTCCCTTTAATGTGCTCTTTTCCACAACCACAGTCACAGCATTGCTCGCTTCAACATTTCCCTGTGAATCTCTGACATTTACATAAAATACCTTAGTTCCTGCATTTACAAGTTTTGCATCATAGGATGCAGAACTGCTGTAATCCTTGAGAACTATTGTCTGTCCGGAATTTACATTTTTCATTACATATTGATATTCATAAGGCGCACTTCCGTCTTTTGCAGATACTGTAAGTTTTGCAGTTGCACCTTCTGTGGTATTCACAGTTCCTGTTCCACCATTTACCATAAGTGTTCCGGAAAGTGCTGCCGCATTTCCAACAACAACCTTTATATCCTCACTTATTACAACTCTTCCTGTCTCATCTTCAGCTTTTATACAAAAGATTTTTTCGCCTTCAGATGTGAGTTTTCCGGTATAACTTGAAGCTCCTGAAAAATCTTTAAGGACCATTCTCTTACCAGTCTGTGGCACCGTCATAATATACTGATATTTTACATTGCCATTTCCACCAGTGATACCCGGTGTCAATGTGATTGACTGACCTACAGATGCCTTGGTTTTATCAACATTTGCAGTCACCTCAAACACAGTCTGTCCTGCAGTTGTAAATGAATAACGATTTTCAGCTGCATAAGTCTGGGCATAAGAGCCACTCTTTCCATAAATAACAAGATCAATTGATGTACCAGACATCAATTGCTGCTTAATCTCATTAACCGATTCCGAAACATATATCTTATTGACATTTCTGCAATTGTAAATACAGTCATTTACCACAGTTTGTGTTCCATCAGAAATCCATATGCTCAAAAGATTTGCACAATTTTCAAAGGTTCGATACGGAAGACACTTTATCCCCTTAGAGAGGGTAACACTTCTCAAGTTATTGCAGCCGCTGAAGAAATGCTTCGCGATATATTGAATTTCCTTTGACTCAATACTATCCGGCATAATGAGGTCAATCTTTCCTGTACCTGTATTTTTATATGATGTAATAAATATCTTATTCTTTAATATTGAGTATGTATACTCTGCAGTGCCATCTGTGTATTTTTTATTTCTCTCATTAAAGTCAGATACCGAACCATAAGGTATGTTGTATGTGGCTGCAAAAGTAGCTGCAGGAGTATTGTCATCACAATATATAGCCAATATAGGACATTCATCAAATGCGTTATAGGTTATATTACTCACATTTCCAGGTATTTCCACTGCCTCGAGATTTGTACAGCCATAAAATGCACTTGAATATATGCATGTGACCGTGTCAGGAATAATCATGGTCTTAAGGGATGTACATCCACCAAATGCCACACTTCCAATAGTGGTAAATCCCTCCGGGAAATTCACTTTTTCCAATTTATCACATTTAGCAAACACAAATGCCGGAAGCGACGTCACATTGGCAGGCAATGTAATTTCCTTCAGGCCACTTTCCTCAAACACATACTCACCAATCTGAGTGATTGAATCCGGAAGTGTAATAGTTGATAATTTTTTACACTGTTTAAAAACTTCATCTCCAATAGTTCCAGGATTTCCTTCAAATGTCACGCTTTCCAAACTAGTACATCCCGAAAAAGCTCTACTGTCAAGACCTGTTACATTGGCCGGAATACTTATTGACTTAAGACCTGTACACCCTGAAAACACATCTACATTAATAAATTTCAATCTCGATGGAAGGACTATATTCTCCAGACTTGTACAACCCATAAAAGCCCTGGCACCAATTGTAAACACGGTGAAATTAATATCTACATTAGTTAATGAAGTGCAATTTTCAAATGCACTGGCCGCTATCTGTTTCACACTTACCGGCAATGTAATTGATGTCAACGCTTCGTTTCCGTAGAATGCTGAGTTTTCAATAATCAGGATTGAATTCGGTACAACTGTATTTTTACAACCCGAAATCAATGATGACGATACTAAATCTGTAACTTCAACTGTGGTCTTAATAATGGCATTGCAATTATCCCTGCTGTCATACGTCGTATTTGCACTGTCAACCGTCATTGTCTCAATGGCTGAACATGACGCAAAGGCCATTTTCCCAATAGATGAAACCTTAGCTGGAATATTTACCCCTTTAAGAGAAGAACATCCAAAAAAGGCTTCAACACCTATGGTAGTCAGTTTTTCAGGAAATACAAAATTTTCAATGGAAGTACAGTCCTTGAACGCCCTGGCACCTATAGTCGTAACATCACCATAAAAATTTACACTTGTCAAAGACTCACAGCCCATAAACATTCCTTCTGGCACTTCAGATATCTTTGCAGGAAAACTAAAGCTCTTAAGTCCCTTACATCCGGCAAAAGCCCTCTCTCCTATCACACTTATGGTACTTGGCAATGTAATAGTCTGAATTGTCTCACACCCTGCAAATGCACCTTCTGCAATTTCGGTAACCGACAAATTATCTATTTTCTGTGGCACGCTAACCACTGTGTCTTTCGTATTCTCAAAACCGACAATCTGGATATTTGTACCCAGGTTTTTATATGTATATGTGCTGTTTCCAACAACATATGTACTTTCAGGAATATCAGAAAAATCATATACATATTCCTTCAAAACTGTTTCGCCCTTCACCTTTTTTTCAAGCTGATCCCTCAACAATACAAAATCAGGCAAACCAGCCACCAACGGTTTTTCACCATTCATTATTCCACAAATTTCCAGGTCATCCAGACAATTTGTGCTATTTAACATGGCAACATAATCCGTAACCGTAAGCTCTGCATACTCCTCAGGTGTCATAAATACTTCATCATCATCTGCTCCAACCCAGCTAATCTCATAATTGACACGCTTTCCCGATTCATCAAGAATCGCAATTCCATATGTTTTGGAGTCAAAATAAACTGTTGCAGTTTTTTCAGTCTGACCCAGTTCGACACGGATATTTGTCAAATCTCCCGTTGAATAATCTGTAACCTCCGCCTTATCCTGAGGCACACCCAGCAAAATTCTGCTATAGTCTTTATTAGAATATTCGTCAAACTGCGAAAGCGAAAACCTGTGGTCTGATGCCTGTACACCATCCCCTGATGCTGGTACTGTAATCGTGGTCATGTAAACCCCGTCAATATCCGTGGCAACCAAAGCATTACTCGTAGAATTCGGCGACCATTCATCCGGTCTCATTCCACTTGAAATGGAAAACACATATTCTCCTTCCTCAACACTTCCTATAATAGTATCTCCACTTATACGTGCGAGGTCATTCTTTTCCACTGTAATCCCATTTTGCCCTTCATCGGCAAACATCGTGGCAGTGGTATTCATTACCATACACGCAAGTGTAACCACCGATACTGCCTTTCTAAATTTTTTCACCATCCTGTTTCCTCCTCAAATACATATTTACATTTTCAAACAAATTAACCTATGAAAATATTATATAAAATTCAACATATTTTTTCAATTATTTAACTTTTAAAAAATGATACCTCGTTTTTTGTATTGTTTTTGTATTGTTTTTTGTATTGTTTTGTATTGTTTTCACCTTGATACGCTTAGACTTTTAGGGTTTGTGCATCCTGGCGTATGTTCCTGGCACAAGGCATTGAAGAATAAATTTAGGAACTAGGTGTACTTTCCTGGCATAAGAAATTGAGGAAGAAATTTAGGAACTAGGTATACGTTCCTGGCATAAGAAATTGAGGAAGAAATGGGGGATTTCTACCTTAATTGGCAAAAATATAAGATTTGGGTAGAGATAATAAGTGAATAATAGCCAAAGATAAGAATATTTTGAAGAAAATCCAAGAAAAATCTTTACCCAAATGAGAGTATTTTCAAGTTTGGGTAGAGAAAATGTCTTAGACTCTATAAAAAAAGCAAGAAAACAGAGAAATTTCTCTACCCAAAAATAATAAATATTTGATTTGGGTAGAGAAAAAGCTGTCCCCTTATGATTTCTATTACCTGTACTGTCCATTAAAATATCTTCTTGGTTTTCGAGGATTAATACATATCTTAATAAATCCCATAATAAAAAATACAAACTGCATAACCATTACCAGCACCAAGCCCACATCCATTTTTCCGATCAGCCCCGCTTCCTCTTCCATATATGAACTCCAAATAATAAATGAAAAAAATATTATTACATTGTTTATGATTGACGAAATAACCATAATAACCCCACCGGACAAGCTGTATGGAATCCATATGAGACCAACTTCTATTAGTGTAAATATGATTGCACTTATTAAAAACACCTGCACTCCATCCCTTATATCAGAAAATATTTCAGAAACATACATATATCCCAAATAACTATAGTAGTTATCACTGTCATCCGTATCCATTAGTTCTTCGTAGTTCAAAGAAAGACCATCACTTCTCTCTAAACGATCTGAATCAACACAAACTCTCACAAGCGGAACACAGAACAAAATAACAAACGAGATAAAAAACAACATAACCACAATGCTGTTAAATATTGGATTTATACTGCTCACATATGTATTTTTTTTATTATTTCCCAGTGCATTATAGTTTCCCGGCGGCGGACAGTTTCCCGGCGGTGGATAGTTTCCCGGCGGCGCACAGTTACCCGGCACAAAATTGTTACCCGTTGGTGGATAGTTTCCCGGCGCAAAATTGTTACCCGGCGGCGGATAGTTTTTTCCTCCTCCCAAACTTTCCTGATTATTTACTCTGTTTTGCCAATTATCAATGTCGTTTCCAGTTCGGATAATAGGAGATGATTCCACAACACCTTTTCCACAGACATCGCACACATCCACATTATCTTCTAGCTTCTTACCACAAAACTTACAGAATTTCATTGCCAAATCCTCCTACCCCGTATTCTATCGTGCTTTACCCTTATAATGTCTTCCCCTGGTTTTGATCAGGCTGTCCGTAATAAATATTTTTATTATTCCCATAATTATCATCACAATTTGAACGATAATAAAAATTATTAGTCCGTCGCCATTCTCAATTGCCAAATCAAATTCTCTTAGTTGCTTAGTCCACTGAGCTTTTGAACTGATAATGAATATGAGATTTACCACTGAACTTATCATTAAAATCCATCCACCACTTCTGCTACGTGGAATCCAGATACATATGAAAACAATTAATGTGGACATTATAAATAAAAAATTTAATACTCCAACATCGTCTCTGACTTCCTCAAGTAATGAATCCAAACCAAATGCTGCATCAAAATATGTCATAATTGTATTTACATCATCGAAGCCAAAATCAAAATATTCATCATCCTCAAAATCTTCTGTCTCCATCAAATCATCATAATTCAATTCAATTGAAAAGTGTTCCGAATTATAGTTTCTGGTGTTTCCGCTTATCTTCACCAGAGGATCAATGCGAAACACCAAAAACGTGAATATAAACATTATGATAAAAATAAAATTAAATATCCAGTTTATTCCTGTCCCTGATTTCTTAACATTATTCGGGTCGTAGTTTTTAATATATGAGTACTCCCCGTTTTGAGACGTATTATTAATATTATTAATGCTTTTATTATCCCCATTTGGTGTTCTGTTGTAATTCTTTATATATGAATATTCTTCCTGTTTTTGAACTATGTCCTGTCCATTATGCGGACTACTTTTCGGTTTCATAACAGGAGACGGCTCTAAAATCCTTGTACCACAATTGTCGCACACATCCGCGTTATTCTCCAATTTCATGCCGCAAAACTCACAAAATTTCATTGGCAGATCCTCCTCGATTATTTTGCAATAAGTGTAACCTGATTACTGGTAGCCACATTTCCTTTGGAATCTTTTACATTGACTGTGAAAATTTTTGTTCCGACACTTTTTATAGGTGCCATATAGCTGGTGGCACTACTATAATCCTTAAGCACAATGCTCTGTCCTGTACTGACATTTTTCATCACATACTGATATGTATAACCCCCGTCTCCTCCAGTCGCAGCCGCAGAAAGAACAATGTTATTTCCCACGCTTGTATTCATCGTGCCTGTACCCCCATTTATTCTTAATGCAACTGTAAATTGTTTCACAACATTTACAGTAACCACATTTGTCTGGACAACTACACCTCTTCCATCTTTTACATTAACATAAAATATCTTATCACCTTCAGAAGTTAACTTTCCTGTATAAGACACATCACTACAGTAATCTTTGAGAATAACTATCTTTCCTGTACTCACAATCTTCATCACATACTGGTATTTGTATGCCCCATCGCCACCGGCCACAGTTGGTTTCAGTGTCACACTCTTACCCTGTGATACACTTATTGTTCCTGTTCCTCCATTTACCTTCAACACAGATGCAAGCTTATTAACTGCCACAACCCTGACTTCATTACTTGTCACTACTGTACCTTTACTATCCTTAACATTTACAGTGAATATCTTCGTTCCCACACTGGTTATAAGACCAGTATAGCTTGTTGCACTACTGTAATTCTTAAGAATAATACTCTGTCCTGTGCTGACATTTTTCATCACATACTGATATGTGTAGCCTCCCGTACCGCCACTGACACTCGGAGTGAGCACAACATTCTTTCCTTTTTCTACATTAATAGTCCCTTTTAACCCATTAACCTTTAATGCAGCTGTTAATAATTTCTGCACTACAATGGTCTTTTCACCACTCTTTACAACTGCACCCTTACTATCCTTAACGTTTACACTGAATACTTTTGTCCCACTCGTAGTCAGCCTTCCTGTATATACAGATTCGCTGCCATAATCTTTCAAAACAATGCTGGCTCCCGTACTCGGATTTCGCATTACAAACTGATATTGATATGTTCCGCTTCCTCCTTTCGCACTGGCACTCAGTTTTACTTCTGAGCCAACAATTGCGTCAGATGTCACTCTTAAATTCACACTAAGAGTTCTCTGTAATATGAAACCAAAGTCATTATTTATTACATTTTTACTCCACAAACCATTTGATTTAGAAATTCCCTGATATGAGCTTCCGTTTGCAGCAATATAACAGGTCTTTGTTCCTGAATTCAGTAAGCTCAGCATATTACTATCTAAAGAGCCGATAGTTGCCAATTTTTTCGTCGAACCACTTAAATATGTATTAATTATTTCAGCCGGTACCGAATTGTCATATAATTCATAAGTTATTCCACTAATTGTCTTTGTTGTTTTTGGCTTGAGTGTATCTATTTCCAAAATGAATCCATTTACATTGTTATGAGCCCCTGCTGCGTCATTCCAAAGTCCATCGGCCGAACGAATCCATGCATAGTTTTCTATGCAATTATTATCAGGTTGACCTGAATCCCAATAGGAATTTGAAGTACCATTTTCCACCTCGGTACCGTCGACCCATTTCCATTCTCCCTCGTTTTCTTCATCCGTTGCTCCAATATAATAATACCCTTTGGTAATCAACTGTTTTACGGCATCATTTTCACCATCAGAAGAAATTGTAACCAGATGTCCTCCCATATTTTCGCACAAAACCTTTGCTGCTTTCCAACTGTACGGAGTATTAAACGACGCATAAACATGATTATTGTATTTAATTACTTTTTCCGGCGTCAAAGAAGGGGTTATGGCATTGTCCTTTTCAAAAATAAAACCTCTGTTATTTTCTTCACTACCTATCGGATAGTCATTCCACTCACCATTTTTTCCTATCTCCAATGCATCTTCATCGCCTGTATTATTTGGTTCTCCATCTCTCCAGTTTGTATAACTTATACTGGTTCCATCGACCCATTTCCACTCTCCCTCGTTTGCGGCATCTGTTCCCCCAAGATAATAATAATCCATTAACTTACCTGCCATTAATGACACTAAATAATTATTCTCATCTTCTGAAGAAATTATTGCGAGATGTCCGCCCATATCTTCGGCTACTTGTTTTGACCCATTCCATATGTTATGTTCGTTATACAAAACATACAGATTTCCTTTATACACACCGGCCGCTTCCGATACATAAGGCTGCTGAATGGTATATTTCAGTTCATATACAGTTTGATTTCCCACTTTATCAAATGCATATATGTGGGTATTGTATACTCCAACCTCCTTATTATGCATTGATTTTTTTACTCTGAATGTATACGTATCCCCGTTCTTTTTTCCTGAGTATGCCGGGTCCGTGTTCCATTTACCTGTCAAATCATCTCTACCATTATATTCGGTCCAGGTCGGAAATTGTACTCTGTCCACTCCCAGATTATCTGTCACTTTACACTCAATGGTGAACCCGGTTGAGGATGCATTTTTTACCTTCACATCACTTATCACTGGCTTTCCGGTATCAGCAGTAATATTTACGGTACCTCTTCCAAGCTCCACGTCATTTCCACCACCAACATTCAGTGCTATTACCACTACCTCCTGGCTTCCGTTCTTTGATGTGTATACAAAATCATCAAATCCATGATACTCACCAGGAACATTCTGGTACGCCTGATGCACATCGGGCCTATATTTATCAGCTTTTTTAATTATATGTTCTTCTCCACCAATTACCACCTTTATGCTTAACTGGTTCCCATACTGGTCTTCATCAAATGCCCAGCCGCCGACATTAACCCCGCCTAAACCTCCGCTGACGGAATCCAAACATCCTTTTGGGTTGGTGCCATTTGTAAATGGAGGTCTTACTACTCCCCAAAAATTATACGTAGTATAATTATGATATACCCCAGCAGCCACAGAACCGTTCACAGATGAGTTAACCCAATTTTGGTCTATTGAATAAAAAGTATCTAAATCTGCCGAAACAATAATTCCACAATGTCCATATGGATTACCATCCCAAGCACCCCAAACCGCTATATCTCCTGGCAAAGGCAAAAAATCCGGTGTGTTTTGTATTCTTTCCCATCCAGTCGGAAGTGCATACGTGATCAAATCACATGCATTCCCATCAACTGACACCCCCCATAAATCTGCCATATACGCCGCAACAAAATCTTTACATTGTGCTCCGTGTATATTGTCTACATCAATCCACTGTCCTACCCTATCTTTTGCCCACTGTGCACCCTCTTCACGGGTTACAGCATAAGCACTCACCTCTCCAAAAACAAAAAAAGTCATCATTGTAAACACCCATATTAGCAATGATTTTGGGATTATTTTCTTCATAACACATTCCTCCTAGTATCCAGACATCCTATGTACAAAAGGGACCATATAGCCCCATTTATACATACCAACACTTGATATTAAACCAAATCAATTCGTTAATCCATATCCCATTATTCTATTTTCTATACCACCATATCCTGTTGAGCAGTTATAACTCCATCTCTTTACTTGATATACTCCATCATATAAAAAGTTTCCTTCAATTGTATTAACCATTCCATTTGACACACTTTCCACTATTGCCACATGCGTAATGGCTCCTCCGCTGTTACAGAAGAATACAATATCTCCCGGATCTGGAACATATCCAACATTTCTCCATCTTCCTTTTTGGGTATATTTATTTATACCATCTGTGCAGGAACAGAATCTCGACACAGTCGTATCTCCAGCCTGGTTCTGAACCCAGCTTACAAACATTGCGCACCATGCTTCATATTCTGTAGGAACATAACTTGGACTGCAGTATTTTCCTTCCTGATCCAAATACCATTGGGTATATTTAGTCCAACATATTATTGGGTCATTTTCTTTGTTTCCAACCTCAGCCTGTGCTATACTTACTATTTTTTGTTTCACAGATTCATTAGCAAGTGGCTCTGCCTTTTCAACCTTCCACTGCTGAAGTTCATTAGACGGATCAAAAGGCTTAACAATTATCTGACTTCCACTTTCTAATGTCTGTGCTGTCAGTACCAAATCATAGCCTCTTAATTTGAATGCCATTCTTCCTTCCCATAAGCCAATAATTTGCCAGGTCATGGCTTCATCATCTACACCTGTATCCCAAAGGTCAACTTTGCAACCTGAAACCAATGGGTCCGAATAACTATTTCCACCTCTATTTACATCTAATGCTTTGTTTGTTGCACATCTTGGAACAATCTTTAATCCTTGATTGAGACCCAATGCTTGCCATAATTGAGCATCAGAATTATTCCATGAGTATAATTGTACCTTTGTACCATTTGTATTTCCCATATTATTTACGTCAAGTACATAATTTGTATCCTTACAAGACATAATTTTAAACCAGAAGCCACCGTATTGAAAATTTCCATCATTACCATCAAATATGCTGTACACATATATTGTGGCATTCACTGCTTTGCTCCCATCATTGGTTTTTGCTGTTATAGTTGCAACTCCGCGTGACTTTGCAGTTACTTTTCCATTTGAGTCTACCGTTGCGACCCCTGTATTATTTGAACTCCATGTTACCGATTTGTTTGTAGCATTTGAAGGACTTACTGTTGCTGTAAGTGTCTCACTTTTTCCTGCCTCCAAATACACCTTCGCTTTATTTATGCCAATTCCTGTTACCGCCACCGATTTTGCCTTTACAGTAACCGCACAAGTTGCTTTCTTGCTTCCGTCACTTGTCTTGACCGTTATCGTAGCGGTTCCCTCTGCTTTCGCTGTCACCTTTCCGGTACTGTCAACTGTTGCAACACTTGTATTGCTTGAACTCCAGCTCACTGCCTTATTTGTTGCATTCGTTGGACTTACTGTCGCTGTAAGTGTCATTGTTTCGCCTTCAGTAAGTGTTACCGAAGTTTTATTCAAGCTTACTCCTGTTACTGAAACAGTAGCATTAGATACTACAACTGTCACTGAATTACTTGCAACAACAGTACCCGTACTGTCTTTTGCCTTTACAGTGAAAATCTTTGTTCCTGCCGTAGTCAAAGGTCCTGTGTAACTTGTCGCACTGCTATAACCTTTAAGCACTACCGTACTTCCTGTGGCAGCATTTTTCATCACATACTGATATGTATAACTTCCTGAGCCTCCCGTTACCGCAGGCACCAATGTTACATTAGAACCTGTCTCAAGCTTTAATGTTCCTGTTGCTCCATTTACTTTCAATGAAGCTGATAATGCCGCTTTTACAACTACTGTTACAGAATTACTTGCTACTACTTTTCCTGCGCTGTCTTTAACATTGACCATAAAAATCTTTGTTCCTGGCGTAGTCAAAGGTCCTGTATAACTTGTCGCACTGCTGTAATTCTTAAGCACCAGTGTACTTCCTGTAGCAGCATTTTTCATTACATACTGATATGTGTAACTTCCTGAACCTCCTGCTGCTGTTGGCACCAATGTTACATTAGAACCTTTTGAGAGATTTACCGTTCCAGTTGCACCATTCACTTTAAGTGATGCACTTAGAGATGTCTGGCTTCCTCCCACTACAACAGTGACTGAATTACTTGCAACTACTTTTCCCGTACCGTCCTTTACATTTACGGTAAAGATTTTTGTTCCGGTACTTGTAAGAGGTCCTGTATAGCTTGCCGCACTGCTGTAATTCTTAAGCACCAAAGTACTTCCTGTGCTTGCATTTTTCATTACATACTGATATGTATAACTTCCTGAACCTCCCACTGCCTTTGGTACAAGTTTTACGGACTCTCCTTTTGAAAGGTTTACCGTTCCAGTATTTCCATTTACTGTCAGTGCTGCACTTAACGTTGAGGATGCCGCAACAGTAACAGTTTTAACGTCACTAACCGCAACACTTCCTGTACTGTCCTTTACATAAACTGCAAACATCTTCGTTCCCGTTGAAGTAAATGCACCCGTATACTCCTTGCTTGTGCTGTAACTCTTTAATATCACTGAAGAGCCACCATTTGCACCCAACATAACAAACTGGTATGTATAGCTTCCACTTCCCCCTGTTGCCCCAGCTGTTAATTTCACTGTTCCTCCCACTGTTGACGACGAAACACTCATCGTAAGTGTTGCACTCAGTGCACTTGCAGCATTTGCAATTTTTGCCGGCAATAATCCAATTATCATGACCAGCGTCAGCAATACTGCTGATAATTTTTTTATTCTCTTCATAGCTGCTTTCCTCCTTTTATTTTTTCACCTAGTGTATCGGTTTCTTAATAACTGGACTTTTTACGCAGAATATTTTCGTGAGTGGGCAACCCTAAAAACGTAGGCGTAGCGGGCTACGCTGAGGCTTTTAGGGTTTGTGCAATCGCGAAAATAGGCAAGTAATAAAGTCTAGTTAATTAAAAACCGATGCACTATTACATTATCCTGCAAATAGCCAGACAAAATAACTTGTCTTAATTTCCATCTGCTATATCTACGTCATCCCTCTGGAATATATTATATATCCATTCAATTACCATATTTTGAGACGTTATGAAATGTATGGTTTTTGTCACGAAATGTAAAAGGCTTTGCCCTTTAATTAGAACAAAGCCTCCATTTATAAGTCAATTATACATTTTATTATGTTATATTCTGATTCTTCAGTTTTCATCAATTATTTTCCTCAAGCTTTTTTTTCGGTGTAATTTCTATTTTAATTAAACCAAGATTCAAAAATACATACTGCATAATTAAACAGAAACCGATGCAGGAATCCTTTCCTATATAGAAAGAGCTCCCTTTAAGTGACCCTATTATTAGCTCAGCTAAATTATTTATGTATCCGTTATACACAACAGCCCTTTCAACTTTCCCCATTAACACAAATATAAACCCAACGCTAATCAATGAGCCTATCGCCAATAAATACCCGCTAATATTACAGTTCGGAATCCACATAGTTGCGATTACAGCTATCGACATAACTAATGTAAAAATAAAAAATGCCAAGACAATACCTTTTACTTCATAATGACGCAATGAAATATCAAATCCCATTCTTTCATCAGCTGAGCGTAACATTCCCTCTGCCGCTTCAAAAGACAATTCACCTGATTCATACTTCTCCCACAACTGAACGCCTTTACTTTGAGCACTGTCATAGGTCTTGTAACCAAAAGTACTTATTTCTCCATATTTTTTCGTATCTTTTTTTATTTGATAAAACAAACAACGGTTCAATCAACATCACAAGAACCGTAACAATACACAAAAATGCTGTTATCATATTTAGTATGGGATTTATCTTTTCCTGAAATCCACTAATATCTCTCTCCTTCTTCGCATGTATTGGATTGGCACTTACTACATTTTCTCCTTTTGTCATCTCGCTCATAAAAATTTCCTCCTTTATTCCAAACAATCCTGTCAATATGGTATGAATGATATTTTTTAATTTGGTTATAATATCAATATGTAATCTCATTTCTTTACTTCATACTTCCTGATATAATCTTTACCGATTAATTTCGCAGATTATTCCCATCTGCGAAAAAGAGTTTTTTACACAGCTATATAAGGTAATGTTTTGTCAGGTATGACCATTTATTTGACCATAATCATAGGAAAAAGAATTTATCTGTCTCATTTTCTGCTCCATAGATGGATGTACATATTTATTCAGTGTTGTTTTTATATCCGAATGTCCGAGAATTTCACTTAAGCATTTCGGTTCCATACCGTTAATAATGCAATTTGTGGCAAAAGTGTGCCGCAATGAATGAAATTTCTTTGTCTCTACAGACAGATTTGTCAACAGCCTTTGAAAATAATACTGATATGTTCGTGGTTCCATAAGCTTTGACCCGTTGACAACATAAATTGTATCCGGCATATATTTATCCAATATGGAGAAAAGAAAATCGCATATGGGAATAATTCTGTACGAATTTACTGTTTTCGGAGAACTTATTACCAATTCTGTTTTTGAATTCAAGTTTTCTATTTTTATTCTTTGCACAGTATGATTCACGGTAATAGTTCTTCTGGATAAATTAACATCTTCTGATTTTAATGCACATATCTCGCCTAACCTTATGCCGGTAAACATACAAATAATTATGCCCAATTTATATCCGTCCACGTCAGTAGTAAGATAATCAAGGAGCTTATTCTGTTCTTCCTTTGAAAAAACCTGAACGGCTTCAGTCATTTTGCCGTTACATAATATTTTCATTCTATCATTTATTTTGAAACTGTAATCCTCTGTTCCATATCGTATAATTTGCGTCAGCACATTTCGTATACTGTTTAGAGTGCTGGTAGACAGAGATGTTTTATTTTTATCACATGAAATATTTTCCCTGGCTAATAATTCCATGCAATCATCTGACGTGACACTATATATTTTTGTATTTGATAAATATTGTCTTATATGATTATTGTATATATATTCATATTTCACATAGGTTGAATATTTCCTGTAAACTTTTATCTCCTTAAGCCATTTTTGAGCCACATCCTCCACTGTTTCAGTCGTCCTTTTAAACTCATCATTGTCATCTTTAATGCAGGACAATAACTTTTCCTTAACATCAGCATATGTTTTTCCATACACAGAGCGATAAACAGCCCTGCCTTTCTCATTTCTGCCGCATATATAACGCCCTTCCCAGCGCCCGTCTTTTCTCTTTCTTATGTTATCTCCTCTTCTTGACATAGATACTAATACCTCCGACCACTTATTTGACCACTTTTAAACTTTTATTAAACATAATCTAGTTAAATTTACCAAAATACAACAAATTTATACCAAAAATCTGTCACATTTTGTTGATAAAGAATTGACAAGACCACCACCACTTGCTATAATATTTGACAGATGATAGTTCTTAATGAATTGGTCTTGTTAATATTTTTTCGCAGATGGGAATAATCTGCGAAGAGTTTTACCCGCAGCACTGATTATGTCAGTGTTTTTTTATGCACAAAAAGAAGACATATCAAAACTGATATGCCTCCTTTTTTATTTTAAACCACAATCTTAAAATATAAAAATTAAATGTATCTGTGATTACTAAATAAATGTGCTTCCAACATCCTCAGGCATCATAATATTATCAAAGGTATTAATATCAATGATATTACCATTGGAATCAATCTTAAATACATTCCAAACTGTGCCAATATTATCGGTTGGCACATGATAAGTTTTCAACAACACATTTCCTTTATATAGATATACCGTCGCATTTGACAATGAAAGCACATTGCTACCATCAGATTTTCTATTTGAATAATCATGTACGCAATATACAAATCCATTTTTCAACAGTTCAAAATCCGTCACAGTAATTGTCTCAGGTCCTTCATAATCTGTATCATCTCTATCTAAATTTCCTGCATATCCCCTTTTTTCTGAAAAGTAGATATGCTCTTTACCATTATCTACAGTATTCGCCACAAGATGAGAATCCAAATCCGATGGTCGATTTCCCCAACGGAGTACTATACGATAATCACCTTGTGCTCCCATTGATGAAATAGTCGCATTTTGATTTGCTGTCACAACTCCTGGTAATACCACAACATTAAAGCTGGTAGTAGCATACCCTTCTTTCGATGCAGTAAGTGTATAGTTTCCGCTTTGTAATCCAAAAACAACTCCAAACACGGTATTAATGTCATATTTAAATAAACCATTATTATCTGTTGTTAACGTCCTGATTACATTTCCATATTGGGAATTATTCCATCCTTCACGTAATTTTAGGGTAACACCGCCAACCGCAGCACCACTAACCGCATCCGTAATCGTTCCTGAAAATCCACCCATCCTCTGTTTATTTCCATAAACCATAAGTGCAGTTTCCAAATAATTTATATTGGCATTTTCAATTGTAACATATGTCACAAACGGAATATATCCATCATATGTAATCTCAACACGGTATACACCATCAGGCAATTTTTTTGAATAATTTCCATTTGCATCTGACTTCAATGTTCCAATAATCATTTCACCTTGGGAAATAATAATATTTGCATTTGAAATTGGAGCATTCGTATCCGAAGTACATACTTTTCCTTTTAGTTCTCCATTTGCCGAATCAGGTCTCAACACAATCTCCTGTGCCGCTCCATTAACAACAATATTTTTATTAACTTCTACTCCATCAATACTTGCGTTAACATTGTATACACCGTCATACAGGTAAGCAGTATGAGTTGAACCACCTGTAGACACTATGTTATTACCCTTCTTTATCTTTACATTTACTCCACTTACATTTTGAGTATTATTGTTGTTTATTCGAACAGTGGTTCTCCATGATTTATTCGGGCAACTTCCCCCTCCAAAATGACGATTTCCGCCGAACATACTATCACTATCGTTATTTAATGATAAATAGAATTTTGCCTCTTTACTTCCGATAGTTCCAACACCTGAAATCGGAACCAAGCCTCCAAAATACAGTGGTCCACTAACTTCAAATATTGTTAAGTCCAGTGGAGTACCTTCCAGCACATCCTCAATTATACATATCTCCAGCTTAACCTTTCCCTCTGCAAACCACTCAGATTTTCCTTCCAGACAAAGATTGCAGGCATGTTTAGATTCAGCATTTGTAAATCCGCCTCCTATACTTGCTTCCGCTGAAAGTTTAACCCCTGCCTGTACACTCACATTAGCTTCTACAACTTCTCCGCAAAAAGAAACACCAGTCTCAAATTTTGGTCCGACTTTTAACTCAGCACTTCCCTTTAAGTCAACAGTAGATGTTCTTGTTTTTTCATCTACTGATTGTCTTCCAGAATACGAATCATAGATAAAACCACTTTTTGTTTTTGAAGTAACACTTACTATAACTTCAGCCTTCAACTCTACTTCTACCGGAATTGTCTGCGCAATATATATTGCCAGACCCGGAATTGAAGTAGGAATATATACTTTAGCAAGTTCTAATTCTTCGTCAACCTTCTTCTCATTATTAACCCCTGCAACTTCTGCCGAAACCTGAACTTTTGTTTCAAGGGCAGTAATTACTGAACAATAGAAATAATCTTCACTAAATATATGTGCATCATAAGTCATTTCGATAGATACTATTCCTTTACCACTAAGTGAAAATTTAATTCCATTTACTTCTATTTCTCCACCTAACTGTGCACTGAATTCGTCATTTACATCAATAATATTCGCATAATTTCTGACCGACACGTTATTTTCAATGGTATCATTTTCAACAGCATCATTTTCAGAAGTACCTTTTTCAGCAGTATCCACATCCATATCCACTTTCAGGGTATCATAAAAATCTGTGAGTACAACATCTTTTGATGGTTGAACTAAATATTCATCTTCTTCAATTTCTGTTATTTCATCTACTTTAAACAAGCGGTACTGTCCATTTATATCTTCCGCAAAAACAACATCATCTTTCTTAAGACTGGCAATCTCTTCATTTGCCTGGAAGAAATAATAATATACATCCGCTTCCTCATTCAGTTCCTCATCAGATTCCACAAATGAGAACATTTCCGGTTCTACGACTGATAACCCATTTATTTCATCATTTTGTGAGATTATTATTACATCATCATTCAAAACTCCGAAATTATTATCAGTTGCCTCATCAAAATTAACAACTGTTTTATCCTCACCAAAATCGTTGACGGTTAATTTTGAAAATTCCTTATATTTAGTGGTATATTTTATACTTGTAAATGTATCACACAATTTATTTGATTCTGAATCGTATAAATCAGCGGTTATTATGTATGTGTCCGGTAATTCCACATCTATTGGAATAGAGATTCTTAGTAACTCACCATAATCTGGCGTTTGTGCAGAAATTGTGGTGATTTCGCTTTTCGTATTTTCATCTAAAAATCTAACAACCAAAGCACTGGTATTATTTACATTTACAGAAGCAATTAATATTGATTCCTCAACTTCCAATCCTGAAATTGAAAACTGTGTTCCACCTCCAGAAGATGCAGCATATAAATCACCGTCTCCATCCGGAGAGCCCCATTTTGCATACAATACAGTATCATTGGTAACAGGTTGTGCAAAATTATATAAATTTATTGCTGCTGGCTCAGTATACCAGCCCAAAAACTCATAATAATCTGATTCTGGCGACTCTGGCTCAGTTGCTCGGGCATTATATGCAACTACCTGCATTTCATAAGCACCACTTGAACCATCATTTAACATAAATGTAACATAGTTAGTTTCACTTTCGTTGATCTCTGGTCCATAAAATTTTATTATTGTTTTAATAGTGTATTCTTCATCACCAATAACAATCTTTTTATCAAGTGTAATTGAAGTGGTATTGTTGTCTTCAGCCGATACTCCAATAGGCAATATTGAAGATGCCATTACCACACATAAAAATACACTTAATACTTTTGCTGCTCTCTTTCTATTTTTGAAAACAAGCCCTATCGCCACACCCGAAATCACGAGCAATACAGCCCATAAAATAACTTTTGTACTATCACCTGTTTTTGGTGATTCAGCAGTATTTTTATTATCTGTGACCGAAGGATTACCCGTTGTAACAGGCTCTGCTTTTATCTCATCCTGTGTAGTCTCCTGTTGTGTTGTTTCCTGCTGTGTAGTCTCTTCTATGGTTGTCTCTTCCTGTGTAGTCTCCTCTGATGTAATTTCCTCCTTCTTTTTTTCTAAGGTAACTATACTGGTTTCATAAGTTTCACCCGACTGAATAGATATTTTTTCAAACTTTGAATTCCCAGATTTAACAACCAAACCTTCAGGAATTACGTTTTCCACAGAAATATCTTCCACATCAAAAGAATTCGTATTCTTTATTGACACTGAAAGTAATATTTCCTCATTCTCAGCATAGGTTTCTTTATCAGTTTGAACTGATACTTCTAAACCATCCAGTTCTCCCACACTTGTTGCACTTACATTTATCGGTGATGCCAAAATCATACAGCACACCAATGACAGTACTAAAAAAAATGTAGAAATTCTTTTCATCCTATATCCCTCCATCATATATTTTTTTGCAATTTTAATTGTACTTCTAATTTCTACACTTTTTGCCACTTGTCATCAATTGCTCCCCTTTTGTCACGAAATGCAACAAAAATGCCCCCCGCTGTCGTCATTATCACAATGACCAATCAGCCGAAAGCATTCCAATCTACCCATCTAAACTATAATCCCTTTGCAACACAATCAGGTATACACACCCTGTTTACGAAAAAATCCTTCCCATATCTTACTTCCATTTTTCCGTTATATTTCTCAGCTATGCCACGGATTATTTCCATACCATATCCATGTCCGTCTTTATTTTCCTTGGTTGTGGCATATCTTCCCCTGATTTCCACAACCTTCTGCCTGCTATCCTTGACATTACCCACTTCAAGATAGATTTTACCCTCCCTTTCTTCAGATGCCACATAAACATGATTTTCCTGCAATAAAGAAGGCCTTACACCTCTGACTTTTTTCTTGGTGTCCTGCGTTGTCTCAGATTCGCTTTTCTGCCTTAATCCTTCAGATACCTTAACCGCTTCAATGGCATTATCAAGCATGTTAACCAGGAGGCTGGACGCATCTAAAATATTTATATCTGCCCTTTCATATTGTTCAATATTAAAATCGTAGCTAAGTCCAAGCTCCTGAAGCTCCAGTTTCCTACTGTTCAGAATGTCATTTAAAATAACACGATTAACATTTGCTTCATAATTTGTCTCAGGATTTACTTCATCACCGGCTTTATTTCCTTTCACTGCTTTGGCGGCGTCGCCGGACTCACTCTCTTCATCCATATCCCTGCCTATTAATTTGTAGATTTCACGCAGCTTCCTTTCGTACTCCCTCTTATACGCTGAAAGGTTGTTTATGTCCCTGCATAAATTTGTGTAATACTCCTGAACCACCTGCTCTTTTTCCTTGATGTAATTCAAATTTGTTGTGGTCTGCTTAATCAACAGAAGCTCTAACATTGACTGTACTATTATCAGATCCACAAACACAATTAGCCCTGCATACAGCCAGAACACCGCAGATGTCTTCAGCTCCAATACTGTTGTGTATATATAACTATATACCAGTCCTATAATCATCTGAATAAAAAATGCCATCGCAATGGGCAGTACACTTTTATCAAGAATATATTTTCTCACAGGCCTTTGAAACAATAAAATTAATTCTGTTACAATCATAAAAATAAATTGTGCCATGACACAAATAATAACCCTTGTAGTTGAAATGCCACATGCTGCCTCCTCCCAGTTATAGTCCAGCAGTCCAAAAAATATACCAACACATACTATCTCTGAAAAAATTTGAGCAATCGAACTTTCTATAAACAGCAAAATTTTGTCAATTATCCTGCCCTTAAAAAATACCGCAACAAAGAATATGCCATAGGCCATAAACGTAATGTATACAAGTTCTGGTATCAAAATGTTTTCTGTTTTCATCCAGTTATGTACACAGTTGACTAAAACCATACATCCTACTATTTTATACACTTTATACTTTGGCCTTAACAGGCTCGAATACAGCCTTACAATTGTCAACTCCGCCAGGACCATACCACCATAAAAAATCAGATACCTGATTATGACAGATATACCTTCCACCAACATCTTCACTCCTAATCATCACATACGAAAACATAACAGACTGTTAAAAATGTGATTTTTCGTATTTATCCATATATTCTCCATATATTTTCTTGTAATAATTTCTGCTAACCGGAACAATGTCTTCATTATAAAACTCCGCTCCATCCCGGTTCACTTTTTTTACTTTTTTCATATTTATCATATAACTCCTGTGGCATTTTTCAAATCTGCCCTCCAGCAGCTTCTCTGCTTCTTCCATAGTCATGATGGCTCGAAATTCTTTACCATTTTCATGCTTAAAAATCAGATATCTGCCCTGGCTTTCCACATAACACACATCCCGGACATAAATTTTCTCCACCTCATGACGCACTTTTACCATGACCATATCTTCCTTTTCTTCAGAAGCTTTCTCTATGTATTTTTTTATAACTGTATCTACCCTGTCCTGAGTAATTGGCTTTAGTAAAAGCGAAAATGGAACACTTTCAAATATTCCTTCCACCCTATCCATATTTCCTGTAATAAATACAATCTTTGTATTGGAATTGTATTCTAGTATCTTATTCCCGAGTTCAACTCCATTTTCCTTTGTCAATACAATATCAATAAAGAGCAAATCATAACTTTTCTCCTCAATTTCCTCTTCCAGATGCTTCGCTTTATAAAAAGTATCCACTGTCACATCGTAAGACAGATTCATGGCACTAAATGCATCCATTACCATATCTTTCAGGCGGATTGTTATTTCTTTTTCATCATCACATATTCCAATAACAATTTTCTCTTTCATACTTACCTCTCAAAAATGATTTATCAGTCGCATTCCATTATCATTTCAACAAAACAGTCTTTTTTTCTGGCATAGAAATTGCAGTAATTTTTTTCCATCATCTGCAAAAAATACTTTTCACACGAGGACATCAGTTTATCTATTTTTTTCTCTTCCTCTATTCCTTCCATGCTGCATTTCATCATAAATATCATCTTTGTTTTTTCCTGCCTTACCCCAAGCTTCGCACTTCCTCCGCTTAATTTCTTAAGGTCATTCAGGAAAAATATTTCATCACATATTGTCTTTAAAATACTGCAGAATTGTCCTTCCTCCATAGGAAGTCGTCCCGACGTCAGGACATCCACCTCCAAATCAATATTTTTCTGACTGCACTTTTCCTTCGCAATGGATATTAACATATTTGCAGTCTTTGAACCACAATACACAACATTTTTCGTGGACTGTATCTGCTTACTCAGCTCATCAAGAAGTCTTTTGCCGGCCTCCTCATTTTCACATTCGCGGACTGCACCATAAGCCAATTCCACCTGATTTGCAAAATCATGTCGTATCTTTGAAAGCTCATCCTGATATTTTCCCATTAATGCAAAATATCTTTTATCAGACTCTTCCTTACGCATCAAAAACTCATATTCATCGTCCACTGAAATCTTCTCAAGAACACCATCGAAGATTATTTTCAGCGGTACAAGTGACAATATAATTAATAACATTGCAATACCATAAGAGACTAAAATTATTCTGCTGTTTACTTTTTGGGAAATATCAAAAAACACATATGCAATAATTAACTGTGCAATGTTATATAAGAGAAACTCAGCTGTTTTTCCTGCCTGAAGCTTGCATTGATATGCCTTAAGCACAATATATGCACTAAAAAGAATGTCTAATAGAACTGTAACTCCAAATAATAATATCATTAGTACTTTCCTACACTTTCATCTTCATATTTCCGAGAGTACATCCCACAAAAACCAACAACCTATCTTAAAAGATAGGTTGCTGCATCATTTAAACAACTTACGTTTATTATTTCTAATCAATTGTATCCTTTTTTTCACTATCAGCAGATTTCTTACAAGCTGTTTTTTTCTTAGTGATTTTTCTTACCGGTTTTTTGATTTCCTTCGGAACCGTCATTACTATTGACTCAAATCCGCGAAGTTTAACCGTAATTTTGTAATCAAAGTAATCCTGCTGTTCTCCTTCAGGCATCTCCTCTGCTGTGTAAACAACTTTTTCCTGTCCGTATACATCAGCCGAACTTAAGATTACTTCATATTTTCCCGGATTTGGGACACCAATAACATATTCATCTCTCTGCACAGGAGTAAAGTTGCAGACAAATGCCAGACTATCGTTAAATGTATCCGGTTTCTTTCTGATAAAGCTAAATACACTGTTGTCACTGTCATCACAGTTAATCCATCTGAAGCACTCATATGCTTTTGACTCATAACCGTACATTACATCATTTTCTTTATAAAGGTGTAAAAGCTTCTTAACATAGTCTTTTATGTCAGCATGCATCGGATCCTCAAGAAGATACCAGTCAAGGCCTCTTGATTCAGACCACTCTTCCCTCTGACCAAAATCCTGTCCCATAAACAACAGCTTTTTACCAGGCTGACCAAACATAAATGTATATGCAGTCTTGAGATTTTCTGCCTTTGTCTCCAAATCGCCCGGCATCTTATATAACATTGAACATTTCAAATGCACAACCTCATCATGAGATAATACTAAAATGAAATTCTCACTGAAAGCATATGTAAGATTAAATGTCATCTTATTGTGATTGTAACTCTTGAAATATGGATCAAGCTTAACATAATCAAGGAAATCGTGCATCCAGCCCATATTCCATTTGAAAGTAAATCCTAGACCACCCTTTTCAGGCTCTTTTGTGATATCAGGCCATGCTGTGGATTCCTCCGCGATGAGGTAAGCACCCGGGTCTCTTTGTCTCAATATACTATTTAAATGCTTGAAGAATTCCATGGCTTCAAGATTTCCGTTTCCACCATATTTGTTTGGAACCCATTCACCATCTCTTCTTCCGTAATCAAGGTAAAGCATTGAAGCAACCGCGTCAACTCTCAATGCGTCAATATGGAATTTTTCAACCCAATAAAGTGCATTGGCAATAAGAAAGTTTACGACTTCTGTTTTTCCATAGTCAAATACCTTTGTGCCCCAGTCCTTCTGCTCGCCCTTTCTCCAGTCAGCATATTCATAAAGCGGACCGCCGTCAAACATGGCAAGACCGTGCTCATCCTTAGGGAAGTGAGCAGGTACCCAGTCGAGGATAACACCTATTCCCTGCTGGTGAAGGTAATCAACCATATACATGAAATCCTTTGGCTCTCCATATCTTGAAGTAGGTGAATAATATCCTGTAACCTGATATCCCCACGACTGATCCAGTGGATGTTCAGAAATACCCATTAACTCAACATGTGTATATCCCATATCCTTTACATAACCAGCCAGCTCATGAGCCAGCTGTCTGTATCCACAGAAGCCATCCATGCTGTTCGAGTAATCTTTTTTCCAAGAACCAAGGTGTACTTCGTAAATAGACATTGGCATATCCACTTTTCCACCGACATCCTTTGCCCTGCCTTCTACCCAGGCTGCATCATGCCACTCATATCCGTTGAGGTTTGTTATCTTAGACGCATTTCCCGGTCTCATTTCTGAATAGTTCGCATATGGATCTGCCTTATAATGTGTTTTTCCATCCTGACCTGTAATGGCAAATTTGTAAATACGACCTTCTCCAACTCCCGGAACAAATCTTTCCCATATTCCTGAAGTTCCAAGTCTCTCCATAATGTGGATATAACCATTCCAGTCATTAAAATCTCCAACTACACTTATCGCTTTTGCCTTTGGTGCCCATACAGCAAAGTATGTTCCCCGGACTCCATCTACTTCCATAACATGAGCACCTAACTTCTCATATATCTCGTAGTGTGAGCCATTATTAAACAGATATCTGTCTGTTTCAGTAATAATGTTCATATGCTACACCTCTCTTTTTTTATTTATGAAACTCTGTTGTAATTAATCAGACAACCCTTTAAAATGATTTCTCTTTCATCATCTGTAAGTTCACCCAACTTGAGTTCAAATTCTTTCATTTCTCCATCTTTTACCACGTATGCCTTAATGTCCGAAATCTTTTCCCTCACTGCATTTGCAATTCCAGGAATAAATATATAATCTCCATTAGTAAATGGAAGCTCATCCTCTTCATAAATAAATGGAAGCATACCCCAGTTAATAAGATTTGAACGATATCTCTTTGTGGCATATTCCTTGGCAATGTTTGCCCATCCACCAAGAACTTTCTGGCAGGATGCCGCCTGTTCTCTCGCAGAACCATCACCCGGCTTAACCGCATATATTGTACTGCCTATACCGATATTATCATGATTTACCCCTGCGAATTTCTCCTTAATAGTCTTCATTACCGGTTTCATTTCAGCAAGAGTACAACCAGGACATTTTCCTTCTTCTCTTGCTATCTCAGCAGCCTGAACCTCTTTAGCTCTTCCCACATATGCAGGGTCTTTTCTTGAAAGAGTAAATTCAGCAAGTCCAAGAGGATTTGAACGATACGAAGAAGTTTCACCTGATGGAATAAGCTCATCTGTTGTGGTAACAGGGTCATGAATCTCTGAAACAACCTTGAGTACAAGATTGTCTGTGAGAGCCACCATCTTTGGCCAGTCCTTGATGTTTGGACCAAATTTAATCTCAACATCAGGATCCGCAACACCCTTACTGTCAAATACTCTGTTTTCATATATCGTCTTATCAAAGAAATATCTAGGATTTGTAAAGTTCACATCCATATCTGTAGCTGCCGTCAAATATCCCTTGTTAGCTGCCGTGGCTGCAATAGAACGCGCATCCATAAGGGCAACTGAAGATATCTGACCATTCTGAAGCTTAGAACCTTCTCTGTTAGGGAAGTTTCTGGTAGAATGACGGATACTGAATGCGTTATTTGCAGGTGTATCCCCTGCACCAAAACATGGTCCGCAGAAGGCTGTCTTGACAATCGCTCCTGTCGCCATAAGGTCTGCAAGTCTTCCATTTCTTGCAAGTTCAACATAAATAGGTGTGCTTGCCGGATAAACACTGAGTGTAAACTCGTCTGAACCAATGCTTGCACCCTTAAGGATATCAGCCGCTGCACAGATATTTTCAAATCCACCACCTGCACATCCTGCAATAATACCCTGTTCTACATATAATTTTCCATTTCTTATTTTATCTTTTAATTTGAAATCAACCTGTCCATCAAGACTTACCAGTGCCTTCTTTTCACAATCATCAAGAATGTCCATGAGATTTGCATTTAATTCTTCAATTGTGTAAGTGTTGCTTGGGTGGAATGGCATGGCAATCATTGGCTTAATCTTATCAAGCTCTACATATACGATTCCATCGTAGTAACTTACCGCACCAGGATTAAGTTCCTTGTAATCCTCTTTTCTTCCATGTATTTCATAGAAGTCCTCAATCTTCTCATCTGTTGACCAGATAGATGAAAGACAAGTTGTCTCTGTAGTCATTACGTCAATCCCTATTCTGAAATCTGCGCTTAAGTTCTTAACACCCGGTCCAACAAATTCCATAACCTTATTTTTAACATATCCATTACCAAATACTGCTCCGATAATGGCAAGTGCAACGTCCTGAGGACCAACACCCTTAACCGGTTCACCGGTAAGATATATGGCAATAACACCAGGCATATTAATATCATATGTCTGGGATAAGAGCTGTTTTACAAGCTCCGGACCACCTTCGCCCATGGCCATTGTTCCCAATGCACCATAACGTGTGTGACTGTCTGAGCCTAAAATCATCTTTCCGCCGCCACTTAAAACTTCTCTTGCGAACTGATGAATAACTGCCTGATGAGGTGGAACGTAAACCCCGCCGTACTTCTTGGCACAGGTAAGACCAAACATATGGTCATCTTCATTTATGGTACCACCAACCGCACACAAACTGTTGTGGCAATTTGTCAATACATATGGAATAGGGAACTTTTCAAGTCCTGAAGCCCTTGCCGTCTGAATAATACCAACAAATGTGATATCATGCGATGTAAGCTTGTCGAATTTAATCTGAAGCTTCTCCATATTCCCTGATGTATTATGTTCCTTTAAAATATTGTAAGCTATAGTATTTTTAGCTGCCTCTTCTTTAGAAATATATTTATCACCCAATTTTGATTTCAGGAGATTTTCATAATCCCCCACGGTCTCAACCACTTCTGTTCCATTAAGTAAATATGCACCGCTATTTCCAAGTTTCACCATTTTTCCTGTCCTCCCAAATTAGTCTGTTAGTCATTTTCTATTATACTAATATTCCCGTGATTATGCAAACAGTTTTTGTGCTGTATAAAATACATTTTTTGAGAATAATATAGTGATTTTTGCACTATAAATTTGTCGAATTCTAATGTATAATATGCCATACTTATGCACTCTCGGAATCTTTTGTATATGAGTTTCTGAGATAGATTTAATTTACACAAGGAGGATTTTTTATGAATGAAAAGATTATAGACGTACCGTCAATGAATCCAAAACTCACAAAAAACATCACAATCGCAGTCATTGTCGGAATTATTGTTTTAATACTGGCATTCAACTGCACCTACACAGTTAAGGAACAGGAGCAGGCTGTACTGCTTACCTTTGGTAATGCCTCGACAGTATCTGACTCAGGTCTTCATTTCAAGATACCTTTCGTACAGAAGGTAAAGAAAGTGGACACCACCATTCAGGCTTTTCCAATGGGATATGAAATTGGAACAAATAACACAGTGGAAGACGAATCACTAATGATTACTTCCGATTATAACTTTATTAATGTAGACTTTTTCGTGGAATACCAGGTGTCAGACCCAATAAAGGCTGTATACGCTTCCGAAGACCCGGAAAAGATTTTGAAAAACATTGCCCAGAGCTGTATCCGTACAGTAATAGGAAACACACCTGTTGACAGTGTTCTTACAACGGGAAAATCTGAGATTCAGAGCCAGATTAAAGAAATGATTACCAAAAGACTTGATTCAAACGACATAGGTATCTACCTTGTCAACATTACAATGCAGGACGTCGAACCTCCAACAGAAGCTGTTATACAGGCATTTAAGGCAGTTGAGACTGCAAAACAGGGAAAAGAAACCGCCCTCAACAACGCAAATAAATACCGAAACGAACAGATTCCTGCTGCCCAGGCTAATGTGGATAAGGTTTTGCAGGGTGCCGAGGCAACCAAGCAGGACAGAATCAATGAAGCAAACGGTCAGGTTGCACGTTTCAACAAATTATATGAGGAATACATAAAGTTCCCTGAAGTAACAAAACAGCGTATGTTTTATGAGACAATGGAAGAGGTTCTTCCATCCCTCAAAATCGTTATCAACAGCGGTGATTCTAATGTGCAGACAATAGTTCCATCAGGTTCCTTTGGCACATTTGCCCAGTCAGGAATCGGTTCGTCCTCAGGAACAACAGCTCCTGATACCACACCTTCCGGAACTACTACTCCGTAAATCATAGAAAGGACGGTATTCAATATGAATAATATATTTACAAAAAAGCGTGTTTTAATCGTTTTGGCACTGTTTTTACTAATTATTGGATTTAACTCATTTACCATCACTTACGACGATGAATATAAATTAATCCGCCAATTCGGAAAAATTGACAGAATTATTTCAGAACCGGGAATTTCCTTTAAAATTCCTTTTATAGAAACTGCAGATTCCATTCCTAAAAACATCCGTCTCTACGACGTTGCACCATCTGATGTTATCACAATGGACAAGAAGACAATGGTAACTGACATTTATATTTTATGGCAGATAAATGACCCTCACAAATTTGCAAAGAGCCTTAGCTGTTCTCTTACAAATGCAGAAAGCCGTATCAACACCGTTGTATACAACTCAATGAAGAGCGCAATCGGCAGCATGTCCCAGACCGAGGTAATCAGTGCCAGAGATGGTCAGCTCAGTGAAACAATCATGAAAAACATTGGAAATACCATGGAGCATTACGGAATCAAACTTGTCAGCATCGAGACTAAGCGACTTGACCTTCCAAGTGATAACAAGGATGCTGTTTATGAGAGAATGATTTCAGAAAGAAGCCAGATGGCTGCCACATATACAGCCGAAGGTAATTCAGAGTCACAGATTATTAAAAACACAACTGACAAAGAGGTCTCAATCATGCTTTCAGAGGCCCAGGCAAAAGCAGACCAGATTGTGGCCGAAGGCGAGGCCGAATACATGAATATCTTATCCGCTGCTTATGCCGATGGAAGCCGTGCAGACTTTTATTCATATGTTCGCTCCCTTGACTCAGCCAAGGCTTCCCTCACAGGAGAAAACAAGACATTAATTTTGGACAAAAATTCTCCAATAGCACAGATATTTAACGGACAGTAAGTCTGTTTACGCCTGAGGCGGAAACAATTTTTCAAAAATTCTATTTACGCCTGAGGCGGGAACAAACTCCCAAAAAGTTGTTCCCGCCTCAGTGCATTTATTTTTTTTATTCCAGAACCTGTATATCTTCCTCAAAAACAATAGTATTAATATTTATTGTTTCCTCTATATTTGATGTTACTATTTCCTCATTAGAAAATTCAAAAATTAACTGATAATTTCCCGGTATTTCAAAGCATAAGAATTAATCCGCCAGGTCAGCTTTCTGCTCCTGTCATTTTTATCCTTTTCCTGCCATAACACCTGATTCTCTATGTTGTTTTTCAGTCTGTTTGATGCCTTAATTTTTTCAATCTCTTCGCAATAAAGTTTTTTGTCCATAAAATCCCTCCATTCCAAATCTAAAAATCACAATTTTAAGTATCAATTCTCTCTCAATTCCTACATTTTTGAATTCTTCTCAAGAATTTTTCTGCCTCTTGAAAGCCAGGTTTTAATTGTATTCCTGTTCTTCTGCAATATTCCTGCAATCTCTTCTACAGAATACTCTTCATAATAATACAGATAAATAACGCTCCTGTACTTCAAGGGCAATGCCATTACTTCCCGCAAGACCTCTGATTCCTCATTCATTATGCACTCAGGCTCATATTTACCATTATCCCTCACATTACAATCGGCCTCATATTTTTCTTCCCCATCCCCATACGTCATCACAACATTGTGCACCAAATTCCTGTACCAGCCCGATTTCAGGAAATCCTTGCTCTTATTAACCGCACACCTGATAAGCCACTCCTTTAAATGCTCTTCATTCTCAAAATCTCTGTCTTTCTCAAGGAGCTTTAAAAAGACATCCTGACACACATCCTCTGCATCATGCATATTTTTCACGCTCTGATACGCAATACGCAAAATCATGTCAGCATACCGCTCAATAACCTCCGTAAGTTCATTAATGCTTATCCTCATTTAGTCACCTCACATCCTGTTATTTATCTCTTCACCTATAATACGATTTAACCATCCCAAAAGTTTCAAACACACAGAGAAAACTGCTTTGCAAAATCACAAAGCAGTCATTTTTACTATATTAGCGAACTATATTGTCTTTACATAGACCTTCTTCACTCACATTCTCCGGATTATCATCACAAACCTTGCGTATTGTTCCCCAAATCTTAGGAGCCTCTTGCCACTCATCAAACAATATCGGTTTCGTTTTTTTAAGAATAATCTTGGCGATGTTTCAGCTACAGCCAAATATCCATCCCTTTTTTCTTCATTCTGATACTCAATAACCGTTTTACATCTTTCTTTTGCAGTTCTTGTTTTTCCACAGCCTTTAGGACCAATAATATATGAATTGCATCAAATGCCTATTTACGTTTATTTAATTCATCATCAATTATTCTTCTTATATATTCCATATCAAATTACCCTTATACACACAATTATAACTCGATATGTATTTTTTTTAAGATTATTTTGTGTTTTTCGGCACTTTTGTTTTGTGTTTTTCGATAATTATATTTTGTATTTTTCTGTATATACATTTTTTAGCATGTTTCGATTCACCTTGTAGTAGTATTATTTGCCATATATTATGCATATAAGGAGGATTTTTATCCAAAAATTTAAGTGACTTTTTTTCTATTTTAAAAAAAGTCAGGGCGAGGTGCGGCCCACACGAGCCGTTCCACGCCCTATTTAGAACTGTCTATTTCCTGACATGCTCCCTTCTGCCGCCAAGGATGTTTGCCTTGGCTCAAAAGCAAATAGCTGTGTAAAAAATAGCTTATTCAGAGTCTTTTTTCCACTATCTATTCCGCCACAAAAACATTTCCGTTCTCCTTAGCAAATCTCTCAGCCTCAGACCCTGCTACGCCTCTAATGGTTACTTTCGGGTCAAAGGCACCCTTTTCTATTATCTTCACTGATGATGGTATACGCACCTCGGTAAGAGCACTGCAACCACCAAATGCATATTGTCCTATATTCCAAATTACGCAGTACAATTAAAAAGTTACCAGTTATATCGGACATTCACCCTCAATAAAAATTAAAGGCTTAATAACACAACTCCAAACAAAGACAAAAAAGACCCACAGCCCTTTCGGACCATGAGTCTGATATACAAATGTCTGATGTAAATTAGTCTAATGTGTATGGCATTAAAGCAACGTGTCTTGCTCTCTTAACAGCAACTGTAAGAGCTCTCTGATGTTTTGCACAGTTTCCTGTGATTCTTCTTGGAAGAATTTTTCCTCTCTCAGACACATATCTCTTTAATTTATTCACATCTTTGTAATCGATTTCATTATTCTTTTCGCCACAGAATACGCAAACTTTCTTTCTTCTGCGTCCGCCTCTTCTCTTCATTGGAGATTCGCTTCTGTCGCCTTTTTCTTTGTTAAATGGCATGAAAATGTCCTCCTTTTATATTATTATCTTGATTCTTAGTTAAATGGTAAACCTTCGTCCTCAACGCCATCAGGAATGTTCATAAATCCATCTCCTGCAGCACTTACCGGCTCTGGTCTTGCTGCCTGATAAGCCCCTTCATTACTTCCTGCAGCCGCTTTGCTCTCAGCAAATTCAACGTTTTCAGCAACAACGTCAGTTGTGTAAACTCTTGTTCCATCCTGTTTCTGGTAAGAACCTGTCTGGATTCTTCCCTCTATAACGAGCTTTGTACCCTGATGGCAATATCTCTCAAGAAATTCGCCTGTCTTTCCAAAAGCCACGCAAGAGATGAAATCTGCTGACTGCTGATCGCCGTCTCTCTTAAATCTTCTATCAACAGCTAATGTAAATCTTGCAACTGCTGATGCCTGTTCGCCCTGTGAATATCTCACATCCGGGTCCCTTGTTAATCGTCCCATAAGAATAACTTTATTCATACCTACCTCTTTTCCAGATACTAACGTATCCTATCATTTGTCATTTTTAATTAAGCTTCATCTTTAACACATAAGAATCTAACAACGTTTTCCATAATACGGATTGAGTTTTCAACCTGTGCAGGACATTCTGAATCAGATTCGAACTTAATAAAGTAGTAGAATGCTTCTCTCATTTTCTGAATTTCGTAAGCAAGTCTCTTCTTACCCCATTCATCAACGTTTGTAACTGTACCACCGAAACGTGTAATGTACTCTTTTACTTTTTCGATTGTAGCAGCTCTTTCTTCATCTTCGAGTTTTGCACTAACAACTACTGCTAATTCATATTTGTTCATGCTGTTTTACCTCCTTTTGGTCTCTGGTCTCCTAACGGGTAGGAAACAAGGATAATAATAATATATCACGAATAGACAGTTTATCATACAATTTCCAAATATGCAAGCACAATTTAGAACATTTTGTAACCATAAATTTTAAAAAATTTTTTAACTATAAAATTTAAAATATTTTAATCTACTTAATCCAGATTTAACTTCTTTGTTGTTATTCTTTCAGAAAATACAAAGAATACTGTTCCCAACACCAATTGAACTAAAATCACTAATCCCAGATAAATATACGCTGGTAATGAAATTACACCCAACACTTCTGACGCATTTTTGGCATAAGTTAGTTTTCTGTCAACTTCATCCATCATATTCACAAAGGCCGGCATAAAATACATTGCAACTGTCATTGCCATATTAAGGATATAGTTAATGATAAAATATGCACCAATCGAGCCTATAACCTTATGTTTTCTGCAGAGCTGACCTATACTCATTGACGCAAAAAGCTTCAGCAAATCACCAGGCACCTGAAGAATCATTGAAAACATTCCTAATATAATCAAAGGAATCATCCCCGGCTCATCTACCACACCATCAAATATGATACCCAGCACTTCCATAATGTCTTTAAACATTTCCGTATCACAAAACATTATTACAAGCGACAAAACCATTGCCACACAGGAAGTCATCATCCAGACAGAATAAGTAATAAGCTTCGAAACAATGAGATGCCATGCTTTAACCGGAAGTGTATGTGTCAAATATCCCTGGTCCATATACATATTATTAAAATATCTGACCACCAGGATGACACTGCTCAAAAGTGTAAGGAATATAATCACCATCACATACATGCCAATGGTTAACGTCTTTCCAAACATAAAAAATGTGTTACCGCTTGGCAGTTTTGTTGTGATTTTTGTGAGCAGCGTAAGCACCAAAAGTGCGCTGTACAAAATCAAAAACATTTTATATGTAGCTTTAAACTCGTGTTTAATTAATTTTCTTAACATCTGAACACCTCCCTGAACAATGCATCCACTGACTTTCCTTCCATTTCTCTAATCTCATCAACAGATTTGTGCAATCTCAACACACCATTCTGAATAAAAATCACGTCATCCAGAATATTTTCAATATCACTGATAAGATGTGTGGAAATAATAACTGACGCATCCGGATTATAGTTACTAATAATAGTGTTTAATATATAATCTCTTGCTGCTGGATCCACTCCTCCTATAGGTTCATCCAACATATAAAGTTTCGCATTTCTGCTCATGACAAGTATGAGCTGTACCTTTTCCTTAGTACCCTTTGACATGGTCTTCATTTTCGCTCTCGGGTTAATTCTAAGGCTTTCCAACATATCAAATGCTTTTTTTGCATCGAAGTCATCATAAAAATCCCCAAAATAATGCACCAGGTCCACAGGTGTCATATTTTTATCAAGATATGTCCTCTCCGGCAAATAAGACACAATCTTTTTGGTCTCAACTCCAACTGGATTTCCTCCTATAAAAATCTCTCCCGAAGAAGGCTGAAGTATACCGTTACACATCTTAATAAAGGTGGACTTTCCACTTCCGTTTGGTCCCAAAAGACCAATTATCTTTCCACTTTCAATAGAAACGTTAAAATTGTCTAATGCAGGGTAGGCACCAAACATCTTTCTGACATTTCTTGCTTCTAATAATATTTCTCCCATAACTCTTTCCTTTCTATGGCTATTTTTTGACATATTGGCATTTTATGTATTATTTACCATGCGTTTGCTTGCTGCCCTACAGTTTTAATCAGGATTTTTCATCAAATATTCCTGCAAAAGCCTCAATATTGCTTCATCTTCAAATCCAAGTTCTCTCATGTCTTTTAAGAATATTTTAATGAATTCCATGGCCGCCACCTCTTTTATCTCTTGTATTTTTTGCATATCTTCAGTAATAACCCTTCCTGAAGTTCTCTGACTGTAAACCAGCCCTTCTCTCTCCAGTTCTGCAAATGCTCTCTGCATGGTATTAGGATTTACCGCTGCCTCGGTTGCCAATTCTCTCACTGAAGGCAATTTGTCCCCTGGCTTATATTTGCCAGAAATAATATTCTTTTTCAACAACTCAACCAACTGTGTGTAAATTGGTCTGTCATTTTTAAATTCCCAGCTCATTTTTCGCCTCCTTTGGTATTTGTTTAAAGTTAATTACTATTCTACCGAGCTTCATTAAACATTATTGTATTAAGTACTTAATACAATAATACTATTTTTAATATTTGTCAATACTTTTTTATTTGTTTTGCATGTGTATCATATTATATCTCTACCCAAATCTTATTTTTCTTCTTTTAGGACAGACAAATTGACTTGTTTTTTCTCTTTTTCAACAAGCTCTAAGGTATTTTTTCTAGCCAAACCAAAAAAAATGCTCGTTTGGGTAGAATTTTTTCTTCTATTTTCTTCAATTTCTCTTGTCCCTGACTATTTTTCATCTATTTTCTCTACCCAAATTTGATATTTTCACCACCTGGGTAGATACTCAAAAACAGACACCGGCAGCCATGCTAATCTATTACTTTTCAAAGCACGAAGCCGGCCCCTGTTCAACGTGCACCGCAAGGTTCACAGCAAAAAAGAGCTGTCCCATTTGATATGCCCTGTCCACTTGACAGTGCATATCAATTCGGCCAACTCCTTTTCAAATTCTAATGTAACTTTATTAAATTTGTTGAAACTTTATTTATCTCTAAGTCCTTTTGTATTTTTCTCTACCGTTTTTCTCGGAACCATAATCTGGTGCTGACACCCAAGACACTTCAATCTAAAATCAGCTCCTACCCGAAGAATTTCCCACTCAAAACTTCCACAGGGATGCTTCTTTTTTAATTTTACAATCTGACCTACCTGATATTCCATACTAATCCTCATTTCTGAGCGTCTTTACGCGAAGAGGCGAAGAGAAATCTGCGCAGGCAGTTTCTCTTCTGCCATCAGGGCTATTTGCCTTCGCTCAGAAGCAAATAGCTGTGTGAAAAAAGAGCTCATTCAGAGTCTTTTTTCACACTAATCTCCATTCCGCAGACTCAATTCGTTGTCATCATTTTATAAGGTTATAACAGATTTTTCAAGTCAAATTTGTTTACACTACTATTCACCATGCTTTACGATGTCTCACTTCACACCCTCAGTTTCATATATAAACTTAACACTCGTGCTCTTGTTTTCAGCCGCTGCTGAATAGATGTCGTAATCCTTTGCAAGTTCAACCGTATTTGTAAGTCTCGCCTCCAATTCCTTTAAAGTTCCCTCAGCAAAATCCGTAATCTTTCCAATCGCATCCTTCTGATATTTTCCCATACCATTGTCAAGTGTAAGCGAGCCGTCGTAAAGCTTTCCAATCCCATCAGTTATCTGGGAAGTTGCTGAAAGAAGCTTTGTTCCACCTGTGGATGCTGTTCCCGTTCCTTCATACAGCTGATTAATTGATGTCTTAAACAATGTTCCTGCATCATTAAGCTTCGCTGCTCCCGGTCTCAATGTTCCCGAAATAGCATCACTGAGCTGTGAAATTCCTGACGACAAAGCTGCCGCGCCACCTGACACCTGACTTGTTCCTGCCTTCAAATCATTAATTCCCTTCGTAAGTTCCGGGATTGCTCCATTTAACTGAGCCATACCTCCGGCAACTACAGATGTACCTTCATTCTGAAGTTTTACAAGGCCATCATTCACCTGGTTGATTCCATTTGAAACTGCTTCTGCACCTGCCGAAACCTGATTTGCCCCTGCTGACAACGCACCAAGCTTTCCTGACATTTCTTCCGGATTCATTCCCTGCAACACTGTATTAAGTGCTGCATTTGCACCACCCAACTGATTTAATGAAGCAATGTACCCCTCTATCTCCTGCTCAGATAAAGCATTGCCTGTTGCAGGATTTTTTCCAGATGCTAAAACCGCCTGAATCTGTGACATCTGTGCATTATTTGTTTCAATTGAATTCTGAATGGTTGCCACCATTCCCACAAGCTGTGTATTCAACTCAGTAACGCCCTGTGCAACTGCACTTGAACCATTTGCCACAGCTGAAGCTCCCGTCTTAAGACCAGTCTTGCCCTCACTGTCTTCGAAACCTTCTCTAATGGCAGTCATGCTGTCATTAACCTTCTTTGAACCCGCCGCAAGCTGTCCAACACTGTCCGAAAGTGTCTGGGTTTTATCCTTCAATGTTCCCACGCCTTCATCCACCTTTGCGGCTCCATCGGCAAGCTGTGCTGCCCCATTTACAGCACCGCCTTCTCCATCAAGCTTTCCGGAAATAGCATCAACACCCTGTAAAAGACTGTTAAGACCATCTGAAAACTCTCCTGTTTTGTCATTCAACTGACTTACACCCTGATTTATCTGGTTAACACCATTTGTAAGGTCTGTAACACCATTAGAATATTCGTTAAATTTATTCTTAAATTCAAGTAAACCTGAATTCATCTGAGAAGTTCCATCCTTCAACTGATTTGTTGCATCCACCAGTTGACTTAAAACACCCTGGATTTCCTCAAACGAATCACCTTCTCCCAGGTTAACCTCTGCAAGTAAATCGGCACTTCCAATTGTAACCGTCATATCAAGTGCAAAATCCTTAACATCGGCAGTAACCTCAAAATATTCCGGAAACTCAATTTCTTTTCCAGTGTCCTTTAACAATTCTCCAAGATTCAGATTATCTTCCATTCCAGGGAACGCAGCTCCAAGAACAACATATTTATTTCCGTCCGAAATCACCTTTCCTGAATTAACCTCTACATTAGAGAACTTATCCGCACTGAGAATCATTCCGGAAATCATGGTAAAAGGAACGTACATTGTTGTCTTTTTCCCATTAATCATTACATCTCTTTTTTCGTTATTGGTATAATCAAATCTGATGGTAACTTTTCCTGATTTGCCCGCCATCTCCTCCGGCTTCACTTCTTTTCCATCAACATAATAAGAAATCCGAACATCTACAGGAAGCTTTTTATCCGTTTCTCCCTGATAATAAATGTCTTCTCCCTTTGCATCCCAAAGGAGATTTCCGTCTTTATCCACTGTGTATCCCGCATCAGATTTTACATTTTCAATGTTTTTCAAATCAGATTTGTCTGCCAGTACGGCATCGCCATTTTTATTTTTGAGCCAGTCACTTACAATTGTCTTTTTAACATTGCCTGTTGCATCTGAGATAACATACACTGTTTCTTCCTTATCTTCTCCAACGGATGTAAATCCTGCGGCCTCTTCTATCTCCCCGGTCAACAACTCACCTGCAGCCATATTATCTGCAGTTACAACCTTCTGATTTCCACCCATAACAGCCACACCGATTGTCACCGTAGCCACAAGTCCTGCCAACGACAGCGAAATAATACTTTTAATGTTCTTTCTCATAATTAATCCATCCTTTCACATTTAAATCCCATACTGCTGTTTATAATTAACTTATCAAATACCATGAACATTGCCGGCAAAACAAATGCAACAACAAGGAAGCTGATAATCGCACCTCTTGCCAAAAGCACGCAAAGTGAACTAATCATATCAATGCTTGAATAAAGACCAACACCAAAGGTTGCAGCAAAGAAGCTCAACGCGCTTACAAAAACTGACTGAAGTGAACTGTTGAGGGCCGACGCAATTGCCTCCTGCTTTCCCGCTCCATTATGTCTGGCCTTCTTGTATTTGTTGGTCATCAGGATTGCATAATCCACTGTTGCGCCCAGCTGAATTGTTCCTATTACAATTGAGGCAATGAACGGCAATGTGGTTCCTGTATACGCCGGAATCCCCATGTTAATAAATATTGCAAACTCTATTACCGAAACTAAAATCACCGGCAGGGAAATGGATTTTAATACCAGTGCAATTATAATAAAGATTAACACTATTGAAACTGCACTAACTGTTTTGAAGTCCTTATCTGTAATCCTTATCAAGTCCTTTGTACAAGGTGCTTCGCCGATAAGTGTTGCACTCTTGTCATATTTTTTGATGATTGTCTGAATTTCATCAATCTGTTTATTAACTTCATCTGATGCCACCTGATATTCAGATGCAACCAGCATTAATTTATATTTTCCGTTATCCAGAACCTCTGTGTAGGTTTCAGGAATTACCTCCTTGGGAACCGCTGGGCCAATAATGCTTTCAAGACCCACCGCAACCTTAACACCATCGACCTGGTTTATTTCCTCCAGCATTTTACCAGTGTCCTTTGCAGACAAGTTGCTGTCCGCAAGAATCATATGAGGAACACCCATTGAAAAATCATCCTTTAATTTAGAATTTGCAACGGCACTGTTCAAATCCTTTGGAAGAGTACCAACCAAATCATAATAAACATCTGTGTGTGTATACCCACAAAATGCAGGCACAAGGATGATGAGGAACAACGCAATAAATATACCGAATTTCTTTGTGACGAAGTTTCCAATTACACCAAGGTTAGGAATGATTGCCTTGTGCCTTGTTTTTTCAAGTGCCCCGTCGAACACAAGAAGCATTGATGGAAGAATTGTCACGCATCCAATTACCCCTAAAATAACACCCTTTGCCATTACTATTCCCAGGTCCATGCCAAGTGTGAATGTCATGAAACACATGGCAATAAATCCTGCAACCGTGGTAACGGAACTTCCCACAACCGAAATGAATGTATTTGAAATGGCATGTGCCATTGCCCTGTCGTTTTCACCCGGATACTTCTCCTTGTACTCCTGATAGCAGTGCCACAGAAAAATCGAATAATCCAGCGTTACCGCCAATTGAAGAACCGCTGCAAGTGCCTGTGTAATAAATGAAATTTCTCCTGCAATGAAATTGGTTCCCAGGTTGTAAATAATTGTCATTCCTATACTCATAAGGAAAAACACCGGTGCAAGATAGGAATCCATTGTCAGTCCCAGGACAATAGCTGAAAGGATTGCTGCAATCGCTACATATGCTATGGTTTCTGTTTTACATATTTCCTTAATATCCAAAACCACGGAAGACATTCCGCTTAAAAAGCACTGCTTCTTTGTGAGCTTCCTGATTTCAGCTATGGCGTCTAATGTTTCATCTGCTGATGAGGAAGTGTCAAATGTAACAAACATCAAAGTACTGTTCTTCTCATCATTTACAAATGCTTTTCTCACATCCTCCGGAAGAACTTCCATTGGAACAGACAAATCTGCCAGCGAATCATACCATACAACCTTGTTAACGTGCTTAACACCCTTTATCTCATTTTCAAGGGCTGCCACTCCCTTATTATCCATCCCCTCTACGACACATATTGCGAAGGCCCCCGTTCCAAACTCATTAGTAAGAATTTCCTGGCCCTTCATTGTATCAATATCTTCCGGCAAATAAGAAAGGATGTCATAGTTTATCCTGGTGTTTGCGTAAATAATGCCGGTAGGTATCAATAACAAAAAACTGACAATTAAAATAGCTATTTTGTTTTTTACAATTTTTTTTGCCAACTTTAACATATTTTCCCTCTTTTCTATCACTATAAATTTTAAGCATTGACCAACGGTCATTTCTGTTGCATAATATATAACACAAAGATGACCAGTGGTCAATACTTAAATTTTAACTTTATATTTTTTTTATTTATTTCCTATATGCTGTTTTTATGGTATATTATTAGTAATAGATCTTAAAAGGAATGGTGATTATGAGCAAACTAGAACAAAACAAAAAAGTAAAGAGAGATTCCCTTTTAGATTCCGCCTTTAATCTGTTCACATCAAAAGGAATACACAAAACATCCATTTCAGACATTGTGAATCAGTCAGGTGTTGCCAAGGGAACCTTTTATTTATATTTCAAAGATAAATACGACATAAGAAACATGCTTATTGCGAAAAAGGCCAGCCAGCTTTTTCACATTGCAGACGAAGCCCTTGCAAAGGCAGATATTCATGATTTATATGAAGAAATAATATTTATTACAGATAATATCATTAATCAGTTCTGCGAAAACAAGGCCTTACTTAATTTCATTTCTAAAAACTTGAGCTGGGGCATTTTTAAATCATCACTCATCACTCCTTTGGATGACGATGATTTATATTTCTATAATATATATACACGACTATTAAACAGAGATGACTATAAATTCAAGGATCCTGAAGTAATGCTCTTCATGATAATTGAGCTTATCAGTTCAACCTGCTATAGCTCCATTTTATATGACGAGCCTGTCTCCATAGATGATTTAAAACCTTATCTGTATGACACAATAAGGGATATTATTAAAAGGCACATTATTTAATTATGTTTTTGGGTATGTATTTTAGGATGTAAATTTAGACGAATTTTTTATGATGTATGGGGTATTTTATGAGTAATAAAGAAGTAATCAACAGGATAACTGCACTCTGCAGTTCACACAAGCTTTCATTTTATCAGCTTTCCAAGGCCGCTGATATACCAATTTCCACGCTTTACAGTATGATTAAAAATGAATCATATCCTTCCATTCCTACACTTATTCAAATATGTTCTTGTTTTGACATATCACTTTGCGATTTTTTTGCTCCAAAACTGTCATTAACAAACAAAAAAGCGCATTTGTCCAAAAATCATTTTTCGTCACAGGAGCTCAATCATCTATATGATATTGTTGCCTCCCTGGACGCATCAAAGCATCAGTATCTGGTGCAATACATAGAAGGATTATGCGATAAATAGTCACTTCCCGCACATATGGGTGTATACAGGCCGGTGCTTATTTTCATCTGTATTTATGCGTATATAAGAGGTATGTTATCTGTAATAAGTAATGTACTCTCGGAGGAATAACGTCTATGGAAAATAATTGCCCTGATGTGCTCGAAAGGATAAAGAAAATTTTAACATCTCTTGGCTGGTCAAGATATAAACTTGCATTGCATTGCGGAATCCCTTATTCCAGTATAAATAATATGTTCAAACGACACACACTGCCTAGTCTGCACACATTATTTAAGCTCTGTGACGGACTTAATATTACGATATCAGATTTTTTCTCAGAGAATAGTCTAAACATTATTCCAATAAACGATGAAATAAGACATTTGATAGAAATGTATAACCGGCTTTCGCCACATAAAAGAAGTCTGCTATTTTCATATTTAAAAGGATTATATGACAGTGAATGCTCCTCGTGATAAGGCTACCCCGTCACACTTCGTGAGGCCAATATGGTCGAGACCCACAAAACAAAATCCCACCGGTACTTCCGTACCAATGGGATTCTCTTTTTCAATATAGAGGCGACGACCAGATTCGAACTGGTGATAACGGTGTTGCAGACCGGGGCCTTACCACTTGGCGACGTCGCCATTTCACGTCACTGCCGTGACAACGTGTATATTATAGCAACTGTCTTTTCATTCGTCAAGCATTTTTTTCAAAAATGCCCAGGTCTCTAGGTCCCAAAAGTCCAGTTATTAAGAAACCGATACACTAGAACAAAAATTTTGTAATCAGATTATTATTATATATGAAATTAAGTACCTGATTAGAACTAATTGCGTTCAAAATCTCCTGACCCATTTTTGTACTTGCGCAGGCAGTAACCAGGACACAAAGCAGCCATACCAGAATAATTCCTTCAGCCAGTCCCAAAAGTCCTCCAAGCCATCTGTTCACATCTCTTATGAGAGGCAGGTAGCTGACAAAATTAATCATTCCTGCCACAACTCTAAGCCCAATGTTCAGAATAACAAATACTATAACAAAAGTAAGACATGAAATAAGCTTGTCTGTCAGCATCTTCGCAACATATTCCGTAAAAGTCTCTGCTCCAATCTTATCCCTGATTTCCTTTGTATTGCCTTTTTCAATGGTCTTTTTTAATGAAGAAGGCACATTCAGTTTTTTAATGGACTTTTTCTGAACCTCTTCTGTTGCATCATTTACTTCTTCAGAAATATATTTATCGACATATTTCTCCATTTTTTTATTTACATTATCATATATTGGCGTGTTATTTTTCAAAAAAAGTTCTATTGGTGTTGCCAGAAAAAAAGCCAAAACAAAAGCCGCCACTGACATACATACCGATAATATCATCCTGGTTAAACCTCTGTTATATCCATAAAAAAACATTGAAGCAACCAGCAGCACAAGGGTTATTAAAATTATATATTCCATGTTTTCTCCTTTGCATCATCCTATTTTAAAGTAATCTCGCTAATTTCCTCTTCTGCAACAAGAATATATTTTTCATAGCTCAGCGGCAATATTCTCCTCACATTCATATCAAACACATAATCAAATCTGCATTTTCCCTTAAATGAGAACATTTTACACTCAGCACCGTTTGAGAATACTACGTTTTCCCCTGCAAAATATGCTTCAGTGTATGGGAAATCAAGTTTTTTAGTCATGACAACCTTTCCTTTTTTGTCATATACCTTGAGTATCCCAGTCTCAGAAGCCTCCTGACTTTCGAATATTATTCCAATGTTATCTGCATTGTAAAATACATTACGAATCTTGCCATCAAACTCTTTTTCATAAACAAGCTTCGGCTTCTCATCAATTGAATATATTGAAAACATATTATCTCCAAAGGCAACTACCGTGGAATTATTTATGAATTCCACATCCGGTACGAGAGTTGATTTGTACTGGTTAAATCCACCCACAATACGGTCTACTTCATTTTCGCCAACAGCAGAAAAATTGTAAAAAACAACCTTTGACTGGGTAGTACCATTTGATACAGAAATATATGAAGCAACCAGCTTCTGTCCATCCTCAGAAATGGATATATCCAACGGATACCCATCACCTGCAAGCACGGTTCTGCCGCTGGCAATTTTGTTGCCCTCCTTGTCAGAGAGCTCAATATAATTTGCATCACCGTCATCCAACGTAGCTGCCACGACACCCTGCTTTGAAACCTGCACCGAGATTACAGGATAGGTAGACTGAATATTATATTGATTCCCATTTTTATCAAAAATATAAATACCGTTGGATTTTGACTCTGCCATTGCTATATATCCGCCACATGTATCAATAACAGGAGCACTCATGTCAATGGCTTTGTTCCAGACTTCCCTGCCTTCCTTATAAAAAGAAATCCCATCAGCACTGTAAAGCAACACGCCTCCATAAAATTTTTTAGAATTTGTAACTATCTGACTGTCAATCTTCACACTGCCCGTAACCGAATAACTATTAAAAACCTTGTTATTCAATTTATCTCTATATAAAAACACAGCCACAGCAATTAAAATTAACAGAACTACTGTCAGTATAATAATCTTTTTTCTCCCGCTTAAGATGGGAAAACTGTTTTCTCCACTCATTATTTCCTCATTTCCGCACCATCTTTTGTGCATTATTAATTAGGCTCATCTTTAGAGTATAGCACCTAATATCCTTTTATGGAAGTAAAATTGTTTCACCAATTTTAAGTCTGTTTTCGTCAGCAATATTATTAGCTTCCTTTATGTCATTTATGTGGTCTGATTTTCCATAAACCTTTCTGCTGATGTCATACAGCGTATCCCCTTCCTTAATAACATAGGTCTCCCTCTCTGTTGTCACCGCCTCAACTGTAGCCTTATTTTCCTCATTGTTACTGGTTTCCGACTCTGATACCGGCTCCGATACCGGCTGCGTTGCATTTTCTGTCACCGTCTCTGAAGGCTTCTCTGTAGTCTGAACCCTTCCTGCCACATCTACAATATTCGCCCTCTCGTCAGAATAATTTCCTCTGTCACCAATGTTCGACACCGCCTTTTTCAGATTCTTAAGTTGTCCCGTATTATTCATGAGTGCAACTGTCAAAAACAGCACCGCTAACAACATAAATGAGGATGCCGAAGACGCAAACACGGGAATTTTTTCCTTAAAAGCACTAAAGTCCATAATCTTTTGTGAATCCGCCTCACCTTTTGCTGCCTCTAAATTCTTCTTGTCACCTGACTCCTTTTTATTCACCTCAGGCTCAAAAAATATTCTGTGCACCCTTGTATTAATCCTGCTTTTCCTGCTCTGCTCAAAATCCTCAGGCAATGTATTTTCCTCAGTATTAATTACCATATAAGACTGCATATCTGCATTTTTCTCATAATATATGTAATGTCCCGGGCACTCCTTCATGCCACCCTCATCATAATAATAAAATGAATCCTCATCATTTATTCGGTCTATAATAAAACATACTCTGTTGTTTCCCGCAAAATTATCAAGGTGAACCTTCCTGATTACCTCCATATCATTTTCTAACATCCCCGGCATGGACGCAAACCAGCCCACAATCTCCACGTCATCAAAATATGCCTTAATATCACTGTATACGTTTGTCCAAACCTGATCATCAAAAACAATCTCATTATCAATATCAGGTTTGGCACACACCGCCCCCTTTATAAAAATATAATTATTTCCATTCCCCATCAATGCATTGCCAAGCAAAACCCCATATCTGAGACTCCTGCTGCCAAAATGCTTTATATAAGTCATAACATAATCTTCAACATAAACCTTCACATCAAAATGGTCACAATTACCAATCTGTCTCACATTCTTTGGGAGCTTTATATCCACCTCCCGGTTACAGGCATCACTGTCGCCTTTATATATTACCTCAATCAATTTAATTCCTCCCATCATTTAATTTTTGGAACATTTTATCACAGGAGTATTAAATTTATTGTCGATTTAGATTATGAAAACAAAAAATGTTTCGACATGAAACGATTTAGTCTGTCATATTTCCCCACATCCCTATAGGAATTTTTTCTCTTTTACAATCCGAAACGCCTCTTCAATATTCCCCGCACGTCCCTCGGAGATTTCCTCCATCATTTTCTGACAGACAGATTTTGTTGTGAACTTTTCCGTGAAATACATTTCGTATTTGTCGCGAACTAATTCTTTTGCAGCTTCCATTTCTCTTAACAGCTTATTGTAAGCACCTTCATTTTCTTCAATGTTTTTATTTAGCAAATCCAGTTCCTCACTGTATTTAGCCGAAACTTCTTCTTCAATTTCAGGTTTTCTCTTCTCTTCAAACACCTTAATCTTTCTGTCTCTTTCCTTTGTCACTGAGTCAAGATTACTCTTAAGAGCCTCAAGCTCCTCATCAAAATCAGAAAGATTGTACTGGCTTTCATCCCTGTCAGTCTTTATACCACGCTTTATTTTCCGGATTTTCCTCTCATTATCAAGAATTTTTTCTCTCTCCTCCTGAAGTTCTTCCAAAGTTCCATCATTTTTATCCTTTGTCACAAGGAAAATAGTAATATATACTCCAAAAAAGATAACATCCACCAAAGCGAAAAGTAAAAACTTAAACAAAAACCACGGATTAACAATCTTAACCACAATATCAGGAATAATCACAAAGCACAGCAGGAACACCCCTATCTTTATGAGCCACTGAACGATTCCCTCCGTGAAATACAATGTGTAAAACCATTTACTGTCGCAAAATCCAGGCAAATCATTTTCCCTGAGTTTCTTTCGAACTTCCCTGTGAAGTCTTTTATTTTCCTTCACAAGGTCCTCAGTTTCAACTTCAATTCTGTCCTTAATTCCTCTGTCCTTAGCCTTATTTCTGCTTGATTTTACCTCTCTTATTTTCTTGTTGTTAATGCTGATTACCTGTTCTTCCTCCGCAATGGTCCCATTTAGCTCATTTTTGACAGCACTGTTTTTTTCCTTCTCAATTTCCTGCTTCTTCTGTTCCAGGGCTTTTTTTAATCTCTTGTTTTCAGATGTGCATTGATTTATTTTATCCCTGCAGGCATCAATTTTTTCAAAATCCTGAAGCATAACATTTAATTCATCAATGCCGCCACTCAAAAACTCTTTTTCTTCCATAACTATGCCTTTTCTCCCTTTCTCAACCGGATTAACACAATCTCAATCAATCGTAATCCAGCCAGTTCTTATCAATCAACCGTATATCCAATTAACTAAAAACCGATGCACTAATCCACCTTAATAGCCATATCTCCATCCTTAATCCAACCCGCTTTCCTAAAGCCCTGAGCAATAAAAAATGTAAGAAGTCCTGGCAATATGAAATGCATTACCATTATCTCAATCATCGTAAGTGGTACGGATGTTCCTGCTGCAATCATTGCATTATAAGCCGAAAACTGTCCAACGAGACCTGAGCTGCCCATTCCGGAGCCCTCCGGCGTGCTGACCATTTTTAACAAAGCCGACGCAATCGGCCCCAAAATTGCACTGGAAATGATTGCCGGAAACCATATGATTGGCTTCCTCACAATATTTGGAATCTGAAGCATACTAGTTCCAACACCCTGTGCAATCAAACCGCCAGTTTTATTTTCCTTAAAACTTGCCACCGCAAAACCCACCATCTGACAACAGCATCCTATTGTAGCTGCTCCTGCAGCCAGCCCTGATATCTGCATTGAAATACCGATGGCTGCTGAACTGATTGGAAGTGTCAAAATCATCCCCATTAATACGGACACAATAACTCCGCCAATTACAGGATGCTTGTCCACGTTAACATTCACAATGTTTCCAAGCCATTTAATAAATGTGGTAATGTATGGACCAATCAGAATTCCCACCATGGAACCACTGATAATCGATAAAAACGGAGTAATAAGAATATCAATCTTTGTCTTTCCCGAAACCAGATGTCCTATTTCAATGGCTATGTATGCTGCCACAAATGCCCCAAGGGGTTCCCCTGGTTTTCCAAGGGCTATGACAAAATTTTCCGTTCCGCAAAGCTCATACATGGCCGGAAAAGCACCAACCATACCTGCCACCGCTGCTGCCACGGTAACCAGTGGAGATTCCTTAAATTTTGCTGCCACGCCAACCCCAATGCCTGCACCGGTGAGGCTTTTTGCAACCGCAGCTATAAATCCCAGATAAACAGCCGGTGTTCCACTCAAAAAGCCCGCAATCTGGGATAAAATTGTACCAAAAATAAGTGTTGAAAACAGTCCGAGGGCCATTCCCCCCAGTCCGTCTATAAACAATCTGTGTAAATATTTCTTAACCATTACTTTTCCTTTCCCCAGAGACGAGATACTATAACTTAACCACTTCAGACATAACCTTTCCTATACTGTCATGAATAACAAGATTTGCTTTATAGTCCATATTTGTACTGTCTCTGTTAATTAAGACAAGATTTTTTCCATTGAAATATCTGATAAGACCTGCCGCCGGATACACTGTCAGGGAAGTCCCGCCTATAATAAGCGTGTCAGCATTTGCAATGTGTCTTACTGATTCTGAAATAACCATATCATCAAGGCCCTCCTCATAGAGAACCACATCCGGCTTAACCGTCCCCCCACACTCACATTTTGGAATCCCCTCACTATTGTATACATAATCAAAGTCATAGAATTTTCTGCACTTCATACAATAATTGCGATGAACGCTGCCATGAAGCTCATAAACATTTCTGCTTCCGGCAGCCTGATGAAGCCCGTCTATATTCTGGGTAACAATTGCCTTAAGCTTTCCATTCTCTTCAAGCTTTGCAAGAGCCTTATGGGTAGCATTTGGCTCTACACCCTTAAAAAGCATCTTGTCCTTATAAAATTTGTAGAATTCATCTGTTTTTCTCATAAAAAAACTGTGGCTCAATATTTCTTCCGGAGGATACTTATACTTTTGATTGTACAAGCCGTCAACACTCCTGAAATCCGGCACACCGCTTTCCGTAGACACACCTGCACCGCCAAAAAAAACAATGTATTCACTCTCATTAATTATGCTTTTCAATTTCTCAATCATAACATTCAACCTCCCTGAAACACCAAACTCCATTCTGCTAAACAATAAATTATCCGTTCAAATTCATATGTAGTATTATATCACAAAAAAACACAAAAGTGCCATTAACCGGAATATTTTTCCTTCTAAATTTCTCTCTTCTTCCTGCTGATTTTGTGAAGCTGTGGCATTAGTTTTATTTCTCTTACCACCATATCTTCCCTTGCATTAATAATATAATCCACCGCCTGTGCAACATCCTCTGCCAACAAATATGCCCTTATATCTTCATCCTCTCTAAAATCGGCGTTGCGATAGAGGTTTGTCCTTGTCATATCCGGAAGTATGGATGTGACTTTAATACCATATTTTCTCGACTCTTCAAACAGACTGTCAGAAAAACTCTTTAAGCCTGCCTTGGTGGCACCGTAAGCACATCCACGGGGATTTAGTTCATCTGCAGTAACTGATGATATGTTAATAATTCTTCCTTTTGTTTTCTTAAGGTCTCTCAGCAGCATATTAGTTAAAATCATGGGAACTTCAAGATTGGTCCTTACCATATTCTGAATCTTTGATACATTCAACTCCTCATGCAATCCATAATACCCAACTCCTGCATTATTAACCAGCAGACTGATTTCTTCCTCTCTCCTTATATGATTAATATACTCTGTCATCTTAGCAGTATCTAATAAATCACACTGTATCATATTAAAGCTTTCATTACTAACATCAAGTCCCCTGTGTTCCGAGTCCGAAAAATCTCTTCCAAATCCATAAACTTTATAGCTATTTTTCAACAAATCATTACATATGGCAATTCCTATACCTGAACTGGCACCAGTAACAATTGCGGTCCTACATTCGTTATCCATTCCAAACCTCTTTCTAACAAATAATCGTGACTATATTTCATCCAGGAAAATTCTATCCCTGTCAATGTGTCCACTCAGCAATTCTATCATGTATTCTTTCATGGTTGTCTGTATGCTCTCGGGATACTGGTACACCCCACCAATATTTTCATATGGAAATTGTGCCACTGCAGAATATGGGCTCATCTTTCTCATCTTCTTCATATATTCCTTTGATATTCGAAATGAACCAATACTTACATCCTGTATTCTGCTCATGTCAATTTTTTCAACAATACTGTCAACCATATTCTTATACACCTGACGAAAGTCTTTACAATATATCATTGGGTCAAAACACAATCTAACCCTGAATCCTTTACTTATTCCATACACAATTGCCTCTAATCTTTCATTCAATGATGACGTTTTTCTCTCATATGAAGATACAATCTCATCAGGTGAAAGTGTGTATGCAAATATTATTCTTTCATTATTCTCATAGAAGTCATACAAATCTTTTCTTCCACATTTTGTTCTTATTTCAATAGTAAGATTATTGTGGCTCGCGCAAAACTCCATCCACTCCTTTACAAAACCTGTGATACTCTCAAACGCACACATGTCCGTATCATATGAAACACATAAGTATACCGGGTGCATTTCAAGCAGTTTCTCAATATGTGCAAATATATCATCAATATTTACAAAAATCACAATATTGCCTGACGGATACATTCCCTTAAGATAACAGTAATCACAATCATAAATGCAGTTCATAATACACGATGTATAATAAAAGTATTCGTTTCCAAAGCTTTGACATACTTTTGCACCCTCATACACCAGATTTCCCTGTTTTCGGGCAATAATTAGTGCCTGTGTTTTTTTCTGCCTTTCCACGTTTTGTTGAGTTCTGCAAAACACGTCTTTGTAATGTTCAATCTCAATCACCTCTGCATTTGGAAAATGCTTTAGTATTCCGAGGGTTCTTGGATTATCCATTACATTTTTTTCAACATAGATGTGAGAAAACGAATGGTTATATAAGCTGACTTCTGATTTCATTATAATATTTCTTTCCCTCTGTTTTATTTTTGCAGGGTAAAATTCCCGCTTCATAGTACTTATCAACAACTTCATCAACTTTTATGCCTGCCAGCCTGCAATACGTCAGCGACTGTCTCAATCCGTCCTGCATTACCTTAGAACAATGCAAATCCTTAACTAATCGTTCCAGGAGATTTTGGTCGTATATTACATCATTATGGCACTCTTTTTCTATGTCAACAACTCCTTTGCACACATTTATCAATTTATTTATGTCATCAAATTTACTCTCCATGATTTTTTCCATCTGTAATTGCGTTAGTAGTCCGTCCCCAATATCAGACACCACCTTCATAATCAACACTCTGTCCGTAGAAGTAAAATACATTGCTGACTGCCATATCCCTGCACCTTCCATGTCGTAAATGCGATTTTTATTTGTACATTCACAAAAATTAAATCTTTCATCCTTTATTGACAACGGTTTGCTAAGCGTGATAAGTTCTGCTTCGCATAATTCATTTTTATATAACATATCAGGGTAGAACGTTCTGCCGGCAGCATCATCCCTAATCTTGCTGCACAGGTAAATCTGCCCCTTCATCTCCTCATTTTTCGCCCCACACGTTCCAATATTGACTATAAAATCCTTTTCTGAGATTTTGTATTTCATACACGAAGAAGTGATAGCCACACTCGCAGCTATCACACCCACACCAGTGATGACAAGAGTTATCCCTTCATCAGAATTCGTAAAACATTCAAAAGGCACACTATTCTCATTTGATTCTCTTACTAATTTGTATTTTTCTATCAAAGTCTTTGCCTCACAGTACAAGGCACAATAAATATAAATCATTATTACCCTTCTCCCGTCTGTCAATTCTTGATTCTATATGTCTTTGGAGCAAACTTGTATACAAGCAAAAAAGCAATCACACAGTATATTACACAAAAGAATATTGTTCCTAGTCCGAACATTACACTTGATGTCTCAACAAATACCAGCGCATATGCTATAACATATGTTATATTGCGAACAATAAAATATCCGGCACTTTTCAACTGCGTCTGCGAATTGTACGGCTGTAGCAAATAATATATTGTCATAAAATGAACTGAAAAGAAAATGCTTAATGAAACTACTGATATTATCAAAACAAAATAATTTATAATACTATCCGTGCCCCCCGAAATAAAATAAACGAATGCTAACCCCACTCCAAGTATAGCCGCCGGAACTATATTTATCTTAACCAGTTCTTTTAGTCTAAGCCTGAACAATTTCAGTATCAGCCTGGGTTCTTTAAAAAATGAATACGTCAACATACTGTGATCACAATTGACATATAATGCTTGCGTGAAATTAAGTCCTCTGTTAAGCGCATACATTACGAATACTAAAGCTGGTAAGATTTTCATTATCTCATTATGTATTCCTTCTCTAAAGTTAACAGAAAAAACAGTTAATACAGAAATGCCAACAAATAGTAACACCTCAACAATTACAATTCGTTTTGTCATCTGCCACAAAAGCTTTTTATGTCTCTTAATAAACAGTTCATTTAGCATTTCAAGGCCATGCTTATCACTTTTTATATCAACAAGTTTATCACTCTTAAGTGCACTGCGGGAATTATTTTCCTCAACCGACGAAGCAGCATCATTCAAATTATTTTTATAATTAAACAATTCCCTCTTATATGTCAGTTCATAGTTATTATAGTTCTTTATCTTATTTATCGAAATTGCACCACATAAGCCTATCACAATCATAACAACAACACTAATATTAAATGCCAGCTCATATCCAAACAATGGAGGAACCAGCGCAAAAACTAACAAAGCTAAAATAGCTAATATTCCATATCCCTTTAATCCATCTAATGAATAATCTTTGTTTTTCTCATATCCAACAATCTCTATTGCTGTTGCAAGCAGTTTTGAACCAAGAACATATGCAGCAAAAAGAATGCATACCCATAGACTTATATTAATAAAAATACCAATTATGCTCATCACTACTGATAACCCAACAAACATTTTTATCAGAAAATATGAGTAGCTTATTATTGCATATCTTTTTGCATTCATCCTCAGCATGATTACCGCACTATATTCGTCATCTCCCGTACAAAACAAGTGATTGTTTAACATGGCACCAATTATTGTAAAAATTATAAGCACATGCAAAAAAGTATTACCAAAATCCGCTTTGTAACCTAAAAACTCCGCCACATCCATTTCCCAAGTCACGAGAATAATAATTGCGATTAAATATATTATTTTACCCACAAATGCTTTTATTATCTCCCAAATAATAGCCAGGATAGAAAATGATAATTTTAATTCAGAGGCATCATATGACTTACCGGCGAACAATCTTTTAATTATGGGAATTCTCCTTACATAATACTGAATGGCATTTACAGTACAGGTTATTCTAAGTGACATTATCAACCAAATAGTCTGTAACATATCCCTACTCCTTTAATGCTTCAATAATCTTTTCCCTAAACTTATTTTTCTCCAGATTTTCTTTCTGCAAAAGTTCAAGTTCACCGTGATTTAGCAGAACAATCTCATCACAAAAATCAAGTGCCAAATCTAGTATGTGGGTTGATAATATAGTAACCCTGTCTGATTTCATGCATCTCAATATTTCTTTCATCTGCTCTGACACAATTACATCAAGACTCGTTAAAGGTTCATCAAGAAGCAATAACCTAGGTTCACTTATAAAATTAACAACCATCTGCATCTTATTCTTCATTCCATGTGAATAATCCTTCATTAACATATTTGCATCCTCAACACTCATGCTGACTAAATCCAGATAATACTTGATAGGCTTTAATTTTGACTTATCTTTCACATGAATATCTATGAAGAATTGAATAAATTCCCAGCCTGTCAAAAACTCAGGTACGGTAGGGGTTGAAAGCACATAACCTACGTCAGATGGTTTGACTTCCACTTTTTCTTCATTTTGTACAAAATAAAAAGCTCCGCCATCAACGTCAATATCCCTGTTTATACAATTAAACAATGTGGTTTTTCCAGCTCCATTACGTCCCAACAACCCATATATTTTTCCACTTTCGAACGAAAAACTAATATCTTTTAGAACTTCCTTCTTTTCATATGATTTTTCAATGTTTTCCAATGTAAAATAAAAGCGTGATTCCATTTTTATCTCCTCTTTCTTATGCGCTTAATCGCCTAATACAATCTCAAAAAACTCATTTATATTTGAGCCTTGATATCCCAGCTTGTCCCAGTTATATGTAGTCTCAACAGACATACTAAACATTCTTTTATTAAAAGAGTATTTGTTAACAATAAAGCAATTTGTACTCTTCAATGAATTTAGCATGACTTCCACGGAATTCCCTTTTGTATTCAAAACATTATATACTTTCGATTCAGCTTTAAACTCATCAACATTTCTATATCCTAACTCATTGACGATAAATTTGGCTACACTTTTACCACGATAAGTAGGCACATGCAAACATGCAATATATTCAAAATCCGGATAGTTAACTACTAAAAAATGTGGTGTTCTTGCGCTTTTGTTTTGGACAATGCAATATTCTAAAAGTTCTCTTAATTGATACTTTTCATTTACATCATCAATCGCTCTATCACCATCTATAATAATAAATTTGGCTACACAGTTCGTATCGCTATCTACACGAATACTATCCAAGAAATTTGAGTAACCGCCACCTTTCATATTAATTGGTTTTAAAGCAATTGATAATTTTAATTGTTTTCGCATTTCATTGATATAATTATACTCTGTATCCCCCTCACAAAATACTTTGAATATCTTTTCTATTTTTCGTACTTTTCTACTCAACCGCTGTGCCCCCCAAAATTCCTTTCATGTAAAACTCATATATTTTTGTTGTTTCATATCTTATCTCTGGAAAATCTGCTAACGAATACATTTCAGATTCCAAGTTTTCTATATCCTTTGTAATGAAATATATTTGCTCCTTCATATAATTTTTCAAATCCAAGTGTAATACATTATGCGTCGTAAAAACAAATTGACCGTTATGTTCCTTACCGCAGATAAAAGAAATAACTCTATCAGATAATATCGGATTCAATACACGATCCATTTCATCAGCAAAAATAACCTTGTTTTCATATACCACCTTAAAAATTTGTACTGCCCATGCAAAAAACTCTATCACACCACTGGAATCATTTGCTAATTCTCTTACAAACACAGTTCCATCTGCACGCTTTCTTACTACCAAAGTCTTAGAAAAAGGTTTTTCATCATCAATTTTAAGGTCAACTATACTATAGTCAATCATTCTAAATATTTCCAAATATCTTGAATCTTTTAAGATCCTTAAATCCTCTTCTTCTGCTTGCATTGACTTATAAATACCATAATTAATAAAATTCGTCTCTGGACACAAGCAATTTTTCATATACTCAGTAAATCTTATTGCATGATCACTTCCCAAAAGTGCAAGTTTACTAATAAATAATCCATGATTTTTCTTATTTTCAGATGTCTTTTCGAATTGTTTTTTTAGTTCAGATTCAAATTCACTTATTTCCAATTTATATTTTACAGAAACATCTTTAAGTTTCTCTCTACACTTACAATCTTCATCATCAATTTGGCAATTCCATTCACATTCACCCCTTGTCGCAGATAAAACTTGCCTATATTTTTGCTTATACTGAGTTTTATAGCATAATTTTTCACTAACAACTCCCAAAAAATCTGTTTCCAGGCAATACAGATAGTATATGCCTTCACTAGCAAGAATCTCTATCTCATAGCTTAATTTTGTATCATCTTCATTAGGACAATCTTTTTTGATATTATTAATATTAATTATACTTTTATATGATCTAACACGTTCATTATCTGTAAAATACATTTTCAAAAAATCGAGACTTCTAACAAAGTTAGATTTTCCACCCGCATTTTCTCCAACAATCACAGCAGTCTTTAAAACCTCCGCACCTGTGTCAACAGATATATAATTATCTGGGAAACGATTTTTTACTTTCGACCTAGGTGCTAACATTGAAAACTCGACATTCTCCCTAAATGACATAAAATTATTAAATTTGTAATTAAGAATCATTTTTATTTCCTCCACCAAAAACACATTCTCCGGTTTTTCCTTATATAGATTAATCCATTTCAATTCAGCAGTCAATAACCAAACCAAAAAATTGTTTTAGCTCCATATTCTTGTGTTTTCGTCTATTTTGTATTACTTCTATTCATAATCGCAATATTCACCATATATTTGTGTCAAGAATAAATAAATATTTGACATACACAATATGCAGTGTTAGTATTATTACTAGAAGGTGCTACCGATAGACGGTTAGTCCTGATTTTGTTTAGAAAAATAATCGTCTCAATTTCAAGACTGTGAGGCGATTATTTTTTTTGTGATTTTCCAATTGCATATCCCAGTCCAAAGCTGCCTAAGCCAAAGCTTAATACCGCTATGAGACCTTCCATAGTCAACATTGGCATCCCTCCTTTCTATGATTTCATCTACGATGATTTCTATGTATTCAGAGGGCCACTGTCCCTCTAAATAGGGACTAACCGCCTACCGTTTATGGTAACACCATTTTTATTATATCAAATTTTTATTCATTCATCAACTTTTTAATTTGTTGTGTTAATATTGTTGCCAAATAAATAATTATTGTGTTTAAGTATAAATTAATATTTGACATCCACAACATGCAGTGTTAGTATTATTACTAGAAGGTGCTACCGATAGACGGCTAGTCCTAAGTTTTGGTTATTTAAAAATAATCGCCTCAAACTTCAAGACTGTGGGGCGATTATTTTTTTTGTGATTTTCCAATTGCATATCCCAGCCCAAAGCTGCCTAAGCCAAAGCTTAATACTGCTATGAGACCTTCCATAGTCAACATTGGCATCCCTCCTTTCTATGATTTCATCTACGATGATTTCTATGTATTCAGAGGGCCACTG
>JBNRML010000078.1:0-35527 GCA_050309585.1 Lachnospiraceae bacterium
CACTCAATATGATTCAATAGAAGGCACTATCAAACTGTATAATAATCAGGTTTTCATCGCTGACAACATCAAGGAAGTCATTCCTGAATTTCTTATGCTCTTAAAGGGTGTAATCGACTGTCCTGACCTTCCACTTAATGTATCAAGAAGTGCTTTGCAGAACGATGGTTTTGTAAAGAAGATTTCTGATTACATCACCAAAAAGGTTGCTGACAAGTTATCAGGCATGTGCAAAACAGATAAGGAAGCCTACGAAAAATACTGGGACGACATCAGTCCATTCATTAAGTACGGATGCTTAAAGGATGAGAAATTCTGCGAAAAGATGAATGACTACATTCTTTTCAAAAATATTGATAAAAAATATCTCACTTTGCCTGAATGTCTTGAAAAAAATGCTGAGAAGCACGAAAATACCGTGTTCTATGTTACTGATGAGATTCAGCAGAGCCAGTACATTAATATGTTCCGTGCCGAAAACATTGATGCCGTAATTTTGGACCACAGTATTGACGAGCCATTTATCACACATCTTGAGAGTAAAAATGAAGGTGTTAAATTCTTAAGGATTGACTCTGACTTAAACGACTCTTTCAAAGAGGAAACAGAATCTGATGAATCATTCAAAGAAACTGTAGATGGATTGACAGAGCTTTTCAAGAAGGCATTAAACAATGACAAATTGGATGTTAAGGTTGAGAAGCTTAAGGATGAAAACATCAGTTCAATGGTTACCCTTTCAGAAGAGAGCCGCAGAATGCAGGATATGATGAAGATGTATGGAATGGCAGGAATGGATCCATCAATGTTTGGTTCAAAGGTAACACTTGTATTGAACGCAAACAATGCCCTTGTAAAATATGTATTAAATAATAAGGAAGGCGAAAATACTGAACTCATCTGCCAGCAGTTATACGATTTGGCATTAATCAGTCACAAACAGCTGTCTCCTGATGAGATGACAAAATTCATTGAGCGCAGCAATAAAATAATGATGCTTCTCACAAAATAAAGATTATTGTAACTATACTATTTTGAAATTTGTGTTATAATTGTTTAAGAAATGATTATTGCTATGATAATTCACTTGAACAATTATAGCACAATTATTTTTTTATTAAACATTACAGCAAAGAAAGGCGGATAAACTTATGAAACTTTGGGGCGGACGCTTTACAAAGGAAACAAACCAATTAGTTCACAACTTTAATGCTTCTATTTCTTTTGACCAAAAATTCTACAAACAGGATATTCAGGGCAGCATTGCCCATGTAACAATGCTTGCAAAACAGGGCATTTTGTCAGAAGATGATAGGTTGGTTATTATCAACGGATTAAATAGTATTCTTAACGACATCGAATCAGGAAAACTGGAAATTTCTTCCGGTTCCGAGGACATTCACAGCTTTGTTGAACAGACACTTATTGAGCGTGTAGGAGATGCCGGAAAACGTTTACATACAGGAAGAAGCCGAAATGACCAGGTTGCTCTGGATATGAAGCTCTATACAAGAGATGAAATCAAAGAAATTGACGGCTTACTTGTTAAGTTGTTAGATTCTCTCTTAAAAGTCATGGAGAACAATACAGAAACATTTATGCCAGGATTTACACACCTTCAAAAGGCGCAGCCTATTACACTTGCCCATCATTTCGGTGCATATTTTGAAATGTTTAAACGAGACAGAGGACGCTTGCAGGATATATACACCAGAATGAATTATTGTCCACTTGGCTCTGGTGCCCTTGCCGGAACAACTTATCCTTTAGACAGGGAATATACGGCTTCTCTTCTAAACTTTGATGGCGCTACCTTAAATAGTATGGACTCTGTGGCTGACAGAGATTACCTTATTGAGTTACTCAGTGCACTTTCTACCATTATGATGCATTTAAGCAGATTCTGTGAGGAGATAATAATTTGGAACTCAAACGAGTACCGTTTTGTTGAGATTGATGATTCATACAGTACAGGAAGCAGCATTATGCCACAGAAAAAGAACCCTGATATTGCTGAACTGGTAAGAGGAAAGACTGGCCGTGTTTATGGTGCCCTGGTTTCACTTCTCACTACAATGAAAGGATTACCTTTGGCTTATAACAAGGATATGCAGGAAGATAAAGAATTATCCTTTGATGCAATTGATACCGTTAAGGGTTGTATTGTATTATTCACAGGCATGATTGATACAATGAAGTTTAATAAGAATGTAATGGAAGCCAGTGCAAAGAACGGTTTTACAAATGCTACCGATGCAGCAGACTATCTGGTAAATCACGGTGTTCCATTCAGGGATGCCCACGGCATCATCGGTCAGTTGGTTCTTTACTGTATAGACAAAAACATTGCACTTGATGACATGACCCTTGATGAATATAAGAAAATTTCCCCTGTTTTCGAGGAAGATATTTATGATGCAATCAGTTTAAAAACCTGTGTTGAAAAACGTACTACCCTAGGCGCTCCAGGCAAGGATGCCATGAACAAAGTGATTGAACTTAACAAAAAATATCTTGAAGAGTTTAAAACAATAAAATAAAATGTTTCCAATACCGTGAAGACTTGTATTCACCACACAAAAATAGGTAGTCAATGTGACTACCTATTTTTGTATGTAATTCTCTCACTCCTCTAAAATATTAATATATCTCTTACGAACATTCTCATAATTGCCTGAACTAACTGGAATATCCTGTCCATCACTAAGGTATATTGCCCTTTTGTCAAGCCTTCTGATTTTTCTACAGTTGACAATGTAACTTCTGTGACATTTCACAAAATCTGTGTTTAGCATCTGTTCCATTTCCGATATAGTCATTATGACCTTAATTAATTCACCACTTTTTCGTTTAATTAATAAATATCTTCCCTGACTTTCAATGTAATTTATTTCATTTGTGTGAATTACCTGAATTCCATCTTTATTATTTACGGTGATGTATTTTTCATTATTACTAATATTTTTATTTACCTTTTCCATCACCTTTTTTATTTTTTCATATGAAATCGGCTTTATCAATAAACCTGTTGGAGCAATATCGAATATATCTTCAACATAGTCAATATATCCCGTAATAAATATAATCTGTACATTCTGATGAATTGCAAGTATTTTTTCACTTAGTTTTATCCCATTATCTTTTCCCAACATAATATCCATAAATATAACATCATATTTTTTCTTATTTCTTTCCATATAATCCAACATTTCAAATGCACCGGAAAATGTGTCAATATATATTTTTTCCTGTACACCTGTATTTTTAAAAAATGCATTCAGGTGTTCTACCACAATATCTTTTATCACTTTTTCGTCATCGCATACAGCTATTCTCATAACCTGTTATTCTCCTGTTGTCTATACTGTTATCTATACTTTTATACTTTTAATATCGCCCTGTTTGTAAAGCTTTCATCATCATACTCAATATTCATGCTTCCACTGTACTTTTCCGCAATACGTTTTATTATCTTTATACCATCTTTATACTCTGCACGGGCACGAAGATGATATTTTTCACCCATATTTATCCCACTTTTTGAAATATCCTGTACTTCATTCTTTCCTTCATTTATACATTTTTCCACGGCACATATGGCATTGTCAAACATATTAATGATAATGCTAGACAAATCCATAATCTCCATATTTATTTCATCCGGAATACTAAATTGAATATGGTATGTACAGCTAATTCTTTCTAATTCCATAATGACATTTTTCAATATACTGTTTACTATTTTATTTTCACATTGCGGAATTTCAGAGTCTTTATGACTTTTTATTGATTCATACTCTTTTCCAGCAAGAGTGTATACAGCTTCCAGTTTGCTTACATACTTCTCACTTGAATCCGACAGTCTGTTCATTTTGTCACTTACATCCAGGTAATAGTCTGTTACCATTTTACACCATTCAGTCATATTCTCAATACTTTCCTCTGTCTCTGTTTTAACCTCTAACAATATTATAATACTACTTATCCATATGTCAAATATCAGAAAACCTATACCTGCAAGCACCACAATGCCATTCATATATTGGTTTTCATACATACCAAAATCGTACATAAATAATGCAAACAACTGTGACAAAATTATTATCAACATGTATACCCATTGTTTAGCACTCAGATTAAGCCTAAGTTTTCTTTGTATTCTACGGATAAAATACACAAAAGGCACCTGTATTAAACAACAGGTAAACGTTATAACAAAACGCTGCAGAGAGTAGTCCCTCAACAAATCGGCTGCAGATACACCTATTCTGTAATATATCTGTGTGGTTATAACATCGGCACTAAAGGTTATAACCATTGTTTCAACAAATGCCATCAACTTTCTTTTTACACTTCCATCATACAATAAAAAAAGTATTCCCAATAAAAAGAACATTCCGAAAAACATTTTAAAAAATACTGTTTTCTATATTGCTGCAATAATGCTTAATTTTCCATCCTTTTCCTCACAATAAACCTCACCATGGCATTTTTTCATAACATAATTCAAGTATTTATCATACATTTTTCTGGTTTTATTAAATCCCTCTTCATCTATAAACTCACCAGTTTTCATAGTCAAAACAGAAACAATTCTGTCTTCCTTCTTTTTCATACTAAAATCAACCTCCTGTGTCTCACTATTCCTACACAGGGCTGTTAATTCAATACATTCCTGAACCATATTATTTATCACACTACAAACAATTTCCTCATTTTTCAAAACCCCCGGAACAATAACATCTATGTTCATTTTAATATTATTATCTGATGTTTTTTTCGCACACATTGTCAGGACAACATTTATCATACGGTTACTGCAATACATTGCCGGCCTGGTTGAAATAAGCTCCTGACTCATACTGTCCAATAATTTCTTTCCCTCATCGGCATTTTCATTTCCCTCAATCATTGAGTAAGCCAACTGTATCTGATTCATAAAATCATGCCTCATTCCAGAAAGTCTATCCATATATTCCTTCATTGACTCAAAATACTGTTCATCACTTTCTCTTTTTCTGACTAAAAATTCATATTGCAAATCAACCTGTTCCTTCGCAATTATTTCAGACAATATTTTTGTCAAAAATAACACAGGAATGATAAGTATTGCAGGTGCAACAGATAATTTAATCATAGTACTTCTATATATCCTGTGATAAGACAATACAAGGGATAAGTCTATTAATATTACAGAGCATATGTATACAAACAATCCTGATATTTTACTAAACTTTACTTTATACTTTCTTTTTTTATACAACAGATAAAATGTGAAGAAAATCATTACTATAAAATTTATCAAAATAGATATTATCAAAATGTTATTTTTTATAATTTCCAAAAACATATTCTTCATCCTTTTCGCAATAAGTTTCTATATTTTCATAACCACCCTGTTTTTGAAACTGTCATCATCATACTCAATGTCCATGCTTCCACCATACTTTTCAGCAATTCGCTTAATTATCTGTATTCCGTATCCATGGGCATCTTTGTTTTCCTTTGTTGTGATAAAGTTATTATTTATCCTCCTAACCTTGTCTGATTTACTCTTCAGATTCGTCACCTCAATTATCAATTCTCTCTCTTTATACTCTGCTTCAGCACGAAGCAGGCATTGCTCACCGTCAATGTTTCCGCCAATTAATGTTCCCCGTCCTTCATTCCGCCCTTCATTCCGCCCTTCATTCCTTCCTTCACTCATATATTTTCCCACGGCGCATATGGCATTGTCAAACATGTTAATGAATATGCTTGATAAATCCATTATTTCCATGTCTATTTCATTTGGAATATTTAAACGTATATCGAATGTACAGTTAATTCTTTCCAGTTCCATTACAACATTTTTCATTATGCTGTTTACTATTTTATTATCACATTGCGGAAATTTGGATTCTTTATGGTATGATATGGATTCATATTCTTTTCCCACAAGACTGTATACGGCTTTCATCCTGTTTTCATACATTTCTCCTAAATCAGACAGTCCGTTCATTTTATCGCTCACATCAAGATAATAGTCCGTCATCATCCTATTCCATTCTGTCATATTCTCAATACTCTCTTCGGTTTCCTTTTTTACCTCAAACATAAGAATGACTTTACATATCCATATATCAAACAGCAAAAATAATATCCCTGCTATTACTACAAGCCAATTCATTTTTTCATGCATTTTGTAAAATAATATGTCATAAACGGAAATCCCCATTATCTGTAAAAGCACAATAGCCGCAATAAATAACCATTGTTTTCCTCTCAAATTCAGTTTGATTCTTTTTTGCAACTTATAAATTGCGTATACAAACGGAATCTGTAAAATACTGCAAACAAAGCCTATGATGCTTCTTTCAACAGTATATGTAAATGCCACATCCAGCGGCTCCTCTGAAAACAAATAATATATCTGTGATGTAATCAGGTCTGCACTAAATATTACTGCAAGCATAGTTACAAATGCCATTATTTTTCTTTTCAGACTACCTCTATAACATAAACATAAAATAATTATCAAAAGAATCCAGCCAAAAAATAATTTCGCCATGAAAGCATCTTCAAAAAAACGAGATACAGTAATCTGAAGTAAATTTGCGATAATATACAGACATACAATCACATGCCTGTTAATCCTGGGTTTAACAAAGGCCTCATTTATGAAATTGACAATATATTGCTGCACAACCGTTGCTAATAAAAAAAATAAAATTACATACATATTAAACCTCCGTCCTAACCATTACATCATGACTACATACACAAAACAGCCATTATAGGCAAGCCTCAAGCTCATCTATAATGGCTATTCTTCATCAAAAGATGCAATCACAAACTTCCCACGCACACAATTGCGTCTTTTTATTATTAATACTAAACTCGAATAAATTACAAGCTAAAAATCAGACTATTCCTTTTCTCTTTTCTGCTTCCTCTCTCTTAACCCGGTTCATTTCATATACCTCTGAGAGACTAATAGAAATTCTACCATAATCCCAATACAAAGCATAACCATCTGTCTCAACCTGATTAAAGAAATCCACATCCTTCAAGTCGTAGAAACGAACTGTTTCAACTTTGTCTGCCATGTTAAGAAAGACAACATTTCCATTGTCTAACTCTATTAATAAGCGATATCCGTACTTTGGTTCAACATCTCTTATCTTAGCCATTGTAATTACCTCCTTTATTTTTCACATCCTCTTTGTTGAGTATATAATAAAATATCACTATAGCAAATTCAACCCCACTTTTGGGGGTAATTTTTAGTAACAGTTCAGCCATATTATGAGCAAAGTTAGCTGCGTAGCAGCGGTAAAGCACCGTAGGTGTGCTTTGCGAATGGCGCGGGTTGAACTGTTACAATTTTTATTCTCCAAAGAAATCCTTAAGTTCTGCTCTTGATTTAATATTAAGTTTGGCAAAAATAGTCTTTAAATTACTCTTTACTGTTCCAACTGCTAAGAACAACTGATCTGCAATCTCTTTATTTGTCATTCTTTTTGCTGCCAGCTTTGCAATTTGTAATTCTCTCTTTGTTAACCCAAAATCAACATCTTCTCTGTAGGAATTTTTTATTCCCTTGAACTTCTTTTCACTTCTCTTATATATATTATTAATTCTATCGAAAAATTCATTGTATGCTGAAGTTTTATTTTCAATATCCATGACAGCATCAATATATTTATAATTTTCGACAAAAGGCATTACAAAATTATCTTTGCTGGCAATATTCAAAGCTTCATCAAGAAATTTAACCGCTTTGGCTTTATTTCCAAGCATATAGTTTGCATATGAAATATAAATATATAAATATATCTGGAAAAATACATTGCCATACACCTTGGATGCTCCAAGCATCTGACCACTAATGCCCAAAAACTTGGAATACTCCTCATTTTCAAGCAGGAATTTTCCATAAATCACATTTCCAATGGATAATGAAAGAACTGTACATTTCGTTTCCATATCTTTCTCATCCTTAAGCCATTCCGGTATTCCGTTAATTTTATCAATCATCGCATACACGAACCCGACAGATAAATCAGCCATTACAAGCTTATCTCGTTCACCGGTTGTCTCAAGCTTCTTACCTATGCTTTTGATTATGTGCTTTAGATTATCATAATCACCTTCAAAACAGGCCAGCCTTGCCATTAAAAACATCGTGGCAATATAGACATTGGTCTGTCCTCGTGTCTCAGCCATGTAAAGTGACTTCTGGCATAATGTTTCCGAAGCCTCAAATATTCCCTGATTATAAAGAATCTCCGCTCTCATAACTGCCTCAAGACCTTTGCTGTTTCCTGAGGTAATCTTATAATAGCAAATCATTGTTCTTTCGAGACATTCTAACTCCTCCAAAACTTTTCCGGGAGTCCTGAAAAAACATCCCAACACCGATGGTGTCTTAAAAATCAGACTAAACTTGCCTGAATAGATTGATGATGGGGACTGCATATGCTCATAAGCTTCCTCAAAGGAATCACACATCTTTTCCAAATCATTATAATCCTTAAACGATTTAAAGAATCTTATCTCTCCCAAAAGCTTTTCTCTTTCCCTGTTTCTAAGATAATCCGAATCCTTTATCAAATCTTCAATAAGCTCACATTCATTATTAAAGAAATCTTTTTCATTATATATAAATAATGCAAAGGCCAAAGCAATACTGGTTGCAAAATTCTCCTCTTTAACCTCTACTGATGCACCTGAAATAATCTTAATAAACATTTCCCGGTTTGCCCTTGTCAGACAAGGAATCAAATCATCCAAAGAAAGCTTCATCTCATATATATCGTCATATTTTCCTATTTCATAGAAATATAACATAGCCTGATAATAGTTTTCATTCTCCTCATACCATTTTGCGGCCTTTTCATACACATTCTTTTGTACAATTGTGTCAAATTTTTCAAATTCTGACTGCAAAAAGTATCTTAAAATAGCATGAATATAATACTTTCTTTCCTTTGACTCATATCTGATAAAGGAATTAGAATTTAATATTTTCCTTATTTCATCCTGGTTAAACTCTTCTGCTCCAACAAACATTGCCTGTTTAAGTGAAAAGCTGTCATAAATTGACATGCTAATAAGGAAATCCTGCTCTTCAACAGTGATCTTATCCCAAATTGCCTTGCACACAAGTTTATCTATTCCGGAATCAGCCTCAAATTCATTATTAGCAATATAATGAAGCATCTGTAAATACAGAGCACTAATCCAGCCCTCTGTATATTTTGTCAAATATTCCGCTTCCTGCTCTGAAAGCTTTATTCCACATTCTTTATAATAATATTTTATCTCGTCAAAATTAAATTCCAGGTCAGTTTTTCCAATATAGTTGATTTTTTTGTCAAAAATCATATCTATGAGATTTGCAGACTTTACATTTTGAGTAAGAATAACTATCTTAATCTTTCCTGATAAACTCTCAGTTATCTTATATGCCATATCACCAAGTCCGGAATCAGATACATACTGGAAATTGTCAAAAACAAAAATATAATTTTCCTTTAATTCTATCTCTTCAATGCAGTTACATATCTTCTGAATTTCCTCTGGTCCATTTGGACATCCCATGGATTTCAGTTTTTTTCCAATTTCATCATCAATATTTTCAATACTGTCGCAGAAACTCAGAAAAAACTGTTCCTTATCCTCATTTTCTGCAGTAATCCAAACCACCAAATCCGCACTTTCATTCAGTGCATTTTTGACTGACGTAGTTTTTCCAAATCCTGTTGGTGCTTCAACTATTGTGAAATCATTATCAAATATTGTATTGACTTTTTCAACAATTCTGTCAGAAAAATAAAATTTATTAGGGTTATATCTCTTTACAACAGACATAAAACCTCCTATACATTGTTTTGCTATACATTGTTTTGTCTTATTCCCATTCCAGCCCCGGATGTTCCATTGTCTTGTCTCTTAACATAAGCTCATCAACAGCATCCTTGGCACTTAAATTCTCAAATAAAATCATATTTACAACTTCAATAATAGGAAGGCTGACATTATATTTTTCAGCCAGCTTCTTTGCTGCCTTTGCAGAATATATACCTTCAACCACCATATTTACTTCTTTGACAGCTTCATCCATGGTGTATCCCTGCCCCATAAGAATTCCAGCTCTTCTGTTCCTGCTATGCATACTTGCACATGTCACAATAAGGTCTCCTGTTCCTGTAAGTCCATACAGAGTCATACTGTTTGCCCCCATAGCAATACCAAGTCTCGAAATCTCTGTAATACCTCTTGTAATTAACGCAGCCTTAGTGTTATCTCCATAGCCTAGTCCGTCTGCAATACCTGCCGCCAGGGCAATAACATTCTTTAATGAGCCACCTAATTCAATTCCCAGCATATCCGGACTTATGTAAACCCTGAACACCTTTGATGAAAAAATATTCTGTATGTATTCAGCTGTCTTCTTTGTCTTAGCACCTGCAACACAGGTTGTAGGAAGTCCTTTTCCCACTTCCTCTGCATGGCTTGGTCCTGACAAAACAGCCACATCTGCATTTGGTATTTCTTCCTCGATTATATCTGTCATTGTCATAAGAGTGCTCTCTTCAATACCTTTGGCAACATTTATGATAATCTGGCCATCTTTTACCAAATCCTTAATTCTGTTTGCCGTGGAACGTATGTATGAAGATGCCACAGCCAATACTATTATGTCTTTGTTCTCAACTGCCTCATTTAAATCTGAAGTAATCTTTATCTTCTCATCAATAATGATTCCAGGAAGACTGACAGTATTTTCTCTTTTTTCTGTCAACATGTTTACTTCTCTTTCAACCGCTGACCACATTGTCACATTGTGACCATTATTATTAAGTAATACCCCGATGGCAATTCCCCAGCCACCTGCACCTAAAATTGAAATATTTGCCATAATGCTACACCTCTTTCTTCTGACCTATTTTTCTCTCATTACCTGCAATCAATCTCTTTATGTTTTCCTTGTGCTTAATAAAAGCAAGTGCTGAAATAACAAACACTAATATAAACGTCTCAATTCTCTCATTACCTGTGAATTTCATATCATTATGTAATCCCAGCATTGATAATTCATTGAACACAATAAACTCAACAAGGAATCCAAGCATCATTGCAAGTGATCCTACTGAAACATATTTTGTGGTAAATGCAATCAAAAAAAATGTAACCAGAGCCATAAGCGTGAGCTTGTAATCCCCAAGCCCTAAAATGACACCCGAAGAAGCGGCTATACCTTTTCCGCCTTTAAATCCCATATAAAAAGGAAAATTATGGCCTAAAACAACTCCAAGACCACCATAAATCTTTAAAATAAATAAATAATCTGCGCTTTTCTCCTTGAAAATTGCCCAAATAAGAACACTGGCAAAAACTGCTTTAAGTGCATCACCAAAATACGTTATAAATCCCGCTTTCTTTCCCAACACTCTCATTGCATTTGTTGTTCCGGCATTTCCACTGCCAAAATCCCTGATGTCAATGTGATTTAACTTCCCATAAATAAACGCTGTCTGAAAAATCCCAAATAAATATCCTATTCCTATGCAAATCAAACGTTCCATAATTATTCCTTTTCACTTCTTTCTCTTATAATAAATTTAAGTGCCGTCCCTTTAAATCCAAAGGCTTCCCTAACCTTATTTTCAATATATCTTGTATATGAAAAATGCATAAGCTCTTTGTCATTTACAAAAATCACAAATGTAGGCGGCTTAACTGCAACCTGTGTAATATAGTAGAGTTTAAGTCTTTTTCCCTTGTCTGAAGGTGGCTGCTGTAATGCAACTGCCTCTGCCATAATCTCGTTTAATACACCTGTTTGAATTCTTAAATTCTGGTTCTGTATTACCATATCAATAAGGTCAAAAAGCTTATTTAATCTCTGACCGGTGGCTGCTGAAATAAATAACATTTCTGCATATGGCATATATGCCAAAACCTCTCTTATTTTTCTTGTATGCTCATAAATTGTCTTGTCATTTTTCTCAATGGCATCCCACTTGTTTACGGCAATAATAACTCCCTTGCCTCTCTCATGTGCAATACCCGCAATTTTTGCATCCTGCTCAGTAACCCCTTCTGTAGCATCAATGACAACCACGACCACATCAGCTCTTTCAACTGCTGTAACAGTTCTTATAATACTGTACCTTTCCAATTCTTCCTTAATCTTGGACTTTCTTCTCAAACCAGCGGTATCAATAAAAACATACTCTTTTCCATTGCGTTTAATCTCTGTATCAACAGCATCTCTTGTCGTTCCCGCAATATCTGATACAATCACACGGTCCTCGCCCAGTAATTTATTTACAATAGAAGATTTTCCAACATTTGGCTTACCGACAATGGCAATTCTAGGTCTTTCATCTTCCTCTTCTTCATCATCAGCATCAGTGAAATGACTGCACACCTCTTCAAGCATGTCTCCTATTCCTAACCTTGATGCTGCTGAGACAGGTATCGGGTCACCAATACCCAGATTATAAAACTCATACACATCCGGCATGAATTTGTCAAAATTATCCACCTTATTCACAACTAAAACAACTGGCTTTTTGCTTCTTCTGAGCATATCTGCCACCTTTGCATCTGCATCAACCAGCCCCTGTCTTACATCAGTTATAAAAATAATAACGTCTGCAGTATTGATGGCAATTTCAGCCTGTTCACGCATCTGTGAGAGAATGATGTCATTTGTATCAGGCTCAATACCCCCTGTATCAATCATTGTAAATGTCTTGTCTAACCATGTTACATCTGCATATATTCTGTCCCTTGTTACTCCCGGTGTGTCCTTCACAATTGAAATCATTTCACCGGCAAGGACATTAAACAATGTGGATTTACCAACATTTGGTCTACCCACAATTGCAACAACCTGTTTTTTCATGATTTACCTCATTTCTGCTATAAAAATTTTATTATGATTTCCTTCTAGTTTATCAGTAATACGCTTTTTTGTAAAGAAATTCTACATTATGTTACCTTACTTATGTTAATTATCTATCCAGTGCCATAAATGCAGCCAAATTTCCCCTTTTACCATTTAAACCTCTGTGTGAAAATAGTATTTCTTTATTACAACAGGTACAAATCTCCCTGTTTTCGATATGAGCCTCCAAAATACCGGCCTCTAAAAATATCTTCCTGTTGGCCTCCCAAAGATTTAGCTGGTATTTTCCCGGTCTTCCATCCTTTATGAATGATTTCCACTCATTCTCCGTGAAATTTCTCATAAATTCTTCAGCCACATCCCCACTAACCTCATAGCAGTTCTGACATATTGAAGGTCCTATGGCACAAAAAATATCATCTGGCCTTGAGCCAAATTCCGCACACATTTTTTCCACCATGACTTTCCCAATTTTACCAACTGTTCCTTTCCATCCTGAGTGTGCCAATGCAATAACCCTGTTTTTTTCGTCAAAAAAATACAGCGGAACACAATCTGCATAATATGTGAACAATACTATTCCCGGCACGTTTGTAACAAGTCCGTCTATATCCTCATAATCTCTTTCAAAAATTATTCCTTTTCCGCAGTCATTCTCTGTTACCACACGAATATTGGTTGTGTGTGTCTGATGTGATGCTACAAATTTATTCACAGGATATCCAATGTAATCTGCTATTATTTCATAATTTTTCATTACATCCTCATAATTGTCTCCTCTTTGAAATGAAAGATTCATCGAGGAAAAAATCCCCTTACTCACCCCACCAAGTCTTGTTGTGAATCCATGGGTAACCCCATCAAACTTTTCAAAAGACCGAAATGTAATTATTGGTAGTTCATTATTTTTAATTGACTCTAAATATTTATCCATTTCATCCTCATTTCTGAGCGTATTTACACAAAACGTGAAGAGACATCTGCGCAGGCAGTTTCTCTTCTGACATCAGGGCTATTTGCCCAAACACTCATATATCAGCAAAAAACCTCAAATGCATTCTCTATATGTTCAATTTTACCTGTTCCATAAACTCCTATCACATCAAATCTGTATTTTCCGTTTTCGCCTAGATTATGACACATACAATAATGCATTGCCGTCTTACTTATTTTCATTTGTTTTTGAATATTTACTGCCTCAAAGGGACTTCCAAATTTTTCACTGCTTCTGTATTTAACTTCACAAAAAACTAAACATCCATTATCTATTGCAACGATGTCTATTTCTCCAATTTTACACCTGTAATTCATACAAACTATGGAATACCCCTCTTTTTTCAAATATTCTGCTGCGATATTCTCATAGTATCCCCCTACACTTCTTTTATTCATACCAAAAGACTATAAAACCTTTCTCTTTATTCTGTCCATTTTATCCACAAAAACCAAAACCTCTGCCACTACACCGTACAATTCAGGTGGTATCATATCTCCAATTTCCAGCGTCGAGAGACTTTTTGCCAGCTTTTCATCCTCATAAATGGGCACATCTGCTTCCTTTGCTTTTTCAAGCATTTTTTCTGCCAGTATACCTTTTCCTGAAGCAATAACTTTAGGTGCTTCCTCTCCCGGATTGTACTGAAGAGCCACCGCTGTTTTCTTTTTCTCTTCCATATTATCTCCATTCCTGAGTGTTTTCACACTAATCCTCATTTCTGAGTGTTTTTTCGCGAAGAGGCGACGAGAAATCTGCGCAGGCAGTTTCTCTTCTGCCATCAGTGCTATTTGCCTTCACTCAGAAGCAAATAGCCGTGTGAAAAATCAGCACTTCAGTGTGATTTTTCACACTACATCCTTATATCTAGCGTATATCTCTTAATAGACACTGAATTTTCATTTTTTTCCGTTATTGGTGCCAATGGCAGATTTTTATTATCCTTATTGGCTTCTGCAGTTACATTAACAGTAAAACCAAGCTCTTCAATTTTTTTTGCCAATTCATCTATGTGGCTCATGACTATTCTATATGACTCATCATTATCAAGGGTAAATTTTGTTGTTACATGCCTGTTATCCAAGACTATACTTACATCTGTTGCACCAAGGCTTTCCATATCCAAATGAAGGAATGCAGACAATCTGTCCCCCGGCTTATATTTATTATTTTTTCTTCCATATACATATAAGTCCCCGTTTGCCTCATTTTCCTGAAATTTTACCGGCAGTTGAACATATGCTTCAATATTATTTAAATCATTCATAAAATGAATATTACTCTTAAGCCTTGTTGTACCTTCATTCAGATTGACATCCTTTTCCTTTGGAACATAATCCTTTATTATGTCTAAAAATTTATTAAGCCTTTCATACAGCTTCTTAACCTCATTTTTAATCTCCGCTTTATTTTCAAGTTTTGATTCATCAATATAAAATTCTTTATTAAGCAATTCCCTGACTTTTTTGCCCAAAGTCCCTGATTTTACAGCTGTTTTTATGGGATTTTGTCCACCCTGATTCTCAACATCAGCATTATTTACCGATTGTTTCAATACATTTACAAGTTCGTCAAAGCTCTTCGCATTAACTATTTTATCTGAAAAAGACTTTCCACTCTCTGAAACTTCACTTTCAGTTTTTAATTTCTCACTAATAGTTCTTTCATCAATGGTTTTCTCTTCAGCTATTTTTTCACTTGCTGTTTTTTCACTTGTATTTTTTTCACTTGCAATTTTTTCACTTGCAATTTTTTCACTTGCTTCTTTTACTCTGGTAATTATCTCATCATTGGTCTTTTCTTCTAAAACCCCCTCCCCTGATGTTTTCTCATCACTAATCAACTCACCATTAGCTTTTTTTTCTGCAAACGCTTTATTATTCTCAGGCTTTTCATCAAACACGGCAGATATTTTTTCAAAAAGATCAAGACTATTTTCTTGCGAAACCTTCGCATTTTTATCAAATGTCTCCTCCACATACTCTGAAAATCCCCTTATCACTTCCTGTATCTGATTTTTTATCTGATGATTTGATTCAGAATAAATATCATACATTTTAAGGTTTTCTTCGTTAACAGGTATATTATTCTTCGTCATATCAATCAGCTTGCCAACCGGCTCACTCGGAAATTCCCCTGTAAGTTTAATAATATTGGTAATTGACTGTCTGTTAATTGGCTGTCCACTGTTTATCAGTTCTTTTACTATGTGGATGTTTTTTTCTGTAGCTGTAAGACCTGCCACACTTAAGGATTTATTCACTAATTCCTTAGGTATTCCTGCGTCCTTTAAGGGCCTGATTACAACCTGATTTTCATTCTTATCTTTTACCTGAAATACTACTTTATCCCCAATATTAAAGCCCAAAGCCTGAGCCATAGTTGCATTTAGCCGGTCTTTTCCATTGAGGAGTATTGTCACATCATAATTATTTATATCAATAATCTCACCTCGAAAGACATCACCCGGCTTCATATTTTCAATACCACTTTTTATCTCTCCATTTTCTGCACTCTCCTGCATTGCCATACTATGGGATGATGCCCCCTTTAATGAAGACATATCCTGAAAATAATTTGAAAGATCCACGTTCAATCAAATCACCCCCTCATTTTTCTAGATAAGGTTTTTAATAAAAGTACTTCTGTGTATAGGACAAGGACCATATTTTTTTATCGCTTCAATGTGCCCCTTAGAGCCATAACCCTTGTTTTTCGCAAAACCATATTCTGGATAAAGCTCATCATATTTTTCCATTAAGTGATCTCTCTCCACCTTTGCAATGATGCTTGCAGCAGCAATTGAAACTGATTTTGCATCCCCTTTTATAATTGGAACCTGCTTAATTTCTACTTCCGGTATGGTCACTGCATCATTTAATAGTAAATCCGGCTTTATTTGCAAAGAAGAAATTGCCTCTCTCATTGCACAAAATGTAGCCTGTAATATATTTATGTCATCAATCACCTCTGGACTGACAAAGGCAGTTTTCGCACACACTGCCACATCCATTATTTCTTTATACAATTCTTCTCTCTTTTTTTCTGACAACTGTTTTGAATCGTTTATATAAAGAATCTCTGCATCCTTAGGCAGAATAACTGCTCCTGCACACACCGGTCCCGCAAGTGGTCCTCTTCCCACCTCATCAATTCCACATATATATGAATAAGTATCATACTGTCTCTCGTACTTTTTCATATTTTCAATTCTCAAAAGCTCATCTTCATATTTTTTTATCTGCTTCTCATATTTTTCCAATAGCTTCTTAACACCTGTTCTGTCATCAGTCCTATATTTTTGGATTATAGACATATATTCTTCTAAAGAAGCATTTTCAAACTCTAGTTTTATTTCTGAAATCTTTATTTCCGCCATTTTTCGCCTCCGGATTATTCATATGTACTCTCGGAATCTTTTTTACTCATCAGCCTCATCAGAAACATCATCACCTACAAAATCCAAAGACACTCTTCCTATTTTTCCGTTTCTGAATTCCTCTAAAAGAATATTTGATGCTTTATTAATATCCAGCTCATTACCCTTTAACAGACATTTTCTGTTTCTTGCAATTTCAGTCAGGGTCCCCACATAATCCTCTGTTTCTTCAACCTCATATCTAGCTGAAATCATTCCATCATAATTTTTATGCATAAATTTAAGCAGTTCAACCGCAAGCTCATTTGTATTGATTATCTCATCCTTAATCGAGCCTATAAACGCAAGCTTCATACCTATTTCCTGATTTTCAAATTTTGGCCATAATATTCCGGGAGTATCTAATAACTCAAGAGTGCTGCTAAGCTTTATCCACTGTTTTCCCTTCGTAACACCCGGTTTATTACCGGTTTTTGCACAAGCCTTCTTTGCATATGAATTAATAAATGTTGACTTTCCAACATTCGGTATACCGACAACCATTGCCCTTACAGGTCGATTCAATATTCCCCTTTTCCGGTCTCTTTCTATTTTTTCTTTACATGCTTCCTTTACGACATTATTTATTTCCTTTAAGCCATTTCCATTTCTTGAATTAACCATTACAGCAAAATATCCCTGATCCTCAAACCATTTCTTCCACTCTCTTGTGTTTTTCTCATCTGCAAGGTCACATTTATTCAACAAAATCAGTCTTGCCTTATTTTTACCTATTTTATCTATGTCAGGATTTCTGCTGCTCATTGGTATTCTCGCATCCACAAGCTCTATCACCAGATCAATCAGCTTAATATCCTCTTCCATCATTCTTCTAGCCTTGGTCATATGACCAGGATACCATTGAAATTGCATATATTTACCTCACTTTTATTTACCAAAATATATTTACATCATTTCACGGTCTTTATTCTCACAAAAGGCCATGAAATCATCCATATTTTTCCTTCTATTTCTTTTCTCTTTACATTCGAAACAGTCCCTGCCCTGCTGTCCTCACTGTTATTCCAATTATCTCCGATGACAAAATACTCATCATAGTCAAGCTCAATCTCCTGTGATGCCAGACCAGGATTTACAATCTTGTCTCTTTTTGAATTGTAATCTATTTTCTTGCCATTCACATAAATTCTTCCCTCAATAATCTGCACCTTGTCTCCCGGCAAACCAATTATTCTCTTAATGTACTCTGTCTCTTCACCATTTTTTTCTTTTTTCGTAAACGCAATTACATCATATCTCTTAGGCTCAGACAATTCGTAGGATATTTTATCCACTAAAACATGGTCTCCATTTTCAAGCTTGTCAGACATGGAATTACCAATCACCTGTACAGACTGACACATGTATGTATAAAAAAATACTGCGAGCAGCACTACCAACGTCAAATCTACTATCCATTTAAATACCTTATCAACATAAATATTTTCATCAGGCATTGCATTGTAAAACCTCATATAAGAGTACCACCTCATTTCCCTACACATTTTCATAAACCATTACACTATATTTTAATTTATCATATAACTTAAAAAAGGACAAGATGCAATGCTCTTGTCCTTTTGATTGACTATTAAGAATGACCTTGATTATTTAACTAACTCTTTAACCTTAGCTGCTTTACCAACTCTTGATCTTAAGTAGTTAAGTTTTGCTCTTCTTACTTTACCTAAACGAACAACTTCAATTTTGTCAACGTTAGGTGAGTGTAATGGCCAAGTTTTTTCAACACCGATACCGTTAGAGAACTTTCTAACTGTGAATGTTTCTCTTGAGCTTCCACCCTGTCTCTTAATTACAGTTCCTTCGAAAACCTGAATTCTTTCACGGTTTCCTTCTTTGATTTTAGCATATACTTTTACAGTATCGCCTACTTTGAATTCTGCAACTGACTCTTTTAACTGAGCTGCTTCAATGTTCTTAATAATATCGTTCATTTGTGTGACCTCCTTAATATTTAGATGTTCAATAATACTATTACCGTAACAGCGGACCATCCATTCTCACAACGTTCATAGATTAACATACAATTTATAATAATGCAAGGCTTTTTTGCAGTTTTACAAAGCCTCTGCAGTACTTTTCTCCAAAAGATCCGGCCTTCTTTCCATAGTTCTCTTTAATGACTGCTCCTCCCGCCATGCCTCAACTTTTTTGTGGTCTCCTGAGAGAAGTACCTCAGGCACCTTTCTTCCCATAAACTCCTCTGGTCTTGTGTATTGCGGATACTCCAGCTTATTGTCTGCAAAGCTCTCATATTTTGCCGAATCATCATTGTTCAACACCCCATCAACTAACCTTGAAATTGTATCCACCATAACCATTGCTGGAAGTTCTCCACCTGTAAGCACATAATCACCAATTGAAACATTTTCGTCAACAATCATCTCTAAAGCTCTCTCGTCAATCCCCTCGTAATGACCGCACAAAAATACCAGATCCTCTTCTTTTGCATACTCCTCTGCAATTCTCTGGTTAAATACCTTTCCCTGGGGAGTCATATATATAACCTTCGGCTTTTTATTCGAAATTTTCATAACCTTTTCTTCAATTGATTTGTAGGAGAGATAAACAGGCTCAGCCTGCATAACCATTCCGGCACCACCTCCATATGGATAGTCATCTACCTTATGGTGTTTATTCGTTGCAAAATCTCTGATATTGACAACGTCAAGTTCAATGCTTCCCTTTGCAATGGCTCTTCCAATAATACTGGTATTTAAGCAGTCACTGACCATTTCAGGAAATAGCGTTAAAATGTGAAATCTCATAAATCCAAAAGTCCTTCCATAATATGAACTGTCACCTGTTTTTTCTCTAAATCCACCTTCAGAATGCACTGTTTAATTGCGGGCAACAACATCTCTTTGTTTCCAAATTTTTCATTTCCCTTAACCACATAGACGTCATTGGCACCTGTCTGTAGTACATCCTTAAGCTCGCCAACAGCTTCGCCCTCTTCATTTACGACCAAAAGCCCTATAAGGTCGCAAATATAGTTTTCATCTTCTCCTAAAGGAATGGCATCCTCCCTTGTAACATAAAGGTCCATTCCCTTATATTTTTCAACATCATTTATGTCATCAATTTCCTTGAATTTAAGAATTACAAACTGCTTAAAATATCTGACTCTCTCAATCCGCAATTCTATACATTCTACCTGTTTTTTTCCTTTTATACCTGTAACACTGTAATCAAGGTAAACCTTTTTCAAACTACTGAATCTTTTTGGGTCATCAGTTGTAGGATAAACTTTTACCTCTCCTTTTATTCCATGAGTAGATGAAATAACGCCTACTCTTAACATATCATCAAAATCATTTATTGGTTTTTCCATAAGAATCCTCATTTCGGTGTGATTTTCCACACTAATCTTTATTCAAAAAAGTGCCGTGAAACACGACACTTTTTTATTACTGTACTATTTCAACAATAACTTTTTTGTTCTCCTTAAATGCAGCCGTCTTTACAACAGAACGTATTGACTTCGCAATTCTTCCCTGTTTTCCAATTACTTTACCCATATCAGATGCGGCAACCTTTAACTCAATAACCGTTCCCTTGTCATCCTCGCGTTCAGTAACTACAACTTCATCTGGAGAGTCAACTAGTGCTTTCGCAAGTATTTCTACCAATTCTCTCAATGCTACTACCTCCACTAGCTACTATTTTTCAATACCAGCCTGTTTTAACAACTTAGCTACTGTATCAGTTGGCTGAGCACCATTGTTTAACCATTTCTTTGCTAATTCTTCATTGATTTTAACAGCACTTGGTTCAACAGTTGGATCGTAAGTACCGATTTCCTCGATACATTTACCATCTCTAGGTGATCTTGAATCTGAAACTACAACTCTATAGAAAGGAGCCTTCTTCTGTCCCATTCTTCTTAATCTAATCTTTACTGCCATCTCATTTCACCTCCTTGGATTTAATTAAAATGTATGTTAAAAAGGAAGTCTAAACCTGCCTTTTTTACCACCTCTGCCATTCATCATTCCCGACATCTGCTTCATCATTTTTCTGCTCTGCTCAAACTGTTTTACCAGTCTGTTTACTTCAGCAATGTCAACCCCTGCTCCCTTTGCAATTCTGTTTTTTCTCGAAACATTAAGAATAGAAGGATTACTTCTTTCCTTAGGAGTCATGGAGTATATTATGGCTTCTGTTCTTGCCAACACCTTTTCATCCGGCATCTGGGCACCTTTGAGCTGTTCGCTCATACCTGGTATCATACCAAGTATATCTTCAAGGCTTCCCATTTTCTTAATCTGCTGCATCTGCTCAAGATAATCATCAAAACCAAACTCTGCTTTTTTGATTTTCTTTTCAAGCTCCCTGGCCTTTTCTTCATCTACAACAGCCTCTGCCTTCTCAATAAGTGTAAGAATATCTCCCATTCCTAAAATTCTGGAAGCCATTCTGTCTGGATAAAACTGTTCCAAATCGGAAAGCTTTTCTCCCATACCAATGTATAAAATAGGTTTTCCTGTCACTGCTCTGATAGACAGCGCAGCACCACCTCTGGTATCGCCATCAAGTTTCGTGAGAATTACTCCGTCAATTCCAATTTTTTCATCAAACATACTTGACACATTAACGGCATCCTGACCAGTCATGGCGTCTACCACCAACAACTTCTGGTCTATCTCAACGTTATCCCTAATTTCCGCAAGCTCATTCATCATATCTTCATCAATGTGAAGTCGGCCCGCTGTATCTATAATTAAAACATTATTTCCATTTTTTCTGGCATACTCAATAGCTGCCTTAACAATATTCACAGGCTTATGTCCTGTTCCCATTGAGAACACTTCAACTCCCTGCTTATCTCCGTTTTTCTGGAGCTGTTCAATAGCCGCCGGCCTGTACACATCACAGGCTGCCAAAAGTGGTTTTCTTCCCTTTGCCTTTAACTTGCCGGCTATCTTGGCTGTGGTAGTTGTCTTACCTGCACCCTGAAGACCCATCATCATAATAATGGTAAGTTCATTTTGAGGTCTAAGCTTAATCTCTGTGGTTTCACTTCCCATCAAAGAACACATTTCTTCATTAACAATCTTAATAACCATCTGTCCTGGTGTAAGACTGTTCATGACCTCCTGACCAACAGCTCTTTCCTCAATTGATTTAACAAACTTCTTCACAACCTTGAAGTTAACATCCGCCTCTAATAACGCCATCTTAACTTCTTTAAGGGCTGCCTTAACATCTGCCTCTGAAAGTTTTCCTTTACCTCTTAAGTTTTTAAATATATTTTGAAGTTTATCTGATAAACTCTCAAATGCCATGGCATATCCTCCATTTTACCAATAAAACCATCTAACTCTCATTTAATATTCTGTCTGAAATCTCTACAATCTCATCAACAATAGAAATATCCTTCGTCTGCTTACATTTTTCTGACAAAATCCTTATCTGCTCAACATCCCTTTTCGTATTTGCAAACTTTTCAACCAAATGCAGCTTTTCTTCATAATCCTTAAGTATCTTGTCACATCTCTTAATCAAGTCATGAACGCCCTGTCTGGATATTCCTTCTTCCTTGGCTATCTCACTCTGAGACATATCATTAAACACCACATCCTCATAAATCCTCTTCTGATGCTCGTTTAACAATTCGCCATAGAAGTCATACAACATAGACTGCTCAACAATCTTTATCATAGTATCACCAACCTGTCAAGCATTTTACTTTGACAACTATACACCATAAAAAAGAGTCTGTCAAGTATTTTTCTTGACAGACTTAAATTATTCTGATACCTTACTAAATTCTTCTTACAACACAGTTCTTACAAGTTTTGGTCTGTAACCCTTTTTCTCCAAGGCATCCATTATCTTATCCTTGTGCTCATTGCCAAATGCCTCAAGGGTAATTCTGAGTTCAACCGCTGCATTTCTGTTAATACTTACAAACTGATTGTGCTCCAGCTTAACAACATTTCCCTGTTCTGCCGCGATTACACTTGAAACCTTCACTAACTCACCCGGCTTATCAGGTAAAAGGACAGACACCGTGAAAATTCTTCCTCTTGCAATAAGACCGTGCTGAAGTGTAGAAGACATGGTAATTATGTCCATATTTCCACCACTTAAAATAGATACAACCTTTTTTCCCTTGAAATTCAGATGTTTAAGTGCAGCAACCGTTAACAGTCCCGAATTCTCAACAACCATTTTGTGATTTTCCACCATATCAAGGAAGGCAACTATCAATTCCTCATCTTCAATTGTTATTATATCATCTATATTTTTCTGAATATATGGGAAAATGTTACTTCCAGGTGTTTTTACCGCTGTACCGTCTGCAATTGTGCTTGCACTGTTTAGTGTAACCACCTTACCAGCCTTTAACGAAGCCTTCATACAGCTTGCCCCTGCCGGTTCAACACCTATTACCTTCACATTTGGATTCAGGAGTTTTGCAAGGGTACTCACACCTGTTGCAAGTCCTCCTCCACCTATTGGAACCAATATGTAATCAACTGTAGGCAACTCTTTAAAAATTTCCATTGCAATGGTCCCCTGACCTGTCGCAACATCCAAGTCATCAAAAGGATGAATAAACGTAAGTCCCTGTTCTTCAGCAATTTCATACGCCTTTGCACAGGCCTCATCATATACATCACCGTGTAACACAACTGTTGCGCCATAGCTTTTTGTTCTGTTTACCTTCATGAGGGGAGTTGTTGTGGGCATCACAATAGTTGCCGGCACTCCGTACAATTTTGCCGCATATGCCACGCCCTGTGCATGGTTTCCTGCCGATGCAGTTATAAGCCCCTTTTGTCTTTCTTCTTCTGACAGGGTACTGATTTTATAATACGCTCCTCTAACCTTATATGCACCTGTAAACTGCATATTTTCAGGTTTTAAATACACCTTGTTTTCGGTCTGTTCTGAAAGGTAATCACTGTATACAAGCTTCGTCTTTAAAATAACCTGATTCACCTTCTCTGTAGCCTCTTCAAATTTCTCAAGCGTCAGTTTCTTTTCCATTTTTACACCTTCTTAAAATATTTCTTAGATAAATGTTTAATTTATTCTTCTTCGTCATCTTTTTTCACATCAAACAGTGCATCAACAAACTGGTCTGCATCAAATTTCTGCAAATCATCGATTTTCTCACCAATACCAATATATTTTACCGGAATTCCAAGCTCTGCCTGAATGGCAACGGCTATACCACCCTTCGCAGTTCCATCCATTTTTGTGAGAATAACACCTGTAATGTCGGCACATTCCATAAACTGCTTTGCCTGTGCCAATGCGTTCTGACCCGTAGTTGCATCAAGAACAATAAAGTTTTCCCTGCACACTCCACTATATTCCTTTTCAATAATTCTGTCAATTTTTTTCAATTCTTCCATAAGATTCTTTTTATTGTGAAGTCTTCCGGCAGTATCACAAATAAGAAAATCTGCTTTTCTTGCCTTTGAGGCCTGAATGGCATCATAAATTACTGCTGCCGGGTCAGAGCCCTCCTGCTGTGCAATAATATCAGTACCGGCACGATGCGCCCACTCTGTCAACTGTTCAATAGCTGCTGCCCTGAAAGTATCTGCTGCTGCCATAACAACTTTTTTTCCTTTGTTTTTCATCTGGGCAGCCAGTTTACCTACAGATGTAGTCTTTCCAACTCCATTTACACCGATGACAAGCACTATTGAAGTCTCATTTTCGAAGTCATAAGCGTTTTCTCCAATGTACATCTGCCCCTTTATACTGTCAATCAGGAGCTTTTTGCACTCCTGAGGATCTTTGATCTTATTTTCCTTAACCTTCTCTTTTAAATCCTCAACAATTTTCATTGTAGTCTCAACACCAATGTCTCCCATAATGAGGATCTCTTCTATCTCCTCATAAAAATCATCATCAATTTTGGAAAATCCCTTAAAAACCGAATCAATTCCTGAAACAATATTATCCCTTGTCTTTGCAAGACCTGATACTAATTTTTTAAAAAAACTCATATTAATCCTCCATGTCGGAGCAAATTTATTTACGAAGACACGCGTCGAGAAATCAGGCTTATCCTGTTTCTCGACTGCGATAGCTCGAATTGAGGCTCCGTCTCAATTCGTTGTGTGAAAAATCAGCACTTCTGTGTGATTTTTCACACTAATCTTCCTCTATTACATTAATTTATTAATTCCTTATCCAATAGGTCAACGGAAACCAGTGTTGATACACCCTTTTCCTGCATTGTAATACCATACAGCCTGTCCGCTGATTCCATGGTACCTCGTCTGTGTGTAATAACAATAAACTGTGTATATTTTGTAAGCTTATGTAAATAGGTTGCATACCTGTAAACATTCGAATCATCCAGAGCTGCCTCAATTTCGTCGAGAAGACAGAACGGAGATGGTTTAAGATTCTGAATCGCAAAGAGAAGTGCAATAGCAGTCAATGCCTTCTCACCGCCTGATAACTGCATCATGTTCTGAAGCTTCTTTCCCGGCGGCTGTGAAATAATGGTAATTCCTGCTTCCAAGATGTCCTCATCCTCACTAAGCTCAATTGTTCCCTTTCCGCCGCCAAATAATTCCTTAAACACCTTGTCAAATTCCACCCTTATTTCCTGGAATTTCTCTGTGAACTGTTTTCTCATGCCCTGGTCAAGTTCTTCAATAATTCCCATAAGGGATTTCTCTGCTTCAACCAAATCGTCATGCTGTGTCTTTAAAAAATCATAGCGTTCAGAAACACTCCTATATTCTTCTATTGCGTTTACATTTACATCTCCAAGTCCTTTAATCTTACCCTTGAGTTCAGCTATGTTTTTTCTGATTTCAGCCTGATTCCCAACATTCTCAATCTTCATCTCAGATGCCATACTATATGTTATCTCATATTCATTCCACATATAATTCATCTGGCCGTCATATTGTTCCTCAAGCTTCTCTTTCTGGCTGTTAAGACGGTAAATATCCTTATCGAGCTGATTCATCTTTTCAGATATTGTCTCTCGTTTACTAAAGAAATCTTTATGTTCCAAAGAATATTTTTCTTTTTCTTCATAGAATTTATTCAATAATGCGGAATTCTCTGAAAGATTCCTGTCTGCTTCGGCTATGGAGGTTTTGATTTTTTCTATCTCTTTGAACTTATCCTCAATATCTTTATCAGCATTTTTAGAATTATCCTTAATCTGGTTTAATTCCTCCTGATTACTCTGAAGTTCCCCATCTATACGTCTTATGTTTTCCGAAATAAAAGTAACCTGCTGGCTCATCTGGGTAAATGAGAGCTTCATGCCGTCAACCTTTTCATTCTGGACATTTTCCTTTTCTTTTTCACTCTCAATCTGTTCATTAAGCTTTTTAATCTTTTCCTCAAGAGCTGAATTCAAATCCTCATAGGTTTTTAATTCCTGATTAAGCTCATTGCTGTTCTCTTTGATATCAACAATCTGAATACCAATCTCATTCTTTTCTCTCCTGAAATCCTCATAGGATTCATTTATTTCACGTTGTTTTTCTGTAGCCTGATTTAGATTCATCTTTATTGTATTCTGAAGAAGGAACTGTTCCTGAAGAACCTTTCTTATTTTGTCACTTTCTTCCCTGGCCTTAAAAATAGATGCTTTTATGTCTTTAATTTTATCTTCACATTCCTTAACCTGGGATTTGTTCTCATTTATTTCTTTTTCAAGGTCTTCAATTTCCCTACGTCTTCCTAACAAATTACTTGAATTCTTAAATGCACCACCGGACATGGAACCTCCTGCATTTAACAATTCACCCTCTAAGGTAACAATCCTTAAGGTATATCTGTATTTTCTTGCAATAAAAAGTGCATTGTCAATATGGTCAACTACAACAATTCTTCCCAACAGATATTTTGCAATTGCCTCATATTCTTTATTAATGTTAACCAGGTCACATGCCAAGCCTAACACACCCTTCTCCTCAAGCACCTGCTCATTGTTAAAGCCGGTTCTGTTTGCAATACTGCTGAGTGGAAGAAAGGTAGCTCGTCCAAACTTATTTTTCTTAAGATATTCAATAAGCTCTTTCGCCGTATTCTCAGTGTCTGTAACAATATTCTGAATGTTACCGCCCAATGCAGTTTCAATTGCCACCTCATACTTTTTGTCAACCTTAATAATATCAGCAACAACTCCGATAACACCCTTCTTCTGGTCTTTAATTTCCATAAGCTTACGAATGCTGTTTCCGTATCCCTCATATCTCTCAGTAATATTCTTAAGAGATTCTAACTTAGAATGTTTTCTCTGATAATCCATATTAAGCTCTCTTGAACGATTTTCAAACTGATTTAACTGTTTACTTTCTTCACTAATAACTTCCGAAAGCTCATCGCTCTTATCACTAAGTTCTGAAATCTGAGTTGAAACCTCTTTTAAATCATTTTCAAGATCTTCAATAACCTTGTCCTGAGACTGCTTATCTCCTGAATACTTAATGAGCTTCTGACTTATCTCTGCCTTTCTTATATTAATCTGTTCAAGCATTGTATCATATCTCTGGATTTTTGACTTAATGGATGATTTCTGATTTAAGAGATCAATAATTTCATTCTTTGTCTCTTCAACTTCTTCTATTAAGTCTCTTATACCATCAGAGATTTTAGCAAGAATATCATATTCTGTCTTTCTTGTCTCCTCAGCATTTTTAAGAACATCATTTATCTCCTGCTTCTGATTTAAATAATCCTCTTTTTCTTTACCAAGTTCCTCAAGCTTCTTGGAAATGGCTTCAATTCGCTCATTTAAATGTGCCTCATTCATTCTCGATGAGTTAATCTGCTCATTTAAAAGCTTAATTTCACCATCATATTTTTCTTTTATGAGCTGTATTCTGTTTATCTCATTTTTCTTTTCATCAATGTTATTACCAAGCTTTTCTATCTCAATTTCAAGCAGTTCATACTCTGCCTTAGTCTTTTCAAATAATTTTTTTGTCTCCTCCAGGTCCTCAGTGGAAATAGTTGTCTTTGTCTCTATCTCTTCTAACTTTCCTCGTATATTTTCTATCTCAATCAAAAACATATTTATATCATTTGTTTTCAATTCTTCTTTATACTTTAAGTATTCCTTAGCTTTTTCAGACTGGATTTCAAGAGGTTTTACCTGTTTTTCAAGTTCTGAAAGAATATCATTAACACGAACAAGATTTGCCTGCTCATCATCAAGCTTTTTCTGTGTCATGGCCTTTCTGCGTTTATATTTGACAATTCCCGCAGCCTCATCAAAAAGCTCTCTTCTCTCCTCCGGTTTGCCTGATAAAATCTTATCAATCTGTCCCTGACCGATAATTGAATATCCTTCCTTACCTATACCAGTATCGTAAAAAAGCTCATTAATATCCTTTAATCTGCTGACAGTTCCATTTATCATATATTCACTTTCACCGGAGCGGAATAATCTTCTTGAAACTGTAACCTCATCAAAATCAATTGCAAGGGAATGGTCTGAGTTATCCAGAGTAATTGCAACATATGCAAAGCCCAATGGCTTTCTGTTTTCTGTACCTGCAAAAATGACATCCTCCATCTTTGCCCCTCGAAGCTGTTTTATTCTCTGCTCACCTAAAACCCAGCGCACAGCATCTGCTACATTACTCTTTCCACTTCCATTTGGTCCCACGATTCCTGTAATACCGTTGTGAAATTCAAAATTTATTTTATTTGCAAAAGATTTAAATCCCTGCACCTCAATACTCTTCAAATACATTTTTTTCTCCAATCATAGCCATATTACAGCTATTTAGATGCTACTTTTTTCTTAAGTTTTTTTATAGCCTCAAACGCTGCTGCCTGCTGAGCACTTTTCTTTGTAGCCCCTATTCCTGTTCCAATAACCTTTTCATCTAAAAGGCAGTTGACCTCATATTCCTTCTTGTGATCAGGTCCATCCTCCCTGACAAGCTCATAATTCAATGCCCCAAGCTTATACTTCTGAATAATTTCCTGCAGGACTGATTTGCTGTCATTAAAAAGAACCTTATTTTCTATATCGTTAACAATATATGTGTAAACAAATTTTCTGGCCGGTTCCATTCCACCATCAAGATATATCGCTCCAAGTAATGCCTCAACAGCATCGGACGTAATAGATGGTCTCTCATTTCCACCATTATTTGCCTCACCCCTGCTTAACTGGATGTATTCTCCGAGCCCCAGCTTATTGGCCACATCTGCCAGTGGTTTTTCACTTACAAGACTTGCTCTCATTTTCGTCAACTCACCCTCTGCTTTTTTAGGATAGTTGTCAAATAAATACTCACTCGAGATTAACTCCAGCACTGCGTCTCCCAAAAACTCCAATCTCTCATTACACATCAGCTTATCCATTTTTTTATCATTTGCGTAAGAACTGTGAGTCATAGCCTGGTATAAATAAGAGACATCCTTAAAGCTATAACCAATTATTTCCTGTATTTCTTCAATTCTGTTTGTCATATTCTGACTCCATTCATATTAATTCTCTTTTTTTCACACTATTTGACTTCACTTTTATTATTTTAGCGGGAACTCTTTTCCATTAAAATAATAAAAGTGAAAAGTAAAGATTTTGCATGCTGAGCATAATCTTTACTATTCACTTTGCTAACACGCGTATCACCGAAAAACAAGTGACCGTTACATTAATTAATAGCAGCCTTAATCTGCTCAACTGCATCAGCCACTGTAGCAATTGATTCTGCAGCTTCTGTAGGAATCTCAATATCAAATTCCTCTTCAATACCCATAATAATCTGGAAAACGTCAAGCGAATCTGCGCCTAAATCATCAACGAATGTAGATTCCATTGTAATCTCATCCTTATCAACGCTTAATACCTCTGCAATAATATTCTGTAACTTTTCAAATTCCATTTTTCCTATCACCTTTCTGTTAGTTTATTAAAATAATAATTTTTCTTTAATTTTATCATTGATTTTCTGTTCTTTAAAACTCACACATTGAATAATAGAATTGCAAACCTCTTTTGATTTTGAACTTCCGTGAGTTTTTACGACCAATCCATTTAATCCCAGAAGTGGAGCTCCACCATATTCCTCTGTGCTAAATGATTTCAATGTCTTTTTTAATGCCGGCTTAATAAGCAGGGCACCAATCTTTGATTTCAAAGATGACATAAGTCCTTCCTTAACCTTACCGATCAATGTATTTCCCACACCTTCGTAAAGCTTTAAAATAACATTTCCAACAAAGGCCTCACATACAATTACATCAGCATATCCCGAGGGAATATCCCTGGCTTCAATACTTCCAATAAAATTAATGTCAGGACAATTCTTTAACATAGGCATTGTCTCTTTTACAAGAGCATTTCCTTTTTCTTCTTCAGCACCTATATTTACTATAGCTACTCTTGGATTCTTTATTCCAACAATATTTTCCATATAAATAGAACCCATCTTTGCAAACTGCACCAAATGAGATGGTCTTGCATCCACATTTGCACCACAGTCAATAAGCAATGATACACCATCTTTTGTCGGTATAAGAGGTGCGAGAGGTGGTCTCTCTATTCCCTTAATTCTGCCAACAATCAATTGTCCTCCAACAAGCACTGCTCCTGAACTTCCGGCTGACACAAACGCATCTGCTTCCTTATTTTTCACAAGATTCATAGCAACAACAATGGAAGAATCCTTTTTCTTTCTGATGGCATTTACAGGTGGTTCACCTGTTTCAATAATTTCCGTGGCATTTACAATTTCGATTTTTTCCTGGTCATATTTATACTTGGTCAATTCCTCTTTTATACGCTCTTCAACACCAACAAGCTTAACTTTGATGTTTTCGCAGGAACTGACTGCCTCCACAGCACCCTTAACTATCTCAAGGGGTGCATTATCGCCGCCCATTGCATCAACGGCAACCACTGTCATATCTTGATTCATACGCACTACCCAGCTTACATAAGCTGCTCAAAACCATTTGAGTCCGGCTCCTCCTGTTATGTTTTCGTACTTTCTTTATTGCCATAATATATACAGCCAATACTTAATATACTAAATCCCCATATAAAAAGCAATATAATTTTTACAAAAATATTACAATTAATTATAAAATCTTCCTACCTGTAGTCAACAAAATCCTCTAAGTTTAATGAATAATATTGTTGTCCATTAACCATATCATCCAGCGTAATTTTCAATATTTCCTGCTCTGTAGCCCTTCTTGTGTAGAGATCATATACAATCTTTGCCGCATAATCCGCAACCTGCTGCTTATCCTCCAAATCCACCTCCACAAAGGTTCCCATATTAAATATTTCAAACATATGGTTTAAATCCCTGATATCCTCAACTATTTTTTCATGAAATTTCTTTCTTTTTTTATCAACTTCCTGAATGATTTCCCTGTATCTCTCAAAAGCAACAACACCACCGGAATACATATTTGACTTTGATTCCATATCACTCACGCAGTTTATGTATTCAGAAAAAACATTAACCTTATCAAGCAGTTCATTAAAGAAATCCTTCTTCTCAAACCACGCCATATCCTCTTCGGGCATTTCATAAATGTAATTAAAAAGTTTTATCAATTTTCTTTTATACATTTAACTTACTCACTTCCCATTTCAAACTATAATATATTTTTGGCAATTTATATTGTATCATTAACACCAAATTGAAACAACTACACATAATAAAAAATACAGGGTATAAACAAATTAGGGACCTGACACTCCGCCTGGTCCCTAATCTATAGCTTTTAAATGATTAGTCAACTGAAATAATTTCTTTTTTGTTGTATGAACCACAAGCCTTGCAGACTCTGTGTGGCATCATTAAAGCTCCACATTTGCTACATTTTACTAAGTTTGGAGCAGTCATTTTCCAGTTTGCTCTACGCTTATCTCTTCTTCCTTTAGAGCTTTTATTCTTTGGACAAATAGACATGGTCTGTTACACCTCCTTAAAATTGTTAAAAATGTCACGAATTTTTGACATTCTAGGGTCTAATTCTGTGGTATCACAGTTACAAGTCTGTGAATTAAGATTTGCCCCACATCTATTACAAATTCCCTTACAGTTTTCACTGCAAAGAACCTTCATAGGTAAATTAACAAGGACCTCATTATACACGAGCTTTTCAACGTCAAGCTTCTCTTCACTAATAAAGCTGTCAAAATCCTGCTCATCATCCTCGTCACTACGAGACTCATTCATGTCAATAGTCTTATCAACATCGATGTACATATCATATTTTACATCTTCCAAACATCTTCCACAGGGAATCATCATAGAAAACTCTATAACCGTACTCAGCGAAAATGTTCTCTTACCAGTATTTACAAGCCTAATCTTCATTTTTTTCTTATCGACTATCTCATAATCACTGATTCGCGATACAAAGCGGTCCATTTCAATATCTGCATCAACTTCGACCTGCTTGTTATCTACAGACAAAAGTTCTGAAATATCTATAAACATAATCTACCTCTCTTAAAATCGCACCTTTGATATTATAACTATCAGTGCTGGTTTTGTCAACTGTTTTTTCTATTTGATATAATTAAATCGTAACAGTTCAGCCCGCGCCATTCGCAAAGCGCACCTACGGTTCTTTACCGCTGCTACGCAGCTAACTTTGCTCATAATATGGTGCTCAGCTCATAGCCTGTGTGGTGAGCTCATTCATGCAAGCATGATTCGCTCATCATACAGGCTATGGCTGAACTGTTACATTAAATCAATGCCAGGGTTTCCCTTGCAATTTTCAGTTCTTCATTTGTTGGAATGACGAAAACTTTCACAGGAGATTTCTCCGTTGAAATAAGCATTTCCTCTCCACGCACAGAATTCTTTTCATCATCAATCCCAACACCCATAAATCCCAAATATGAACATACTTCTTTTCTGATAAATGGATTGTTTTCTCCAACTCCTGCTGTAAATGCTATTACGTCTACTCCGTTCATTGCCGCAATATACGCACCAATATATTTCGCAACTGAGTAACAATATGCATCCAATGTAATCTTTGCCCTTTCATTTCCTGATTCCATTGCATCCATTAAATCCCTGAAATCGCTTCCAATTCCTGAAAGACCAAGCACACCGGATTCTTTATTTAAAACATTCATAACCTGAGAAACAGTCATTTTTTCTTTTTCAGCAATGAATTCGACTATGGCCGGATCAATGTTTCCTGAACGGGTTCCCATAATAAGACCCTCTAAAGGCGTGAGCCCCATACTGGTATCAACTGACTTGCCATTTTTCACAGCGCTGATACTTGCGCCATTTCCAAGGTGACAAACAATTGTCTTAACTTCATCATACTGTTTTCCAACAAGCTCTGCCGCCCTGGCAGACACAAAGCTGTGGGATGTTCCATGGAAACCGTATCTTCTAACCTTGTATTTTTCATAATATTCATATGGAACACCGTATAAATATGCTTTTTCAGGCATTGTCTGGTGAAATGCCGTATCAAATACTGCCACCATCTTTGTATCCTTCATAAGAGTTCTGCATGCCTCTATACCAATTAAATTTGCCGGATTGTGAAGAGGTGCCAAATCATTACATTCCTCAATGGCTTTAATAACTTCATCATCTATTAAAACTGAACCGGCAAATTTTTCCCCTCCATGAACTACCCTGTGTCCAACAGCACCAATCTCAGATAAATTCTTAACAACACCTGTTTTATCATTTGTAAGTGCTGCTATAACCATCTGAACCGCTTTTTTGTGGTCCTTCATTTCATCTTCAACGACTTCTTTCTCCCCACCCGCCGGCTGATATACAAGACGGCTTCCATTTAATCCAATTCTCTCACATAGTCCCTTTGCAAGCATCATATCATCCTCTGAATTGATGAGCTGGAATTTTAACGATGAACTACCACAATTTATTACCAATATTTTCATACTAATCCTCCATGTCGGAGCAAATTTATTTGCGAAGACACGCATCGTGAAATCAGGTTTATCCTGTTTCTCGACTGCGATAGCTCGAATTGAGGCTCCGACTCAATTCGTTGTGTGAAAAAAGAGCTCTTTCAGAGTCTTTTTTCACACTAATCTCCATTCTGGAACAATTTAATTTTCCTATCTATTCTGTGCCTGAACAGCAGTAATCGCAACAACACCAACTATGTCATTTGCCGTACATCCTCTAGAAAGATCATTTATCGGCTTAGCCATCCCCTGTGTAAGAGGACCATACGCCTCTGCCTTTCCTAATCTCTGAACAAGCTTGTATCCAATATTACCTGCATCGAGGTCTGGGAATATCAATACGTTTGCATTTCCTGCGACACGGCTCTCAGGGGCCTTTAACTTGGCAACCTCAGGAACTAAGGCTGCATCAAGCTGAAGTTCGCCATCAGCAGTAATATTAGGGTATTCTCTCTTAAGTATTTCAACTGCATCCGTTACCTTCGTAACATCCGGATGCTTTGCACTTCCCTTTGTGGAATGAGATAATAATGCGCATATAGGTTTTTCACCAACTAAAAGTTCAAAAGATTTTGCTGATGATTCAGTAATGGCTGCAAGCTCTTCTGGATTTGGATTCTGGTTAAGACCAGCATCTCCAAACACGAATATGCCATCTGCACCATATTCACAGTCTGGAACATCCATTACAAAGAAACCTGATACCATCTTAACGCCTGGTTTTGTCTTGATAATCTGTAAAGAAGGTTTCAAAGTTGACGCTGTAGAGTGACATGCTCCTGAAACAACCCCATCAGCATCTCCAAATTTCACCATCATACATGCATAATACATATAATCATTCATCAAAAGTTCCTTTGCCTGATTTGGCGTCATGCCCTTTGATTTTCTCAATTCATAAAATACGTCTATATAATCTGGTGTCTTTTTGTAAAAATAAGGATTTACAATTCTGGCACCTGAAATATCAAAGCCCCTGCTATTTTTTGCAATAACTTCTTCTGTTCCAATAATAATTAAATCAGCTATTTTTTCCTTCAAAATAATTTCTGCTGCCTCAAAAGTTCTTCTGTCCATTGATTCCGGAAGCACAATTGTCTTAATATCACTTTTTGCTCTTTCCTTAATTTTGTCAATAAATTTCATCTGCCAAATATTCTCCTTCACAATTACTTTTTCTATTTCAACACATATCTGTCATTATTATAACTCAATTTTTTTTTGTATACAACAACTAAAAAAGTACTATTTTAAGTACAATTATTGATATTTTTTTAACAAAATGTTATTATT
>JBNRML010000079.1:0-19497 GCA_050309585.1 Lachnospiraceae bacterium
GCTTTTGGGACTGTATGTTTTCGACGTATATTTGAAATCTATTTCAGGTTCAGTAATTGAACACCTGAATTTCATTCCCTTTAGCAATGCCATATTCTTTTCGGAATTTTGCTTGGAAATATTTAATACAATGAAGAAATTCACAACAAAGCCCATGATAATCGCAATAAAAATGTTGCTTATGTACCTCATTGGCTGTGCAATCTTTCTTCCCTGTAAAAGGGTATAAATCTGGTCATAGGCTTCATATGCGCATGTGTAATACTCTTCATCAGTCGCATATTCATAAATATTATCTGTAATTATGTTTGCATAATCGCTGGTAATGGTTCTGTAAATCAATCCGTTACTGTGAATCTGTATTCTCCTGTTATCCATGTCAATGAGAAAAAGCGTGCCACTTTTTGAGCCAAAAAGCTCGGCATACCTATCCCTGGCATAATCTTCAGCGCTTTGATAATTTATGTCAAGGGATAAAAAAGCCACATTTCCATAACGGGTTATCTTCTTCATTTCATCAACAAGTAAAACTTCTTCTTCTTCGCTCAGCAAATCAGCCTCATCTTCCATGATGACCTCATATCCATTTTCCTCGTTTTCATACGCTGTGTATGCATAAACGTTTTTGCCAAAGATTACAACAAAAAACATCATCATCACAACTGCCATAAGGCACTTAATTGTATTTCTCATTTTTGTTGCACTTATATTTTTTTCAATGTTTAACATATTCATCTCATTATGCACGGTCATCACCTCCCTGTTTATTAAACTGTGGAAGATAACGCATTGTCAAGGCATTGTAGTTCCTGATAATCGAAATAATTACCACCACAATTGCTATTGCTGAGAAAAGTGACGCAATATAATATGGTATGTCACTCACCGGACTTATTATTTTTATTATGCAGGTAAATAGCGCTGAAGCTATAGGAATAAAAAGGCTTCCCTCTCCTACAGATGACTGACATTTTATGTTTGTTGCAATAATCATTGCAATAATTGTGCATACAAAGGCCGGATATGGAATAAGTTCATACATAAGTTTTGCAAAAAACACACCCACAATAATTGTTATTAACGAAATAATAAGTATAGGCACCGGTCCCATGATTTTTTTATTTCTTTTCGTACGGGAGTTTATATTCTCATTTTTCACCCTGGCATATATTAATCCCTTATCCCCTTCGTTGGCTTCCCTTTTCTTAATTGCACCAACCTCTATACAAAATACTATCCCGGTAAAAGCTGACATAAAAGTTGCTATTGCCATTGTTGCCATAGGTATGCAGGCAAACAGAAAATTCAAAATAAGGAATATTGGCAGCGACAGCAGTAAAGAACCTAAAATATATCTTGCCGCTGATATTGGCACATCAGACACCACCTTACCGGTCTGACCATTTACTGTTGCGTAAGCAACCCTGTCTCCCTTTCTATATGACATAAACCATACAGGCAGCATAACTTCCTCATGTTCCGCACAATCATTTATTATCTGTCCTTTAAGCTTCTCTCTGTTTGACGGCTTGTTAACCCCATAGCCACTTAGCTGCTTCATTGCAAAAAATTGTTCGCCTGTAACTTCAATTGAATCATTAAGGGCATCATTTTCATAAACCCCACTCGGAACATCAGGTGTATCCGCATAAAAACCACTTAAGAAAGATGGCGTAAATTCCACACACTGTGTAACATCAAAAGGTGCCAACGGCACACTTATGTTATCATAAAAACTTGAAGATGCATCATAATAAAATCCATCATAGTCAGACTCAATATAAGCCTTAATTCCATAATGGTCTGTGATAATGTAATCTCCGCTGCGATGAGACTTCTCTCCATCCATTACGGCTACTCCGTGCTGATTTGTTTTATATATCCAATATGGCATATAAATTCCACGAAAGCTCTCAATACTGTCCACTCCCTTAAAAGCCTTAGGTGCAAAAATTGCCTTTTTCATATGTTTCCTGAACACATGCTTGCAATCCTCCTTAGTAAGGCTAAAAGGAATAATCTTTTTAGGCCTGGCCTCTTTGCTTATCCTGCTTGATAAAATTGTTGACGCACCACAAAAACTACAGAAGCCTGCTGCTGCATTATCAGTAGTTAAAATTTCGCCGCCACACTGAGGGCATGCAAAATATGTAGCTTCATACCATCCAGTTTCGTAACCATCCGACTCCTTATCCACATCATAAGGATTTACAAGGGTCTCACAATAATCACAACGAAGCTGTTTCGTGGGTATGTTGTACTTCAGCGCACCTCCGCAATTTGGGCATTGGTACATAACTTCACCTCCAATTATTCACATACTTTTCACATTACTAACATTTAACCAACAGATTTATCTTATATCATTACTTATTGTAATAGTTCACCCAACTATTATAATACCCAATACATCCTACATCAAAATATCCATTGGACTTACGTCCAATGGATATTTTTATTTATTCTATTGGATTTTTAATGTGATTTGTGGAAAACCCGACCCTATTGGAATTTTTCGCCTGTAATGAGTTCGTATGCTTCCTTATATTTATCTACCGACTTCTCAACAACTTCATCCGGAAGGTGATAATCACTGTCAGGATTCTCCTTTAACCAGTCTCTTACATACTGTTTATCAAAGGATGGCTGTCCCTGACCAGGCTTATAACCTTCTAATGGCCAGAATCTTGAGCTGTCAGGTGTAAGCATTTCATCACCTAAAACAACATTTCCGTTTTCATCAAGACCAAATTCAAATTTTGTATCTGCAATAATGATTCCCTTGCTCAATGCGTACTCAGCACATTTTTTATAAAGAGCAATTGTGCAGTCCATTATTTTCTTTGCATACTCCTCACCTTTTCCAGGATAGAGCTTCTCTAAAATTTCCACACTGTCCTCAAATGTAATATGCTCGTCATGGTCACCAATTTCAGCCTTTGTTGTAGGAGTGTAAATTGGCTCTGGAAGCTTATCAGACTCAATAAGTCCCTCTGGAAGCTTGATTCCACAAACAGTGCCATCTTTTTTGTAGCTTTCCCAGCCACTGCCTGTTATATATCCCCTAACGATACATTCAACAGGAAGCATGTTGAGTTTCTTACACATCATACTGTTTCCGTCAAATTTTTCATTCTGGAAAAACTCAGGCATATCCTTTACATCTACTGAAATCATATGATTTGGAACAATATCCTTTGTAAAATCAAACCAGAACTTTGACATCTGTGTAAGTATTGCGCCTTTTTTTGTAACAATATTTTTAAGTATTACGTCAAACGCTGATATTCTGTCAGTGGCCACAATAATAAGGCTGTCTCCGTTATCATATACTTCACGTACTTTTCCTTCTTTAATAGGTTTAAATTCTTTCATCTTGTCCTCCATTTCGGAGCAAATTTATTTGCGAAGACACGCGTTGGGAAATCCGGGTATCCGGTTTCTCAACTGCGATAACACGAATTGAGGCTCCGACTCAATTCGCTGTGTGAAAAATAAGGGCATCAGCCTTATTTTTCACACTGTCCTCCATGTCGAATAATTTTCTAAAAATATCTGTATCTGTTCAGATACAGATATAATACAATAAATCCTACAGAAATCAAGTTTTATTTACTAATATTTATTTCTTTACTTCCTTATAATCCTGTTCAAGAGCCTTTTCTTCCTTCAATGCATTTTTAATTTTATTGTAAAGATTGAAGGTTCCATAAACATCCAAAACTCCTGCGAGAACAAGAAATATTCCAAGTATGCGGATGGCAAGCTTAGCGGCTCTCCATGGATTTAATGCCATAAACAGACCGAGAAGAATATTTGCCACAGAAATAATAAACATTACCTTGTCTTTTTCTTTTGCATATTTCTTTATCTGCATATAAGCACTCAGTTTAGACAAACCACTTACAAGGAGTAAAATTCCAAGGAAAAAAGGTATTATTCCCATAAACATCTTATAACCCACTCCGAAGAATATTCCAAATACAAGGAAAATAATTCCAAATATCAATCCGGCTTCAGAGGTTGTCTCATCCTTCTTGTTCTTGATAAGATATGTAATTATCTTAAAAACACCTACAGCAATCACCACTCCTGCTATGGCATAACAAATGCTTTTTACAATTGATTTAGGATACAAAACAAGAAGCATACCTATCACAATATATGCCAATGCGGACAAAATGTTGTCCCATTTAAGTTTTCTGTAATCCTTCTTTTTCTTATTTTTATCTTCTTTTTTATTCTCCTTCTTATCAGCCATACAATACCTCTCTTTCTTTAACCTTTTTCTGTTATGAGAATTATATCACAAATTTTTTTTTTTGCATACAAAAAAGAAGCTGTCCACACTTTTTGTGTAACAGCTTCAAAACATTTCAATTTTTACTATTCGATTACCTTAATCCATCCTTCAGGTGCTTCTATTCTTCCCATCTGGATACCTGTCAATGTGTCATATAATTTCTTTGTAACAGGGCCCATTTCATCCATTCCGCTTGGGAAGCAGATTTCATTTCCGTGGTCAACAATTTTTCCAACCGGTGAAATAACTGCTGCTGTACCGCAAAGACCACACTCAGCAAAATCCTTAACCTCGTCAAAGAATACTTCTCTTTCTTCAACTTCAAGTCCTAAATAATCCTTGGCAACCTTTACTAACGAACGACGTGTAATTGAAGGTAAAATGCTGTTTGATTTTGGAGTTACAATCTTGTTGTCCTTTGTAACAAAGAGGAAGTTTGCTCCGCCTGTCTCTTCAACCTTTGTTCTTGTCTTTGAATCAAGATACATATTTTCAGCATATCCCTCTTCATGTGCAGTAACAATTGCATGTAAACTCATTGCATAATTAAGACCTGCCTTGATATTACCTGTTCCATTTGGAGCTGCACGGTCGAAATCACTAACCTTAATGGTAATAGGTTTTGCTCCACCTTTGAAGTACGGACCAACCGGAGTACAGAATACTCTGAACTGATACTCTTCTGCCGGCTTAACACCGATAACCGCAGAACTGCCAAACATATATGGTCTGATATATAATGTAGCACCTGAGCCATATGGTGGAACATATGCTGCATTTGCTTTTACAACCTTAACAACGGCATCAATAAACTGTTCCTCCGGAATAGTAGGCATCTCAAGTCTCTTAGCCGAATCATTGAGACGTGATGCGTTTAAGTCAGGTCTGAAACACACAATGTGACCATCTTCTGTTGTATATGCCTTTAAGCCTTCAAAAATAGTCTGTGCATACTGTAAAACACCTGCACATTCGCTGATAGCTACCGTAGAATCAGCTGTAAGTTCTCCTTCATCCCATTTTCCATCCTTGAAATTGGCTACATATCTCATGTCCGTAGGAATATAACCAAATCCAAGATTTGACCAATCAATATTTTTCTTTTCCATAACTAGACTTCCTTTCATCCGCCCGTAGCATTTATTGCTATTCACGTTAAATTTATGCTAAGTTTAAACCTGCTTACAAAGACTGTCAAGAAATTTTTCCAGTTCCTCTACCGTTTCCTTTATGGCAAATGGATTGCAGGCCTCTAATTCCTCCATTTCACCATATCCAAATCCTATGAGTATGCATGGAATTCCAAATTCCGATGCACCCTCATAATCAAATTTTCTATCACCAATCATCACGGCTTCCTGAGGTTCAAAATCAGGAATTTGCGAAATTGCATGCCTGATAACATCTGCTTTTTCGACCCTTGGACCATTCATCTCGCTTCCGGCAACTATATCGAAATATTTTAATATATCAAAATGCTCCAAAATAGAAGCGGCAAATTCCTCCGGCTTTGACGTGGCAAGAATGATTTTGATGCCCTTTTCCTTAAGATTTTTTAGCAGCTTTGGAATCCCGTCATAAACACTACATTCAAAAATGCCCTGCTTTCTGTAATAAACCCTGTACTCCTCAACTGCCTCCAAAGCCTGTTCATGAGAAAATCCATAAAAATTTTCATAGGACGCGTATAATGGTGGTCCTATAAAAGGACAGAGAGTGTCCAAATCCTGTACTTCAATTCCAAATTTTTTAAGTGAATAGGCAACCGACTTTGTTATGCCTTCCTTTGGGTCTGTAATTGTGCCGTCTAAATCAAATAATGCGTATTTCATTTAGTATTCCATAGCCTTTTCTTCACCATTTACCACTCTCAAACCACCCTGTGCAAGAGCGAGAAGCTCGTCCTCACCGGCATATACTGTAAATGGAGCAATCCATTCTGAAGCAGCCTTAAGTTCATCAATGATATATGCGTTGTAAGCAATTCCACCAGTGACGATAATCTGGTCAACCTTACCCTTTAATACACAGGCCATTGCACCGATATCCTTTGATACCTGGAAAATAAATGCGTCTCTTACAAGCTTTGCATTGTCATCGTCTTCAGCCATCTTCATTACATCACGCATATCGTTTGTGTTGAGATAAGCATTGAGACCACCATTTCCAACAAGCTTCTTGTAAACTTCCTTTTCAGAATATTTTCCGGAGAAACAAAGGCTGATTAATCCACCAACCGGAACACCGCCTGCTCTCTCCGGAGAAAATGCACCGTCACCGTCAAGGGCATTAAATACATCTACTACTTTACCATTCTTATGTGCACCTACAGAAACGCCTCCGCCCATATGTACAACGATAAGATTTAAATCCTCATAATTTTTTCCGCTTTCCTTTGCATATCTCTTGGCAACAGCCTTCTGATTTAATGCGTGGAAAATACTGATACGTGGAATTTCAGGTACACCTGATAATCTTGCCTCCGGCATAAGTTCATCAACAACAACCGGGTCAACAATGTATGACGGAACACCGATTTCGTCCGCAATCTCTCTTGCAAGAATACCACCAAGATTTGAAGCGTGCTGTCCCTGTTTTCCGATCTTTAAATCATGAAGGAGCTCATCAGTTACTGCATAAGTTCCACCTGGGATAGGTTTAAGAAGACCACCTCTACCAACAACAACATTTAATGATTTAATATCAAAATCCTTTTCCTTTAAAAGGTCAATAATAATATCTTTTCTAAAATCCTTCTGGTCAACAATTGTTGCGTATTTTGAAATCTCCTCTGTGGAATGTCTAAGTGTCTCTTCAAACAAGAGTGTTTCATCTTCAAACACACCAATTTTTGTAGATGTTGACCCTGGATTAATAATTAAACTTTTAACTGACATAATGTTATTCCTCCGAATTATTATTTTTTGAACTGTCTCTTAATAGTTACATTATTTTAAAGAAGCTGCAACTGCAGAACCAAGTGCAATTGAGTTAACCTTTGTCTCAAAATCATCTGAACGTGATGTAAGAATAACAGGAGCCTTTGTACCTGTGATAACATTTCCGTTTTTAACCTTTGCCGTATGCACAAGAGTCTTGTATGTAATATTTCCTGCATGAATGTCCGGGAATAATAATACATCAGCGTCACCAACGATTTTTCTTCCTTCAGCACCCTTGTGAGCTGCGGCTTCAGGACAAATTGCAAGATCCATTGACAATGGTCCGTCAACGATACATCCTTTAATCTTTCCTTCTTCACACATTTTTGTGAGCTCAGCCGCCTCAACCGTAACAGGCATCTTAGGATTAACAACCTCAACTGCCGCAAGAGGGGCAACCTTTGGCATGTCAATACCACATGCATTACATATTTCAATTGTGTTCTCAATGATGCTGACCTTATCCTCTAATGTAGGATAAGTCATAAATGCCACGTCTGTGAGGAATAAAAGTCTGTCAATTCCCTCAATCTCAAATACGCACACATGAGATAAAGGACGATTGTTTCTAAGGCCAACCTCCTTATCTAATACACTCTTTAAGAATGATTTTGTATCGATAAGGCCCTTCATATACATGTCAGCATCACCGTCATGAACAAGTTTGACAGCCTTTAATGCTGCTGTGTAAGGGTCTTTTTCATCAATAATCTCATATCCTGTAAGATCCATATCAATGGATGCAGCTATTTCTCTGATTTTCTCTTCATCACCAACTAAAATAGCATCTGCAATTTTTCTTTCCTTTGCAGCCTTAACAGCCTCAAGTACAGGTGCATCCTGTGCAACTGCCACAGAAACCTTTTTCATTCCACAATCCTGAACTTTTGCAACTAAATCATCAAATTTCTTTGCCATTATGACACCTCTTCCATATGTTTTTTATTCTTTTTCGAACTTTTGTTTTCAAAAGCACCACTGTTTTTTATCATATCACTACAACTTTAAAAACTCAAGATAAATCCCCTAATTATCTAAGGAGTTTACAAAAAAAGTAAACTGTTCAGGGCCAACCTCAAAAACCAGCGTTTTCTCTTTGTTTCTTCATATTATTATGTCAATTAAAAAATATTGTAGAAATATTGTTTTTAATGTGCTAAGATAATATGTGATTAACAAAAGTAGAAAGGAAGTAATATTATGAATTGTCCTACATGTGGAAACTTTATTCCAGATGGAGCACCTGCATGTCCTAACTGTGGAACTGTAGCCGCACCAAATTATTCTCAGCCACAGGCTTACGGTTCACCTTATAACAATCCGGGAATGGTAACTCCAAAGAAATCCAACAAAGGCTTAATCATCGGCTTAGCAATTGGCGGAGTTGTTCTTTTTATAGCTATTCTCTCTGTTATTGTTGCCATTGCTACTCCTAGCATTCTTAACACTAAAAGAAATGGTACATATGTGTGCAATGACTACGGTATGACAATGACACTTAAAGTAAATGGTGAAAAATTCACACTTACCAGCAAATATGATGGAGAATCTGAAAAAACAAACGGAAAAATCAAATTTGACGGGGATACAGTAAAACTTACAGCTGAAGGTGAAACCATCAAAGGAAAATACAACAGTGAAAAGAAGACCATTACAATTGAGGGTATGAAATTCAAGAAAAAATAACGTATAAGAAGGAGGATAACTATGTTTTGTCCATATTGTGGTTCTAAGGTAAAAAACGATTTAAAGATTTGTCCAAACTGTAATAATCCATTGACAGACGATGTCGAGACAACGGCTAACGAAGAAGTGTCCTATGATACAACTGTGCTTACCAACAATGCGCCTGAGCCTCAGGTCACACCTTTAGCTCAGGAACCTTCTGCTACTCCTTCGGAACCTGTTATTTCAGAAGTCAATTTTACTTCAACAGATTCAAACCAGGATACCTGTTATGACACTGTATTAGCATCTGACAATATGTTACAGCAGGACATTCCACCTGTTAGTCAGATTCCCAATCAGATGCCTAACGGTATGAATGATATGAACGGTATGAGTGGTGCTATGCCTAATCAAATACCTAATGATATGAATACCATGAACGGTATGAATGGCCCTATTCCTAACCAGATGCCGGCTGGAAACTTCAATCCTGGAAACAATGGTTATATGAATCAGCCAAAGAAAAAGAAAACAGGACTTGTCATTGGTCTTATCGCAGCAATACTTTTATTTATCACAGCCACGGTTGCCGCTGTTTTTCTCATTATTGAGAGTGCTAGCAGTTCAAGCAAGAAATCTGGTTCCGGCTTTGATGGTACATATGTATACAAATCTGAAAATGAATTATTTGGCTATACAATTACCCAGACATTGAAAATCAACGGAAATAAGTACACACTTACCTCTAAAACTGTTTACGATGATGATGATGAATATGACTCAACCACCAAAGACAGCGGTACTATTGAAAGAGATGGTGATGAAGTAACTTTGGATGACAATGACGGTGTGTTTGCCTATTCAGAAGGAACTTATGATTCAAAAAAGAAAACTATCACCTTTGAAGATAACATAGGAAATGATTGTGTATTCAAAAAGAAATAAAAATTTACACTAAAGAATCTTGTTAATATAGAGGGTGCGTTATGAATTGTCCAAAATGTCAATCAATTATTCCAAATATGAGTTCGGTATGTCCTTTTTGTCATACAGCCTTGAACATGACATCCGGCTCACCGGCATATAACACATCAAATTCCCATCAGGGAAAAAGCACTGGAAGAAAGGTTTTTGTAACAATTACATCCATAATAACAGTTGCTTTATTTGTTACCTGTGTTATCCTGCTTTTCACATCCGGTGTTCTGGATTCAAAAAACATCAAAGAACATAATGGTGTGTATAGCCACTACGATGTTGATGCAAATGCAACCTACACTCTCGATGTAGACGGCGAGGAATGTGTCTATACCGAAACCTATGATGGTGATACCGAACCTTATTACATCTACTCTGGAACCATTGAATTCGATGGAGACATTGTAAGGCTTAATCTTAACTCCCCATATATCGGAGAGTATGATGAAGAAGATGGTATCATTACAATCGAAAATATGGATTTCATTAAGGAATAAAACTGAATATATAAACATAATTTAATCTGCTTCTCTAATGGGAGGCAGATTTTTTTGCATTTTTTTTACAATAATTCTATGTACTTTTTTTCAAAATACTTTTAAACTATACATAGTTATTACAAATTTTCTACCGACAATGGAGGTAGTGTGAAAAATCACACCGAAGTGCTGATTTTTCACACAGCGAATTGAGACGGAGCCTCAATTCGAGCTATCGCAGTAGAGAAACAGGATAACCCTGATTTCTCGACGCGTGTCTTCGCAATAAATTGCTCCGACACGGAGGTTAGCGTGAAAAATATACTAATTGTGGAAGATGACATAAATATTGCAAAAATGATTAAGACTACTGTTTCCATCGGAAATTATGAGTCAACTGTATGCTACGAGGGAACAGAAGCTCTTACTCTTATTAATTCAGGTGAATTTGACTTGATATTATTAGATATTATGCTACCCGGTATGGATGGTTTTGATATCATCTCAAAGAAAACCTCTAATACACCTCTAATCTTCATTACAGCCCGTCAGGAGCTGGAGGACAAAGTAAATGGACTAAAACTGGGGGCAGAGGACTACATAGTAAAACCCTTTGAAGCAATGGAACTTTTGGCAAGAATCGAAGTTGTTTTCAGACGTTTTACTCCTAAACCGGCAAACAGGATATTGCAATATGAAGATATTGCTCTTGATACCACTGTTCACACCTGTTATAAAAATGGAGAAAAGATTAATCTGACCCCAAGGGAATTTGAATTATTTGAATTTTTCCTTACACACCAGGACATAGCCATTTCTAGGCAACAGCTTTTAAAAGCACTATGGGGATATGAGTTTGAGGGTGAATCAAGAACCGTTGATATACATGTACAGCAACTCAGAAAAAAACTTGATATAAAAAACAAGCTGGTAACTATTCCAAAGCTTGGATACAGACTTAATCAGGAGAACACGCAAATATGAAGCTATGGCAAAAAATATTTTTATGGACTCTCTTGACTGCCATGCTGGTTATTAGTATTTCAAATATTCTGATTTTAAAAAACAATTTGAAATCTTCCATATCCCGTGAAATTGACAGCACTGTCTCTGAACACAACTATATGATTTCAAATTTAAATAATCGGATTATTATGACCAGACTTCAAAACAGCAGTATTCTTTTGTCCACAAAAGAAATTACAAAGGTTATGGAAGAAGTCTTTGACAATACTGATACAAAAGAAACCTCACAGGTTGTTGTCCTAAATCCTTATGCAGAATTTATTTACACCAATAGCCGCATCGAAATCGACAACAATTTTCTCAAAACCATTTTTGAACAAAACGAAACAATTGAGGATGACACGGTTTACAGGCAGATTATTAAAAGGGATAATAAATATTTACTCTACATTGCGTCAAAAGTGTCCTTTGAAAATCAGGATTTTATTTTTATTACAGTAACAAACATTTCTTCAATATATAATTTATACTACGAACAGCTTAATTACACTAAAGTTCTTACCATAGTCCTATCCCTTTCCTGTGGATTTTTCCTGCTGATTCTGGTTAAGATTCTCCTGCTGCCACTTGACAGCATAAATCATACCACAAGACAGATTGCGGAAGGAAATTATTCCCAGAGAATTGAGCTTAGGGGTAATGATGAGCTTTGTCAGCTATCCAGTAATATGAATATTATGGCTGACTCCATTGAAGAAAATGTGGAACGTCTTAGGGAGGTTGCTGAAAATCGTAAGAATTTCATAAATAATCTCGCCCACGAAATGAAAACACCGCTTACTTCCATACTTGGATTTTCAGACATTTTGAGAATTAAACGAAACATTACTCCGGAGGAAATTTCAGAATACAGCAACATTATTTTCGAAGAGGCTAAGAGACTGAAAAATCTGTCCGGCAAGCTGATGGAGCTCATTACCATCGGTGAAACAAATCTTGAGCTAAAAAATGCAAACATACAAGATATATTTGATAAGTTGTCTCTTGTTTTCAGACCGACTCTTGAGAACAGTCAGCTTGAACTTATAGTGGAATGTGAAAATTGTTCTATCAGGGTCGATTTGGAGCTTTTTGAATCCCTTATTTATAATCTGATTGATAACAGCATAAAAGCTTCTAAAAAAGGAGATACAATTAAGCTTACCGGAACATTTTCAAATGGTGTGGTGGAAATATACGTAGAGGACAGTGGTATTGGAATTGCCAAAGATGAATTGACAAAGATTACCGAACCATTTTACATGGTTGATAAGGCACGAAGTCGGGAGGCTGGCGGTGCCGGACTAGGACTGGCCCTTTGTATGCGGATTGCTGAAATACATAATGCAAAATTAGAATTTGAAAGTGAGCCTGGAAAAGGGACCTGTGTTTGTATTTCCATGAAAGGGGATATTGCAGATGAAACGTAAAAAAAACATATTTCCAATAATAAAAACAATACTAATATCTGTACTTATCATCACCTTAGGGTATGACCTTATAGCAAAAGCCGGTGATTTTTTGGCTTCCTCTGACAGTGAAATCCAGACTGTGGCGAATATCCGGAACGATTCCTATGTATTTTTTTCCCAGTCCCAGGAGAAATTTAATTTATACCCATGGAATCTTTCGGCTGATGCCGAGCCATTGTCAACATCACCAACTGAAACAGAAATTGAAATAATATACTATCAGTATTTTGATAAAGATGTACTTTATAATAATTTAAACTATTATTTTCGCCGTTTTCTCACATCTAATTTCATATCCTTAACTGAAAGATATGAAATTAGATTTTATGAATTAATTGATTTTGAAAATATTGAAAAATATCTTACCTATTCTTCAACAAATGACATATTTTTTTATACGGAAGATGTTAGGATACTAAATGATATTTATACACTGTCCTTTACCTTTAACAGTGACAGTTACGTAACCTCATTTTTATGTATAAACACTGCTTATTATACTGATTACTCAGAAGATGTTATGAATAATGGGAACCGTACACTTACAGACATTATTGAAAAAAGCCCATTTTTTATTGAAATGATTTTGTCTGACATATGCAGCCTTAATGGAGACTTTGATAGCTACTCCGTTATGAATTATTACCTATATTCAGGTAACGAAAAAGAATACGAAGTAATTTTGGATAACAATTCAAAGAGCACTTATCAGATAATCAAACTACATAATGAATTTCTTTTGTTGGTAAATGATTATAATATTGTGCTACACTTCGATCCATTGTCAAAATCTTTTATTGGATTTAACTTGTCAAATAGTTGGCAATAAACTATACTAGTAATACTAATTATTTGGAGGAATAAAATGGCTACTTCGACTTCAAAACAAGAACGACTTAGACGCAGGAAAAGAAAGAAAAGAAAAAGAATTATCCTATTAACATTGGAAACAATAGTGTTTTTATTTGCAATTGCATGTGTTTCCATTTACCTGATGCCTAACTCAAAATCATTTATTGTTAAAACATTTACAAAATGCCCGGCAGGACAAAGTATCTTAAAGAGCCTATATAAAGACGACTATGTAGCTAATGTATATGACTCAGACACAGATAAATCAAAAATCGATAAGGTTGATTTGGGTGAAGGTTATACAAATATTGCCTTATTTGGTATTGACCCTCGGTATGGCGAATTTGAGAGCGGTGCACACACCGATACCATTATGATAATAAGTATCAATAATAAAACCCATGATGTAAAAATGGTATCTGTTTACCGTGATTCACTCCTTAGAATGACAACAACAGACGGAGAAATTGACTACGAAAAGGCCAATTCTGCTTTCTTTAGAAACGGCGCTTCCGGTGCCCTTACCATGCTCAACAACAATTTTGATTTGGACATTACAGAATATGCCCTTGTAAACTTTCAGGGGCTCGCAACCGTTATAGATGCCCTTGGTGGCATTGATGTTACCATTACCGAAGAAGAAGCTTTTTATATAAACGGTTACCTTACCGAAACAAGGGAAATTACCAGTATGGATGCACCTGATATTAATACATACGGAAACGTTCACCTGAGCGGTCTTCAGGCCACGGCCTACTGTCGAATCCGTTACACTGTCTTCTACGATGAAGAAGGAAATGAATACCACAACGATTATGGACGTACAGCCCGCCAGCGTCTTGTTATGAACAAGCTTTTGCAAAAAGCCCAGTCTGCAGGTGTTAAGGAGCTTCTCAATGTTGCTGATACAGTTATCAAAAAGAATAACGTGGCCGGTGAAAAAATATTGTCAACCAATATTAAATGGGAAAAGATTGTGGATTTGCTCACCGTTGCCGTTGATTGTAACTTAAATGGCTCAATCGGCTTCCCTTATGATGTATACACACCTGAAAAAGGATACCCATATTATGGATACGTAATTCCAAGAGGGCTGGAACAAAATGTAATAAGATTACACCAGTATTTGTTCCCGGACAAGCAATATACTCCATCTACCCTTGTAACCAGAATAAATGATTACATTATAGATGAAACCGGTGTTTATCCACCTGAAGACGATAACGAATAAATAATTTTATAAAGGCACAAAAAATACCTGTCAAATGGCAATTTACCGTTTGACAGGTATTTTGTTTCTTATACTTCTTTTTTGAATTTCACAACTCCTGCGGTACAGGATACTCTTCAACATTTCCATTATTATCAACATAATATACAACTAATTCCTTGCCCTTTAATGTATCAGGAATAGGAAGGCTGACTTCAAAATAACCGTCACTTAATGATGTGATATACTTGTTTTCGCTTTCTGTGTAGAGCTTGAGGTCGAAGGATACACTGTTTTCAACAGATAATACTTCTTTGATTTTTTCAAATTCTTCACCTTCTGTTACTTTTTTAACTACTAAGGATGTATCTGCAGGTACCTCTTTACTATCAGTTTTTACTGAAACATTTGTTGCTGCGTCAACAGATTTGCTCTCTTTTTTTGTCTCCATCACCTTTGTGCTGTCTGCAATAATAAGGGCATCATAATCTTTTCCGTCATAGGTTAACTTATAGTATTTATCCTCTGCAGTTTCTGTTGGTACATAAATGATTTTCTTTACCATACCACCTGTAAATTCTGACATTCCTAAAATAGCACCGTCATATTTCAGAGTACCAATACCAGCCTGAGATTCAAAAAACCTTCCTCCATCTCCGGCACGAACATCAATATTCATTCTTACGTTTGTGTTCTCAAAAAGTTTCTTGTAATCATTTGATAAGCACGAAATTACTTTTGAAAAGTTTTCCTGGTAATTGCACATAATGTAATCCACATATTCTAAATCTGATACCACAAATGTCCTTTCCCCTGAACACTTTTCTGCATAGCCCTTTATTTTAGCTACTGCTGACGCATCTGCCTCAACATAACTCATTCCTCCTAAATACTCTTATTACGTTAGTTCTTTCAGCTTTCCGATTATTTCCATCAAAAGCTTTTTATATTCCTCCATGTCATTTATTTTTTTATCCATGGAATACAAAAAATAGGGATTTGCATCCGGAACAAACTTCATTTTTCCCTTGAAGGAATTGATAAAATCTGGTATTCCGTCGGTATTTATTTTTGCGTTTCTGAACATTGCTATCTTTAAAACTTTATCAGCAGCACTTATTTCTGTCACCCAGGCTGAATGGGCATAGGATTTAATAAGGGCAATGGACAAAAGATTTGTCACATTTTTAGGCATCTCACCAAATCGGTCCATCAGTTCATCCTGCATATCCAGATATTCATCTTCATTTGAAATGCCGGCAATCTGCTTGTAAACATTTAACTTCTGGACTTCATTTCTGATATATGACGGCGGAATGAATGCATCAATGTTAAGGTCGATTTTCGTCTCAAAATCCTCCATGACATTTTCTCCCTTAAGTTCTGCAACAGCCTCATTTAAGAGCTTACAGTACAAATCATATCCCACTGCTGCCATATGTCCGTGCTGCTCTGCTCCAAGAATATTTCCTGCACCTCTTATCTCCAAATCCCGCATTGCAATCTTAAAGCCGCTACCAAGCTCCGTAAATTCACGGATTGCCTGAAGTCTTTTTTCAGCAGTTTCCTTAAGCATCTTGTCACGCTTGTAAAGCATAAATGCATAGGCTGTTCTGTTGGAGCGCCCTACCCGCCCCCTTAACTGATAAAGCTGAGACAGTCCAAAGTTGTCTGCATCATGAATAATAATTGTATTTACATTTGAAATATCGAGACCTGTCTCGATAATGGTTGTAGAAACGAGGACATCTATCTCACCTTCAATGAAATCATACATTATCTGTTCAAGCTTTCGCTCGCTCATCTGTCCGTGTGCATAAACAACATTCGCATCTGGAACAAGCCTTGCGATTCGCCCGGTAACATCTTCTATGTCATTTACACGATTGTATACATAATAAACCTGTCCGCCGCGGTTTAATTCCCTGTTTATGGCCTCTCTCACCATTTCCTCATTATACTCCATAACATAGGTCTGAATAGGAAGTCTGTCCACAGGTGGCTCCTCAAGAACGCTCATATCTCTTATTCCCACAAGGCTCATGTGTAATGTCCTTGGAATTGGCGTCGCCGTAAGCGTGAGAACGTCCACATTTTTCTTCATTGCCTTAATCTTCTCTTTATGAGTTACACCAAATCTCTGTTCCTCATCCACAATCAGAAGTCCTAAGTCCTTAAATTCTATTTCCTTTGACAAAATCTTGTGAGTCCCTATTACAATATCCACCTCACCGCTTTTCAGGGCAGCTATGGTCTGCTTCACACCTGCCGCAGTTCTAAATCTGGACATCATATCTATTCTCACCGGAAAATCCTTCATTCGCTGTGAAAATGTGTTGTAATGCTGTTGGGCAAGTATGGTTGTAGGCACAAGCACTGCCACCTGCTTGCCGTCCTGCACTGCCTTAAATGCAGCTCGAATGGCAATCTCCGTCTTACCATAGCCAACGTCTCCACACACAAGTCTGTCCATTATCTTTTTGCTTTCCATATCCCTTTTCGTATCTTCAATGGCCTTTAACTGATCCTCGGTTTCCTCATACGGAAAGACCTCTTCAAATTCTCTCTGCCATACCGTATCAGTAGAAAAGGCAAATCCATTCTGATTTTGTCTTGCAGAATAAATTTCCACCAAATCCTTTGCAATGTCTTTTACGGCACCCTTTACCCTTGTTTTTGTTTTAACCCATTCCGTTGAGCCAAGCTTATTTAATTTAGGAATCTTAGAGTCCGCATTTGAGTACTTCTGAATCACATCCGTCTGCGTTGCCAGAACATAAAGATTACTGTTTCCGGCATATTCAATTTTGATATAATCCTTAAATACCTTATCAACCTCTATTTTCACAATTCCCTGATATCTTCCCAGTCCGTGATTTTCATGGACAACGTAATCACCTGGATTTAACTGTGAAAAATCTGAAATTCTGTCACCAGAATACTTCTTTTTCAGTCTCTTCTTTTTGGCTTTTTCCTTTCCAAAAATATCTGACTGCGTAATGACCACAAATTTAAGAAGCGGATATTCAAAGCCCTGGTGAAGATTTCCGTAGGTTACCATTATTTCTTTCGGCTTTAACACACGCTCGCTGTCATCTGAATAAAATGCCTCAAGCTCATAATCCCTCAGGTTTTCTGCAAGACGTTCTGCCCTGGTCCTGGAATTTGTAACCAGAAGTATTCTGTATCCCTTCTTTTTATAGTTCTTTAAGTCTTTTATCAAAAGCTCAAAGCTGCTGTTGTAGGACAGAACGTTTTTAGCCTCAATGTGATAGGTTTCCTCCACATCAAAATCTCCACTGTCCTTTGAAATGGCGTGAAAAAGCAGTTTCTGCTTGTCTGACATCATGGAAACCAGCTCCACATAAGGATTTATTACATCCACCTGTCCGGCTAAAATATATCCCTTCTCCAGACGGTTCACCATACTGTCATGAAATTCCTTCTCAATCACCTGACTGTTTTCCTTCAGTCTTCCCGGCTCATCCAGAAAATATATTGTATTCCTATCCCTCAGATATTCAATTAGAGAAGACATTTTATCGTAAAAATAATTAATATAGCTGTCTACGGAAAATGCAGAATTACCAAGACTTAACTGCTCCGTAAACTCATTTGTCACTGTCTTTATCCGGTGCGCCTCCTCTGTTTTCATCTCTTTTCTGAGGGTCTCATAAACAACTTCACACTCTTTTTTTATTTTTTCAATTCCACGCTCTATTTCTTCCTTTTCAAGAATATATTCTGTCACAGGATAAATGGTGATTTCGTCAATACCATCAATTGAGCGCTGACTCTCTACATCAAAATACTTAATTGAATCAATTTCCTCATCCCACAAATCAATTCTGACAGGCGTCTCCTCAGTGGCAGGAAAAATATCAATAATTTCACCCCTTACCGAATACTGCCCGCACATATCAACCTGACTTACCCGCTCATAGCCCATATTCGACAGTTTTCTCTGCACCTGTTCCAAATCAAGACTGTCATCCATGGAAATATGGACAATATTTTTCTCTATTTTTTCCAGTGGAATAAGCTTATCCATAATACCATTTATGGTAGTGATAATAACTGCATCCTGCTTCTCAACAATTCTCTTTATTGCACTCAGACGCTGCGACATAGTAAGTGAGCCGTGAATATCCGCCTGAAAAAAAATGAAATCCTTTGCAGGATAATAGACCACATCTTTTCTGTACATCTGAAAATCCTCATAGATTTCCCTTGCCCTTTTTTCACTGTAGGTAACTATAACAGTGTAGTTATAGTTATTTGACACAGCACTCATAAAATTTACCTGCTGTGAATCCATACATCCGGTAACCATAAGTGTAGAGTTATTATTTTTATCAGTATTAAGTTTTTCAAGAATTTTTTCATATTCATTACACTGCTTCAGTGCATCTTCAAATACTTTCACTTCTCTCACCCTGCCTCTTAATATTGTAACTGTTCAGAGCCAAGCAAAATTTCATAAAACAGGTGTAAAATGCTTGCATTTTTAAGACTGTTTTTGAAATTTTATTTGGCGGATACGCCACACCGACGAAATGCAAAGCATTTTGGAGGTTGGCTCTGAACA
>JBNRML010000080.1:0-9544 GCA_050309585.1 Lachnospiraceae bacterium
CTACATAATGTAATGATTGGGGTGAAAAGAGTGACATCGGAAGAAAAAAGCGTCTTAGTTAAATCGCAAAAGATTAGCAGATGGAATGCACAAAAACTATATTATAATATTGGAAAAAAATCTCAAAGAAAATGGACCGTAAAAAGAGGAGAGGTTTATTTTGCTGACTTGGGAGAAAATATAGGTAGTGAAGAGAATAAAATCAGACCTGTTGTTGTTTTACAATCGAACGCATATAATTTTCATTCACCTGTATTTACAGTAGCAATTATTTCTTCTAGTACGCTCACAATTCCTGATATTCAGATTCCAATAGCAGGTAAATATCCTTTTGTGGATGAAAATGGAACGACCAAGAATCTGTGTGGTGCAATAGACCTCGGACAGATAAAGACGATTGGTAAAGAGAGAATTGTATCGAAAAAAGTTTGTGATTTATCCGTGGAGATGAAAGAAGTTGATATTAAGCTGTTGAATGTTCTTGGGTTAAGCAGTATAATAAAGAAAAAGGATAATTTAATTCAGTCATTGACTGGAAAGGTAGATTATTTGAAAGAACAGCTTAAGAAAAAGGATGAGGAATAGTTATAAATTCCTTGACTTTTCATATAATATTGGTGTATGATATGCATACAGTTGTGGTTGGTCTGGCGACTAACCGGTAAAAATTGATTCAGTTGTGGTGAATCTGGCGATTCATCGGTAAGCCCCTATGAAAGTAGGGGCTATTTTTTTATATAAGCCATTTGGACTAACCATCCAGATGGCTATTTTTTTACCCTTTTTTTTGTAATGGATGTAGAAAGAAGGTGAGAAAATTGAAAATCAAAAAGGTCGATGACAAGCCTATGGTGATTCATACCAAGAAGAAAGCAAAGCTTCATACACATGAGCCAAAGAAAGCGTCCATTAAGGCTTCCAACATCTATACGGTTGACCGAAGTCCGAAGATTAAAGGGTCGAAGATTGCAACTACTGAAAATAAGAAGTATCGGCGGAGTACGATTCATCCGGTTAAGAAGGCAAAGAAGGAAATATATGCAGATTAAAATGAAATAAGGTGGTGGTTTTTTGGAAAAAGAATCTAAAAACTTTCGGACTCTTGATATGTATGTACGATTATGTGAAGGAAAAACCGTAAACAAAACAGAGGAGTCGCGAAGATTTGGCGTAGATGAACGCTCTATACAGCGTGATATTGATGATATTCGGGCATTTTTATGTGACCGGGGCGATAGTAATTGTAGGGATACAAGAAAAGTAATTTATGATCGTACAAAAAAAGGATATATCATGGTCGGCGATGAGCCATCTATGATGACAAATAGTGAAATATTAGCAGTATCTAAAATTTTGCTTGAGAGCCGTGCTTTTACCAAACGAGAGTTAAATGCCATTCTTGATAAACTTGTTGAAGGCTGTGTTCCATTAAAGAATATGAAACTTGTAAGTGATTTGATTTCAAATGAAAAGTATCATTATGTAGAATTAAGCCATAAGGAGTATATCCAGGACAAACTTTGGGAAATTGGTTCTGATATCCATGAGCATAATCTTGTTTCTTTACGTTATGCCAGGGCAAATGCTCCAAGGGAGTCGATTAAGAGAATAGTTGAGCCGATTTCTATTTTGTTTTCAGAGTATTACTTCTACTTAAATGCATATATCGTGGAAAAAGATGAGGCTGGAAAATATATACATAAATATAGTTATCCTGCAATTTTCAGAATTGACAGAATAAAAGATTATAAGCATCTTAATGAGAAATTCAGGGTTTCGTATTCGAATCGTTTTGAAGAGGGAGAATTTAGAAAAAGGATTCAGTTCATGTATGCTGGAAAACTACAAAGTGTAAGGCTAAAGTTTTATGGCGAGAACCCCGAGCCGATTTTGGATCGATTGCCAACAGCTAGAGTTATTGAGCAGTATGAAAATGAGTGTACGATTGAAGCTGAAGTTTATGGACAAGGAATAATAATGTGGCTGTTAAGTCAGGGAAGTAAGGTTGAAGTAATAAGACCGGAAAAGATGAGAGAAGAAATGAAGGAGGTTCTTCTTGAAATGCTACAACGATATCAATAAGAATGGAATGATGAAATAGAAGTTGCAAAGATAGTGGGTCTTGTTGATTGTGATAATATCCAGGATAAGAATTTTGCGAAAGTTATGTATATGGGGAGGTGATTTTAATGACGATGTTGCCAATGAGAAAAACATGTTCGAAGTGTCATAGAAAATATGATTGGAATCCTGATGTAGGAAATATGCTGTGTCCATATTGTTATGGATTAGGTAAGCAGAAAAAAAACATTCTGAATAATATTTTAGGAAAAAGCTCAGATGGTATGCCGGATGAAATGTCAAAAACCAATGAAAAAACTAAATTGTGAAAAGATATAATAACATAATAATAAGATTGATGAATGATGATTTATAAAAGGTCTCTTGTTAGAACGAGGGATCTTTTATATTTTTATTTGATAGGAAATTCCTTCGGAATATTCCTATCAAATAAAAAACGCTCCGCGAGGATCGCACTGGGTTGGATAAGAAGATGTAGCTTCCTGCGACAAGGCCTGGTATAAGTCACGCTAAATAGCACTATGTTTTGCTGGTATGCTTTTCTGATAGCACCATTGTAAAAGCCTCAGCGTAGCCCGCTACGCCTGCGTTTTTAGAACGGCACTCTCAAAAAAGCATACTCACCGAAACAGTACGGCATTTAGCGTGACTTATGCTAGGCGGAGAGCTTTGCAAGTGAAACTATTTCTTGTGGGAATGACAATAATTGTCATTTGTATGCAATATAATATGGTTGCATTCAAGCGAAAATAGCAATTATATAGCGAAATGGAGGCAATGATACGATGGAACATTTTTTTAAGGATTTTAATTCAAGTTTTGAGGATTTACTAAAAAGTGAAGAGGCTGGCCAGGGAACGATTAAAGATAATATGGATGATCTCTGTGACATTCTTGAGGATGAGATTCTCAAGAGCAAAACTTCGGAAGGAGAGAAGAAGGAACTTCTTAAGAGACTTAGAAACTTCTGCAATACTGAAACCAATATTATGCTTGTTGGTGCTACCGGTTGTGGAAAGAGTTCTACGATTAATGCATTATTTGCAGTTGGAGAACAGGGCGAGGAAGTTTATGAGGATGACGAGGAAGAACTTGATGAAAGCATACTAGCAACAAAGAAGAAGTATGTTGAAGTCGCTAAGGTTGGTAGCAAAGCAGATCCGGAAACAAAAGATATTGAAAAGTTTACAATTGGTAAGCTGGTTCTTTGGGATACTCCAGGACTTGGAGATGGTACAGAAATAGACGAGCATCATAAGGAAGTTATCACAGAGTTATTAAGAGAAGAGGATGATGAAGGTAATGCATTAATTGACCTTGTTCTGGTTATACTTGATGGCTCTACCAGAGATTTGGGTACTTCCTATAAGATTTTGAATGATGTAATTATTCCAGAACTTAAGGATGATACAAAACGCATCTTAGTTGCTCTTAATCAGGCTGATATAGCAATGAAAACAGGAAGACATTGGGATTATGAAAAGAATGAACCAGATGATATATTAATCAAGTTTTTGGATGAAAAAGTAGAATCTATTAAAACAAGAATCAAAGAAGGTTCAGGCATTGATATTTCTCCGGTATATTACTGTGCCGGATATGAGGAAGAAGGCGGAGACGTGGTCAGACCATATAATCTATCTAAGCTGCTGTATTACATTATGCAGTCACTTCCTTCACAAAAGAGAGTGGCTATTATGGAGGGAATCAATACGGATTCTGAGAATTATGAGTATAATGATGACGAGGAAGATTACAATGAGGGAATTAAGGAAAGTTTCTATGATTCATTTGATTATATTTCTGATAGTGTGGATACCGGAGTTGAGATAGGTGGTACTATTTTAGGGATACCAGGTGCGATTGTTGGAGCTGTATTAGGTGGCTTTGTTGGATGCGTAAGGAGTATTCTTGATGAAATTTTTTAATAAATTAAAGATTAAGAATGAAGATTTATGAAGGAGAGTGATTTTTATGACTATGATGCCAGTGTATAAGAAGTGTCCAAGATGCAATAGGAAGTATTCGTGGAATCCGGATGTCGGGAAAATGTGGTGTCCAAACTGTGGTCCATCAGGTGTTTCGGAGGAAAGAGATATTCCTAAATTTAAAACAATTCAAAAAAAGAAGTAACCCCATTCCCTTTTTTACTGTGCCGTATTATGTCGGAGTATTTCATTATACTTTGATTATAAAACCAAGTATAATGAAGGAGGATGTTCTTATGGCATTTATGGACAAATTAAAGGAAACAGCTGGAAAGGCAGCTGAGAAAGCAAATAATATGAAGGACTCAGCAAAGGATTCCATAGGCAAGATGAAGGAGGCAAACGGACATAGGAGGGCGGAAAAACAGGCATATATAGAGGCTATGGAAAAGGAAACCAATGAGTATTCACAGGCGTTGATTGATAGTATCATTGACAATTACTCCGTTGATGGTGGAGCTTTTTGGGGAGATGGTGACAGAAGTGATATTGAGAAGTTTACTAAAGAATATTACGAGAAGCTTGTTCTTCCGGGAAGCCGCCCAAACATTGCCTGTCTTACCATGCATCCATACATTGATGAAAAGGCAATGAAAAAATTCAGCGAGAAGGGGGGAGTTGGATTACAGGGGAGTGTTCCAAGGATATTCATAAGGGATGGCAAGAATTTTGGGATAGTGGTCACATCAGAATTTGTGGCATTTAAGTACAAGTATGAAAAAGATAATGGATTCTGGGTTAATGGAATGATTCCAGTGGAAAGCATTAATACATTAAATGTTGAAATTGGGGAAACAAGCGGCAGCATTATGATAAATGGTGTAAAACTTGTTGAGATAAAGATTAAGGGTTCTTACAGGCAGGATTTCATATCTCTTAATTATTTCTTTGAGTGCATCAGAAAACAGGATTTCACCATTGATGGTCAGGAAGTAAATGACCAGATCAGGGCAAAGCTTGGAGAAAAAATATATTCACAGGTTAAAAAGTACTTTATTGATGATGATGAGCTGCTTTTGTTTTATGCAGGCGGTATCGATAGCCTGACTGCAGTGGATTATATTGCATGTACAAACAATCAGCTTATCTTTGTCAATAGAGAAATGCTTGGGGCAACCGCCAATGTTAAGCAATTCTATTTTGAGGACGTGACAAGTATGGCAACTATTCAGAATACAAAGGCCGACGACCTTTTTGTTGCGGTTGTTGATACTGCTCTCACAGCGGTCTTAAAGATATGCAATCTTGAAGTGTCTGTGGCTGGTTCAAAGGAAGTTATTGATAATATTTATCTTCTTGAGGGCACAAGAATTATTTCCATATATCATGAGATGAGAAAAAAGGCAAAGAAGGCAGCTGCGCAGCCGGTTCAGATTGCAGCTGCTCAACCGGTTCAGATTGCGGCTGCACAGCCTGATGTGTTTGAGCAGTTAGAAAAATTATCAAAGCTTAAGGATGCGGGAATTATCTCAGAAGAGGAGTTTGCACCAAAGAAGATGGAATTGTTGAGCAGATTATAATTTGCTTGGAAGCAGATACAAATGGAGCAGATAGAAATAAGGATAATAGAAATAAGGATAATAGAAATAAAGCAAATAGAAGCCCCATGCCAATATGCGGTATGGGGCTTTTATCTGGCTTGGTGGTTAATACATTGAATGCATTTTTTCTATTTCTTTCTTCATTTCCTGTACGAAATCATCAGGGGAGATTGCTTTAACCCAAGAACCCTGGCTTAAGAGGAACATTTTTATTCCATCCCCGTAAACCTCAGCTTCTATTAAGTACTTTCCATCATATCGGTCAATGACCTTGGCCGTGGGAAGTCTGTCAAGAATTGCCTGAAGTGATGGACCATTGAACTCAAATCTGATATTTCTGAGTGAGCCTGGCCACATAAACTGACTGCGTCTCCTTAAGAGGCCTTCGTCAAATTCCAGTTTCCTGGTGTTTTTTAACTGCTCTCTGTGAACGGTAATGTCTGTGATTCTGTCCACTCTGAAATATGTAGGAGTATCTGGTATTTCCTTGTCATTTTCGTACTTGTATGCAATTAGATAAAAGTAGTATTCGCTAAACATAAGTGACAATGGAATGATTTTATGTTTAACCTTATCTCGGTTCATCTTATAGTAATTTATGGTGATTACTTTTTTGTCCTGAATATAGTTTGAAAGCTTCCAAATATTGTCTATCACACTGTCACAGTCTGAACCAACCTCGTCATAATGGAATAATTCTTTGGCTATAAGATTTTCCAGGCGAGTTTTGTCTGAATAACTTGTATGAGTCTTTAGCTTGCTTATTATACCAAGGAGCTCTTCATGACTGAATGCCTTGCTTCCAATTAAAACCTTTGCAATCGAAAAGAGTTCTTTGTTAGAAAACAGGTTGTCCATTTCAAGGGTGTAGCAGTGATCTGAGGTAGAGTATTTTAGCTCGGCATTTCCAATTATGTCTCTGTAATCAGCAAGAAAAGCCTTTAGGTCATTAATATCTCTTGTTATGCTTCTGGTTGAAACATTGCTTTCTGCAGCCAATGATGAAACAGAAAGGGATTCGCCCTTTAATGCACGAAATAGTAATTTTAAAACCCTGTCAGCTTTGTAGTCTTTGTATGTGTTATATTCAATATGTCCAGTGTAGTTTATGTTTTCATTATTTCCCATAGTCATACCTCCGTTTATTTGTATTATACATTATTGTATGAATATATAGTAATATATATTTCAGACATAATATGTCGCAGTAATACATAGCACGAATTAAGAAGTAAAAAAATAATTGCATCTCTATAATAGGTTTCAGAAAAGGAGAGATGTGATTATGGATATGAAAAGAATTAAGGCAAACAAATTAAAAACGATACTTCAGTTCTCGATTCCGAGTATAATAGCAATGCTTTTGCAAACAGTTATAACCATAACGGATGGTTATTTTACAGAGTATTATATGATTATGCTGTTTAACTATCCGATTATGGTGATGGGAACAGTATCCGGAAATGTTACGAATATGGTGGCTTTAGGGTTCAGAATCTACGCAGTTACATTTCTTGTCATGGGCTATGATGTGATTAATTCCATGTACTTTACAAGCTGTGGCGATGCAAAATCTTCGGCATTGATTTCATCACTCAGAGGTATTATACTTCTTTTGGGATTTACATTGTTTCTTCCGGCAATACTGGGAATGACAGGAGTGTGGATGACAGCACCGTGTACTGAGGTTTTAACAGCATTCGTTTCAGTATGTCTGCTAAGAAGACAAAAAAAACATTATCAAAAAGGAAAACACGATATACATTGAGTGTACAATCGATGACCCAACCATTACAGACGAAGATAACTGTATGTATGAATTGTGCCAGACAATTTCACCCAAACATCCCGAATTAAAGGAGAATACGGATATTTTTACACACAGCTTTGAGGGTGGAAAGTATGCAATTTACCATTTCAGGGGATTTCCACAATTTTTATTTATGGTGTATCAGGAAATATTCTGCAGATGGCTATCCAGAACAGGAAATAAGCTGGATGAAAGACCGATTCTTGACATTTATCGCATGGTAAGGGAAGATGGATATATGGAAATAGATATCTGCTTTCCTTTAAAATGAATATGTATTGGAGGAAAAATATGTCAAAATTATATGATGAATCAGAAATTCGCAATGATTATAGAAAGCTTACAATGCTTTTGATTGAAAGGAGTATGACCATTACAACAATGGAATCGGCAACTTCCGGGCAAATAGCATCTCTGATTACTGATACAGAGGGCTCTTCTGCTGTGTTAAAGGGTGCTTTTATCACATATTCCAATGAAGCAAAAATTATGCAGGGTGTTCCACAGGAGGTGTTGGATAAATATACAGTTTATTCAAGAGAAACAGCGGAAGCAATGGTAAGGGCCTGCGTGAGTGCATATAACGCAAATATTGGAATTGGTGTAACAGGCACCATGGGAAATGCTGATCCGGAAAATATAGAGGCTTCTGTTCCGGGAAGGGTTTATTTTGCAATTGGCATAAATGGAGATATTCAGTCATATTACATAGAATTGAATCCTCAGCCATCCAGACTTGCTTACAAGTTGGCAGTTGCAAAGGAAATATATGATGCATTGATGGAACGTTTGTAGGAAATGGGGCACACAAGACTGTCTCTAATGCTTTGTATTTCATTGTCAATGGAAGGAATAAATTGAGTAAAAATGTCAAATTAGGACGATTAAACGTCATTTTAGGACAGGGTTATTGACATAAGAATTTCAAGATGATTAAATTAACTTGGAAAAGAATGGCATTTAATATAGTACAAGCTATAAAGAGAGTAAAGATATGAGAAGGTTATTAATTATATTCAAGAAAAAAAGGTAATAATTTTTGCTGTCATATTTATGATTTTTGCTGCGGTCTGTATAATTACAGTCCGCAGCGATGGCAAGAAAAAAAACAGACATGAAGATACAATCAGGATTGCATTAATTGATACCGGAATTTCTACGAAGGCTATTGATGAAAAGTATATAGGTGAAGGTTATAATTACCTTTTTGATAATGACTATACTGAAGATTCCGTAGGGCATGGAACTGCCATAGCTAGTATTATTGTAGGTTCTGAAAAGGCAGATATAGAAGGTAAATGTGATAACGTACTTTTTGTGCCTTTAGTGTATTGTTCTTACGATGAGGAGGACAATCTGGTTAAGGAGGAAGTATCTGTGTTGGCACAGATGATTCGGGATGCAGTAGATGTGTACGATTGTAAGATTATTAATATAAGTTCCGGAATTAAAAAAGAGGATGACAGTCTCAAAAGTGCCATTGAATACGCCGCAGATAAAGGAGCGTTAATAGTTTCATGTGCCGGTAATGAAGGTACAGAAGACATTTATTATCCTGGCGGATATGATGATGTTCTATGTGTTGGAAGTCTGAACGAAGCACTTACGGGGGCAGCTGGGTTTTCGCAGAAGAATGATACAGTGGATGTGCTGGCACCGGGAGAAAACATACCCGTTGCAACCATAAAAGGAAATCCAATTACAGAAAGTGGTACATCATATTCAGCGGCCTGCGTCACCGGATATGCAGCAGATTTGTGGTCTAAGGATTCAGAGTTAACTGCAAATCAGGTTAAGAAAAAAGTCATAAAAAAATACGGTAAATAAAGTATTATTGTGAGTAACAAAAAGAAGTGGTTATTTTATGGTAGCCACTTCTTTTATTGTGATAAAATTAGTGGCTCGACTGGAAGAAAGGTTAGTTGTACAGATTTTTTAGGTAAATGTTGTGGATTTGTGGAAAATATGATATAGATAAAAAGAAACATTGACACTGACGAAGAATGAAAGGATGCTTTTAGAAGATGAATTTATCAAAAGAAAATGTAAAGAAGATAATTTTTATTATTTTTGGGGCTATATTATTTTATGAAATACTTGAAAATATAGGAAATATAGTAATC
>JBNRML010000081.1:0-54837 GCA_050309585.1 Lachnospiraceae bacterium
ATTTTAGTGAAGATATTATTACAATGGCCGTCAGAGAAAGCATAAATTCTGTGGGGTATGTAATATCAGAGGACAAAAGCCTTGGAATACCAAAAGATTTTGCCCCCCTGCCGGTCATGGACTATTCAAAAAATCACAGGACGGGTATGGCAGCAGAAACTCTCAGGGTTGAACTGTTGCCAGGGGATGATTGTGAAACAGGAGAGGAGACGTCTACAGCCTCAAAAATAGAAGAGGAGTCGGTGAACGGTAATCAAAAATTGGAAAATGAGGAGAAAAGTGACAACGGGGGTAATGCCGGTGAAATGGAGAATCAGGAGGATAAATCAAAGGAAGCCGGTGCTTTGGTTACAAAAAGTAATACCATAAGGACAGAAGAGCTTACATATGATTTTCTGATGAAAAATTATTATACTGTTGTTTCGGGGACTACATTAAAGCCTGAGGACATTGATGCAAATGTATTAATGAATATGGATATGACCCTTAAGAGTGGAAATGACAAACCTCAGATTCTTATATATCACACACACGGACAGGAGGGATTTCGGGACAGTGTTCCCGGGGACGAAAGCACAACAATTGTAGGGGTAGGGGAATATCTTGCAAAAATTCTTAGAGAAAAATATGGCTATAATGTTATTCACCTGACAGACTCCTTTGACCTTGTGAATGGTAAGCTGGACAGAAGCAAGGCTTACGATTACGCTTATGAGAGAGTAGCCGGTGTGTTGGCCGAAAATCCTTCCATAGAAGTAGTGATTGATCTTCACAGGGATGGAGTGTCAGAAAACCTGCACCTTGTTACGGATATAAATGGAAAACCTACGGCAAATATTATGTTTTTTAACGGAATAAGCAGATTGAACAGTATCGGGGAGATTGGTTATTTGTATAACCCATACAGACAGGAAAATCTTGGCTTCAGTCTTCAGATGAAGGTGATAGCAGAGGAATATTTCAAGGGATTTGCAAGGAAAAATTATATTCAGGCATATCAGTATAATTTACATATGCTGCCTAAATCAACATTGATAGAGGCAGGAGCACAGACAAATACATTACAGGAGGAATTAAATGCCATGGAACCATTGGCTGAAATTTTGTATCGTGTGTTAAGTGGTGATAAATAAAAGGTGGAAAATTTAGAAAAACATTGCTAACATTTGTTTAAATTGTTATAATCTACGTAAAAATATATTGGAGGTAAGAATGTTGAAAGAGAAGGTACAGCAGCTAAAGGAAAAAATCATGAATAATAAACCGGCTGCAATTGCTTTGGTTGTACTTGTACTGGTATTAGTGGGGATACTGGTATTTGTACTTGGAACCGGTGGGAGTGAAAAAGGAAAAAAAGATGGTGATTCTCAAAAGGAATTAAGTGTAAGCACTCCGGGAGAGGCATTGAATAATGATAAGAGTAATGGGGATAAAAATGATAAAAAGCCTTCATCAGATAAGGATACAGATGAAAAAGAGGATGGCAAGGATGAAGCCGCAGGGGAAACTTCGAGTGGTGAAGCAGGCGAAGAAACCAGTAGTGGTACGCAAAACCAGAATGGAAGCACAGGTGGAAGCACAGGCGGAAGCACAGGTGGAAACACAGGAGGAAGCACAGGAGGAAGCACAGGCGGAAGCACAGGTGGAAGCACAGGTGGAAGCACAGGCGGAAGTACAGGTGGAAGCACAGGTGGAAGCACAGGCGGAAGCACAGGAGGAAGTACAGGAGGAAGCACAGGTGGAAGCACAGGTGGAAGCACAGGCGGAAGTACAGGTGGAACTTCAAATGGAAAAGATACCGTTCAGAAAAATCAGAACACAATGTATCAGCAATTGTTTGATTTGAATAACAAAATAACAATCAGACTTGATATTTCAGACGATCAGCTCAAGCTTATGCAGAGCGATTATAAGTCTGGAAATGACACATACAGAATGGTAAGTAAGATGACGGTTACTATTGGAAGCACCGCATATGAGCTTTATGAAGTAGGTGTCAGAATTAAAGGTAATACATCAAGGGTTGATGTTATTAATGGTGGTAATGTCAATGACAGAAACCTCATTCATATGAGACTTAAATTTAATGAAACCTTTGATGGAACGGAGTATGGCTCAAGTGCTAAAAAGTGGTCAAGCGAGTCACTTAAGAAAGAGAGAAAGAACAGAACCTTTGCTACTCTTACAGGTCTTGAGCTCAAATGGAACAGAAATTTTGACAGTACATATGTTGCAAACTGTTATGCAAATTATATGTTTAAGGCATTAGGTGTGTATGCTCAGAGTACGTCACTGGCCAACATTGTTTTTGGTGGATATAATTATGGTGTTTACACAATTTATGAACCTGTTGATACCACCTTCATAAAGAAGAATTTCCAGACAGCAAATCAGGGTGGAGACCTTTATAAATGTGCCTGGGGAGAAAAGAGCAATGGAAAAGGCGGCGGCTGGAGTGGAGCAAGCTACTTATCTGAGACAAGCTCCTCAATAGGTGTGGAGACAGATGGTAAGTCCTACATATATGAGCTTAAGACAAATAAGAAGAAATCAAACCATTCAATGCTTAAGAAGCTTATAACCACATTAAATGGTGGAAGTGTTTCAAAAGCTAATTTTGGAAGTGTTGTGGAAGCAGATAACTGGGTTAAATTTGCAGCGGCATCATATTTTGTTGGAAATCCTGACGATATGAGAAATAATAACAATAATCATTATGTTTACATGATGCCAAATGGAAAGGCAATTTTCATTCCATATGACACAGACCGCTGCTTTGGCATCACAACATCAGGAAAAGACATGGCATCCTTTAGTCCATTTGCAGAGGATACTGCATTGGCCGGAAAACAGAGTAATGCGTTGTACAAGGGTTCAGTGATTACAAGAAATAATAATTACACTCAGGAATATAAAAATGCATTAAAGACAGTGGCAGAGAGTGGCTGGATGAACTATGCAAACTATAAAAAATATTATGACATGGCATACAGAAACTACTCATCAGTGGCAATCCCTGATTCAAATGTTCATATTTATGTGAAGGATTTTAATTCAGGTAACGTTGAGAGACCAAGTAATTCTTCGTTGGCATTTGCTGAATCAAGTTCCCGTAATACATCCGTAAAGGATTATATGAGTAAAATAATGAATACCTATACACAGGCAATGAATAAATAAATAAAATGTAACTGTTCAGAGCCAAGCAAAATGATGCACTAGTATAACTCACCCTTAATAGCAGTATGTTTCACGCAGGATAAATTTTCAGACTGCAAGACGGAGGAAGAAGGCGTAGCGGTGGCTACGTCGACTGACGATAACGCCGCAGATGGAAATTTAGACAAGTGAAACATGCTGTTAATTAAGGTGAGTTATACTAGTTTGTGCCGGTACTTCCGATACCGCCACGGTCTTTGTTATCGAGGATTTCAACTTCCTCAAATACAATCTGCGGCTGATGTTTTTCTATTCTGAACTGGCATATTCTGTCATTGGGCTCTATTATTGTATCTCTAAGGGCAATGGCAGGAAAATAGAACCAGTCATTTGGACCACAGTAAGACTCGTCAACAATCCCCATGGAATTCGCCTGTATAATACCGAAATTCTTGTATGTGCTGCTGCGTGGACATATGTGCGCTTCGTATCCTTTCGGAAGCTCCATGGCAACACCGAGATGAATAAGTTTAAATTCACCCTGTTTTAATTCAACTCTCTCGGCTGCACGAAGGTCAATCCAATCAGATTTTCCATCTATATATTCAAGTTTTTTTATTTTATCATTAAGGTATTGTATTTTGATTTTTTTCATAATATGTTAGTCCGCCTTTCAGTTATCGCATTTTTGTTATGTTAATTAATCTTGATAAACTTCGGTAAAATCAAATTTTAGTAGTTTCTGTCAGGTGGTGTCCATAAAACAATTTCGCCAGAGCTTAAGGACTCCTGAACCATTATTGTTCTCTGGTTTGATGAGCCTTTAAAAACAAGATTTACATTTTTAAGCTCCTCAACAAATTTTCCATCAACCATAACATCGAAGTATTTCAATAATTCTTTTGTTTCAGGAATTTTGTCGTACATGGTTCCGAGAATATCTCTGTCAAACAGAAAACCGGTGAAACACCAGATTGTTTTATCCGGATATGTTTCTTTTACACGCTTAACAAGGGGAAGTATCCCAGCCTGATTTACAGGCTCCATTGGTTCGCCGCCTAAGAGTGTAAGTCCGGCAATATGGGGACTGTCCATATATTGAATAATACTTTCAATGGTTTCTTCCGTAAACGGTTTTCCGTAATTAAAGTCCCAGGCTATTTCGTTAAAGCAACCCTTGCATTTATGATTGCATCCGCTTACAAAAAGTGAGATACGGATTCCGGGGCCATTGGCAACGTCGTATTGTTTTATATCTGCATAATTCATAAGAAAACTCCTAATTTAACACTTTAGATGTGGAGTACGCGGGAATTGATTTCCTTTGTCTTTCCTACATTCCAGAAATTCTCACCAAGATAACCACATGTACGTCTTGTAACGTTCATCTTTGAGTGATCTTTGTTGTGACACTGTGGGCATTCCCATTCTAATTTGTCGTTTATAAGAATCTCTCCATCAAATCCACATACATGGCAGTAGTCAGATTTTGTATTGAACTCAGCGTACTGAATATTGTCATAAATGAATTTTACAATTTCTTCAAGAGCTTCTAAGTTGTTTCTCATATTTGGAATCTCAACGTATGAAATGGCACCGCCTGAAGATATTTTCTGGAACTGACTCTCAAATGTGAATTTAGAGAATGCATCAATTTTTTCGCGAACGTCAACGTGATATGAGTTTGTATAATAACCCTTATCTGTTATGTCAGGAATACTGCCAAATTTCTTCTCATCAATCCTTGCAAATCTGTAGCATAAGCTTTCAGCTGGTGTACCGTAAAGACCGAAACCGATACCCGTATTTTCTTTCCAGGTGTCTGTAGCATTTCTAAGTCTGTTCATAACCTTTAATGCAAATTCAGTGCCCTTAGGCTCGGTGTGTGAAACGCCTGTCATGAGTTTTGTGACTTCGTATAATCCGATATATCCCAGGGAAATGGTTGAATAACCGCCATGAAGGAGCTTGTCTATTGGCTCATCCTTATCAAGACGTGCGATGGCACCATACTGCCAGTGGATAGGGCTTACGTTTGAAAGCGTTCCTTCAAGAGCGTGATGTCTGCACATAAGCGCCTCGAAACAGAGAGCTAGTCTTTCTTCCATAAGCTGCCAGAACAATTCCTCGTCACCTTTGGCAATAATACCAATCTGTGGAAGATTTAAGCTGACAACGCCCTGATTGAATCTTCCTTCCCATTTGTAATTTCCGTTTTCATCCTTCCATGGACTAAGAAAGCTTCGGCAACCCATACAGCTGAATACGTTGCCCTCATAGTTCTCACGCATCTTCTTTGCTGAAATGTAGTCTGGATATAAGCGTTTTGAAGAACATTTTACGGCAAGTTTTGTGATGTAGTCATATTTTCCGCCCTTTAAGCAGTTGTGCTCGTCTAATACATAAATAAGCTTAGGGAAAGCAGGAGTTACATAAACACCCTTTTCATTTTTAATTCCCTCAAGACGCTGCTTAAGAATTTCTTCAATAATCATGGCGTTTTCTTCAATATATTCGTCATCCTTGTCGAGATTTAAGAATAATGTAACAAATGGAGATTGGCCATTTGTGGTCATCAAAGTATTAATCTGGTACTGGATGGTCTGAACACCTGATTTCAGCTCGTCATATAGACGGTCATTAATAAATTGTTCCATAAGTTCAGGGTCGATTTTTCCGCCATATTTGCTCTCGTAATGGGCTTTATATTTTTCACGGCTCTTCCTGAGATATTTCCCGAGATGTTTTATGTCAACAGACTGACCACCGTACTGACTGGAAGCAACAGCAGAAATAATCTGTGTCATAACTGTACATGCAACCTGGAAGCTCTTTGGACTCTCAATGAGTTTTGCGTTCATAACAGTTCCGTTGTCAAGCATGTCTCCTATATTAATAAGACAGCAGTTGAAAATCGACTGCAGGAAATAATCTGCATCATGGAAGTGTAAAACACCCTCTTCATGTGCCTTCACAATTTTTTCAGGGAGGAGAAGACGTTTTGTTAAGTCCTTTGAAACCTCTCCTGCAATAAGGTCACGCTGTGTAGAGGCAATAATGGCATTTTTGTTTGAATTTTCCTCCATTACATCCTTATTGCTGTTCTTAATAAGACTCAGAATTGATTCGTCAGTGGTATTTGCCTTACGAACCATTTCACGGGTGTATCTGTATATAATATAAGTTTTTGCAAGGACAAATTTTTTCTCCTGCATAAGTTTTTGTTCGATAATGTCCTGAATATCCTCAACCTGCATTTCATCTACACCGCGATTTTCGATAGATGCCACAATGCTGTAAATCTTTTCTTCAGAAATTTTCTCATATTTTTCTACTTCATCATTTGCTTTCTGGATGGCAACAACAATTTTGTTGCGATCATACTCAACCTTTCTTCCGTCACGTTTTATAACCTTCATGTTTTCGTAATTCCTCCTAAAATATTTAGATACAATATATAGTTTTTACATTTCGTAAAAATCTTATAAAATAAATTTACAAAATTTCAGAAACGAGTTTATTATAGCATTGAGGTATCCGTTTGTCCATATAAAATACATAAAAAATACAAAATATTGTGATATGTTTTTTGAGAAGTACAATATATTGTATTTTGCGATGCGACCCTAAAAAACACTGTAAAATGGGAAAAAACGGGGAAAAAACGAGAAAAATGGCGAAACTGGTATGGTTAAAAAATAGAAAACTGGTTATTTCAAAAAGTACAATCTGTGCTATTCTTTTTGTTAGCACGAAACATTTTCTATTATTATGAAGAGAAAGAAGGAAATAGTATGGTTAAAGAAAGAAACAAACAGACAGTGGGATTAAATGAAAGTACAGTGGGAATAAATACAAAGGACCTGGCAATATATGCAGTATTTATTGCATTGACTTATGTGTTTACGGCATTTATAAACATAAGACTTCCTTTTGCACCGAATGGAGGACTTATTCATTTGGGAAACATTCCATTATTTGTGGCAGCAATTGTATTTGGCTGGAAAGCAGGAATGATAGCAGGCGGAATTGGAATGGCAATGTTTGATTTGATGGGCGGATGGTTTTCATGGGCTCCATTCACATTTATCATTGTTGGTCTTATGGGATTCGCTGTAGGAAAGATAACAGAGGGAAAAAATTCGTATTTAAGAAATACTATTGCAGTGGTTGTTGCGATTTTAATCAAAATTGTGGGATATTATATTGCTGAAATTGTTTTATATGGTAATTTCATTACACCACTTACATCAATCCCGGGAAATGTTATTCAGGTTGGTGTGGCAGGAATCGTGGTTTTACCATTGTCAGTCAGATTAAAGAAATTAGCAGGAGATGTGTTTAATGTATAAGATAATGACACCGGGACCTACGCAGGTCGCCGAAAATGTAAGAATGGCAAGAATGAGAGAGTGCACAAATCCGGATATTGATGTGGATTTTTGTGAGTTTTATAAGGAAACCTGTGAGTTGATTAGTGAACTTTTAGGCACGAAAAATGAAACCCTGATACTGGGAGGTGAGGGGATATTAGGACTTGAGGCAGCATGCGCAAGTCTTACTGAGCCGGGAGACAGGGTATTGGTTATTGATAATGGACTTTATGGAAATGGCTTTAAGGATTTTGTGAGTATGTATGGTGGTGAACCTGTACTTTACCAGTGTGATTATAAAAATACCATTAATATAGAAGAATTAGAAAAATATCTTGAGAAAAATCATGATTTTAAGTACGCAACCGTGGTTCATTGTGATACTCCAAGCGGAATGTTAAATGATATATCAAAGATTTGTCCTCTCCTTAAAAAATACGGTATATTGACATTGGTGGATTCCGTGTCTGCAATGTTTGGAGAGTATGTAAATGTTGATGAATTTCAGATTGATATTTTGTGCGGAGGCTCACAAAAGGCGGTATCCGCACCTCCGGGGCTGACATTTGTTGTCATAAGTGAGGACGCAAAGCAGGCAATGCACAATAGAAAGACTAATATAGCAGCATTTTACGCCAATCTGACAATTTTTGATAATTATTACGAAAACAAGTGGTTTCCGTATACGATGCCAATAAGTGATATTTATGGATTAAGGGCAGCCTTTGATAATATAAAAAATGACACAGATATGATAAACAGACATAAAAAAGTGGCAGAAAAGGTAAGAAATGAGCTTAAAGCTTCAGGGTTTACATTTTATAATGAGTCAGGCTTTTCTAATACGGTGACAGTGGTTAATGTGCCGGAGGGAATGACAGCGGAGAATATTCTTAGTGAGATGCTTATTAAATACAATATTATGCTTGCAGGGTCATTTGGGGAATTTGAGGGCAAAGTTATCAGGATAGGTCATATGGGAGAAAATGCCTATGAAGATAAGGTAGAGGAAGTAATAGAGGGATTAAAAAACATTTGTAGAGATTATGTGTAATTTAGTTAGAATAGAAAGTCATCCTTGAGAGAAAACTTTTAAGGATGATTTTTCTATATAAAACTTTATTGTAAAGCTATTGACAAATGGTTTTTCAAGTGCTATCTTATGTTTAGTGGATGTTAGCACTCTACTTGAATGAGTGCTAACAGAAACAAAAAAACACAAGGATTTCACGAAAGGTGAGGTGGGCATGGAACTTGACGAGAGAAAACGCAAGATTTTAAATGCTGTGATTAAAAGTTATTTGGAAACGGGAGAGCCGGTTGGCTCAAGAACGATATCCAAGGAAACAGACTTAAATCTCAGTTCTGCCACGATTCGCAACGAAATGGCTGATTTAGAGGAGATGGGTTACATTGTTCAGCCTCATACATCTTCAGGGCGTATTCCTACCGATGCAGGCTATCGTATTTATGTAGATAAGCTTATGGAGGAAAAGGAAGAAGAGCTGAATAAAAAAGAAAAGAAACTTAATGATATGCAGGAATACCTTAGTGAAAAGGTGGAGCAGGTGGAGGAGCTGTTGCAGAATACTGCAAAGCTTTTGGCAAGCAATACAAATTATGCCACCATGATTACCACACCTATGAACAGAAATTCCAGAAGACTTAAGTTTGTACAGCTTTCACTTATTGAGGATAATAAGCTGCTGTGTGTTATCGTTGTTGAAGGTAATGCTGTTAAGAACAGAATAATTCCATTAAAGGAGATTTTGAATAATGAAGTTGTTCTTAAATTAAATATTTTGTTTAACAGCAGTCTGAATGGTTTGACACTGGAAGAGATGAATATTGGTCTGGTTTCAAAAATGACTGGTCAGATGCCTGAATATATGGATTTGGTTAGGGATATACTGGATGCCATTGGGCTTGCACTTGGAGGCAAGGAGGATTTTAAAATCTACACCAGCGGTGCAACCAACATATTTAAGTATCCGGAACTCAGCGCCAGTGATACGGCAAGTGAAATCATTAACACATTTGAAGAGAAAAAACTTCTCACAAATCTTATACTTGACAATGAGCAGGATGAGAAAAAGGAGATTCAGATATATATAGGAAATGAAACCCCTGTACAGTCCATGAAGGATTGCAGTGTTGTTACGGCTACTTATGAAATAGAAGAGGGAGTGACAGGAACCATTGGAATCATTGGTCCAAAGAGAATGGATTATGAAAAAGTGGTTGAGGCTCTGAAGGCTGCCAAGACTGAACTGGATGAGAAGTTTAAGAAAAGTGAATAGAAAGGTGGAATGAATCTGTGGATGAAAAGAATATAAATGAGAATACAGAAGAGACTGTGGAAGAAATGGATACAGCAAAGACACAGGAAGAAGGGACATCGGAGGAACAGACAGCAGAAGAACAGACAGCAGAAGAACAGACATCAGATGAAGAGACACAGGGTAATTCTGAAAATACAGATATGGAAAATGAAAAAGAAAATCCGGATTCACAGGATAAATCAGACAGTAATTCGGATGGGAAAAAGGGATTCTTCAAGAAGGAAAAGAAAAAAGATAAAAAGGATTTAATGATTGAAGAATTGACTGATAAATATAAGAGAACATTTGCAGAATTTGATAATTTCAGAAAGCGCTCAGAAAAAGAAAAATCTGCAATGTATGAAATTGGGGCAAAGGATGTCATAGAAAAAATCCTTCCTGTTGTAGATAATTTTGAGAGAGGATTTAATTCTGTATCGGATGAAAACAAAGATGATCCTTTTGTGGCAGGTATGGATAAAATTTACCAGCAGCTCATGAAGACATTAGAGGATATGGGCGTTAAGGAAATTGAAGCAGAAGGAAAAGAATTTGATCCAAATCTTCACAACGCAGTAATGCATATTGAGGATGAGGAGTTAGGCGAAAACATTATTGCTGAAGTGTTGCAGAAAGGATACACATATCGCGAAAGTGTTGTGCGCCACAGTATGGTAAAGGTTGCAAATTAAATTATGTATATGAACTACAATATGTAGCATAGGTTAAATAGGAGGAATTAAAAATGAGTAAAATTATTGGTATTGACTTAGGAACAACAAATTCATGTGTAGCTGTTATGGAAGGTGGAAAACCTACAGTTATCGCAAATACAGAAGGTCTTAGAACAACTCCATCTGTTGTTGCATTTACAAAATCAGGAGAAAGACTTGTTGGTGACCCTGCAAAACGTCAGGCTGTAACAAATGCGGAAAAGACAATTTCATCAATTAAGAGACATATGGGAACAGATTATAAGGTTGCTATTGACGACAAAAAATATTCACCACAGGAAATTTCAGCCATGGTACTTCAGAAATTGAAAGCAGATGCAGAGGGATATCTTGGCGAAAAGATTACAGAGGCTGTTATCACGGTTCCAGCATACTTTAATGATGCACAGAGACAGGCAACAAAGGACGCTGGTAAAATTGCCGGTCTTGAAGTAAAGAGAATTATCAATGAGCCTACAGCGGCAGCGCTTGCTTACGGTCTTGATAATGAAAAAGAGCAGAAAATCATGGTATACGATTTAGGTGGTGGTACATTTGACGTATCTATCATTGAAATCGGTGATGGTGTTATTGAAGTATTATCTACAAATGGTGATACAAGACTTGGTGGAGATGATTTTGATGAACATCTCACAACATATATGCTCAATGAATTCAAAGCAAATGAAGGCATTGATTTAAGCAATGACAAGATGGCTCTACAGAGATTAAAGGAAGCAGCTGAAAAAGCGAAGAAGGAGCTTTCTTCAGCAACAAGCACAAACATTAACCTTCCTTTCATTGCTCAGGGCTCAGATGGTCAGCCAAGACATTTTGATATGACACTTACAAGAGCTAAATTCGATGAGTTGACACATGACCTTGTAGAGAGAACGGTTATTCCTGTTCAGAATGCATTAAAGGATGCAGGTCTTAACATGAACGAAATTTCAAAGGTGTTATTAGTTGGTGGTTCAACAAGAATACCTGCAGTACAGGATAAAGTAAAACAGTTAACAGGAAAAGAGCCTAATAAGAGCCTTAATCCGGATGAATGTGTAGCACTTGGTGCTTCAATCCAGGGTGGTAAATTAGCAGGAGATGCAGGTGCAGGCGACATCCTTCTCCTTGACGTAACTCCACTTTCGCTCAGTATTGAGACAATGGGTGGTATTGCCACAAGACTGATTGAGAGAAACACAACAATTCCTACAAAGAAGAGTCAGGTATTCTCAACAGCAGCAGATAACCAGAGTGCTGTTGACATCAATGTATTACAGGGTGAGAGACAGTTTGCCAAGGATAACAAGAGTCTGGGACAGTTTAGACTTGATGGTATCCCACCAGCAAGAAGAGGTGTTCCACAGATTGAAGTTACATTTGATATTGATGCAAACGGTATCGTAAATGTTTCAGCAAAAGACCTTGGTACAGGAAAAGAACAGCATATCACAATTACAGCTGGTTCAAATATGTCAGATGCTGAAATCGAAAAAGCCGTAAAAGAAGCTGCTGAATTCGAGGCACAGGATAAGAAACGTAAAGAGGCAATTGATACAAGAAACGAAGCTGATTCTATGGTATTCCAGACACAGAAAGCATTAGATGAAGCAGGTGACAAGATTGATCCTAACGATAAGGCAACTGTTGAAGCTGATCTGGCAGCATTAAAGGAATTGGTAGAAAAGACAAATCCAGAAAACATGACAGATGCTGAAGTTGCTGATATCAAGGCAGCACAGGAAAAATTAATGACAGGAGCACAGAGTCTCTTTGCTAAAATGTATGAGCAGGCACAGGGGGCTCAGGGAGCACAGGCAGGACCACAGGATTTTGGCGGTGCAGCAGGTGCAACCAGTGCAGATGATGATGTAGTAGACGGAGATTACAAAGAAGTTTAATATAAAAGCATAAAGAATAAAGATTAAAGATGCGATGCAGCCTTAGCAGTGGTTTAAGGCGAAAGTTAGAGACGAAAGTGGCAGATATTAAACTTTGGAATGGAGACCGAAATGGCAGATAAGAGAGATTATTACGAGGTATTAGGTGTAGATAGAAATGCAGATGATGCAGCATTAAAAAAGGCTTACCGAGTATTAGCCAAGAAATATCATCCTGATACAAATCCGGGAGATGCAGAGGCGGAAGCAAAATTTAAAGAAGCCAGCGAGGCATATGCAGTATTGAGTGACCCTGAGAAACGTCAGAAGTATGACCAGTTTGGTCATGCTGCCTTTGATGGCGGTGCAGGTGGAGCAGGAGCCGGAGGATTTGAGTTTAATTTTGAAGATATGGGAGATTTGTTTGGTGATCTCTTTGGAGGAATGTTTGGAGGCGGAAGAAGCCAGAGAAACAGTAATGGACCAAGAAAGGGAGCAAATGTCAGAGCAAGTATCCGAGTTACCTTTGAGGAAGCTGCCTTTGGTTGTGAGAAAGAGCTCGATATTGTACTTAAGGATGAGTGTAAAACCTGTAATTGTACAGGAGCAAAACCTGGAACAAGTCCTGAAACATGTATGAAATGTGGTGGTAAAGGCCAGGTAGCATATACACAGCAGTCGCTGTTTGGGATGGTGAGAAATGTTCAGACCTGTCCGGAATGTAGAGGAAAAGGAAAGGTTGTGAAGGAGAAATGTCCTGATTGCTATGGAACAGGATACATTAGCAAGAAGAGAACCATATCAGTTGGTGTACCGGCAGGTATAAGCGACGGACAGTGTGTAAGAATTCGAGGAAAGGGAGAGCCGGGTGAAAATGGTGGAGAAAGAGGAGACTTACTTGTAGAGGTTAATGTTTCAAGACATCCTATTTTTGAGAGACAGGACTACACAGTTTACTCAGAAGCTCCAATTACATTTGCACAGGCAGCCTTAGGTGGTGACATCAGAATTAAGACTATCGATGGCGATGTAATGTTTAACCTCAAACCTGGAACCCAGACGAATACAAAAATAAGACTTCGCGGCAAGGGTATTCCTACATTGAGAAATAAGCAGGTAAGAGGAGACCATATCGTAACTTTAGTGGTTCAGGTACCAGAGAGAATGAATGCTGAGCAGAAAGAAGCATTAAGAGCATTTGATGAATCGATGGGCGGAAGTCTTGTTATCAACAAGGATAAAAAGAATTCCAAGGATTCAGAGGAAGGCAAGGAAAAGAAGAAGAAAAGTTTCTTCGATAAATTGAAAGATTAAATAAACAATAATATTTAGAAGTGACAGCCAGACAAGTGAAGGTTGTGGACTTATTTGACGGATACTGGGCAAATAAGGACATACCTAAACTGTCTGGCTGTTGGCATTGAGGGAATTGAGGGGATTGAGGGGGATCTTTAGGAGAGAGCAGGAGGCGATATATTGTGTAAAAGTAGGTGGGGATACATGGAGAGAGGAGGCATGGAAAATATAGTAATGTTATTGATACTGGAATGTTGTGGATATAGGAATCTCTACCCAATCAGATAAAATGATGGGTTTTGGATAGAGAAAATAGTAGTTGTTTGAAGGATTTTATGAGTGATAGGTCATAAAACTGGTTGATTTATCTATCCAAAGAGAGAAAATCAGGGGTTTGGGTAGAGAAATTGCCGGTGCGATAGAATTTATGTCGCAAATTGAAGATGAAATCTCTGCCCAGGGAGGATAAAAAGAGAGATTGGGTAGAGGTAGAGGTAGAGGTAGAGGTAGAGGAGAAATGCCATATGCACGTTGAAAAATGGCTCTGTTCTGTGCACATGGAAAAGTGAATCTGTTTTGTGCACATGGAAAAATGCATCTGTTCTTGACGATGGCTCATATTGCATTTATAATTAAAACAACTATGTTTTTTGATAGGTGCGAGAGAATTAAATGAGTTGCCCGACAAATGGGCCAGACATCAATTTTTACGTGCTTACGTACTCCAAAAATCGATGAAATCATTCAGAATTCGCTCATTTTTCTGCGAAAAATGGCTACTTCTTCATGATTTAGAGGTCCCCATAGACACAAAATCGAATGTAAACATTCGATTTGTGCCCATTTGTCCCTTGGCTCACCAAATTAAAACGAAGGATATTTGTGGTTAAAGATTATGAAAAAAATTGATATGAACAAGGTACATATGGTGCCTATTGATGTGATTGAGGGGTATGATGTAAGACCGGGAATATACGAGATAAATGGGGCTACGGCCATACCGGGCGGGGTGAATTTTACTGTACATTCAAAAAATGCAACTTCATGTGAGCTCTTATTGTTTCATAGAACGGAAAATGAGCCTTATGCAGTGCTTAAATATCCAGAACAGTATAAGATAGGAAATGTGTATTCAATGATAGTTTTTGGACTCAATATTGAGGAGTTTGAATACGCATACAGACTTGATGGCCCTTATGATTTCAAAAAGGGTCTTGTGTTTGATAAGACAAAATACCTGTTAGACCCTTATGCAAGGGCAGTTACAGGACAGAGTGTATGGGGAAAAGAGACTGTGGGTGGATGTTACAAGGCAAGAGTTGTAAAAAATGACTTCAATTGGGATGGATTTCAGGAGCCTTGTATACCAATGGAGGATTTGATTGTTTATGAAATGCATGTAAGGGGATTTACAAAGCATAAATCATCAGGGCTTAGTGAAAAAGAGCGCGGAACCTTTGAGGGCTTGAGAAAGAAAATACCATACCTCAAGGAACTGGGGGTCAATGCGGTAGAAATGATGCCGGTATTTGAGTTTGATGAGACGAGGGACAGACGGGAAGTAAATGGAAAGGTTTTGCTGGATTACTGGGGATACAATCCAGTCAACTTTTTTGCCCCAAATACCAGCTATACTGCAAATGTGGAGTACAACAGAGAGGGAAATGAGTTAAAACGGCTAATTAAGGAGCTGAATGAAAACGGCATAGAAGTATTTTTAGATGTTGTGTTTAATCATACAGCAGAGGGAAATGAGTTGGGACCATATATTTCCTTCAAGGGATTTGATAATAACATTTATTACCTTCTCACACCGGATGGATACTATTATAATTTCAGCGGATGCGGAAATACATTAAACTGTAATCATCCAATTGTGCAGCAGATGATTCTTGAATGTCTGAGATACTGGGTAATAAACTATCGTGTGGATGGTTTCAGATTTGACCTTGCAACTATACTGGGAAGAAATGAAGATGGTTCGCCTATGAGCAAGCCACCGCTTTTGCAGAGTCTTGCTTTTGATCCGATACTCGGAAATGTAAAGCTTATTGCAGAGGCCTGGGACGCAGGCGGGCTTTATCAGGTGGGAAGCTTTCCATCCTGGAACAGGTGGTCTGAATGGAACGGAAGATACAGGGATGACATAAGGTCATTCCTGAAGGGAGACGCGGGGAAGGCATATCTTGCATCTAACAGAATTACCGGCTCTACAGACCTTTATGATGAGTTTTATCGAGGAAGTAATGCTTCAGTTAACTTTATTACCTGTCACGATGGATTTACATTATATGATTTGTATTCATACAATACAAAACATAATGAAGCAAATGGATGGAATAATGAGGATGGAACAAATGATAATCTAAGCTGGAATTGTGGATATGAAGGAGAAACTGATAATCCTGAAGTGAACAGACTCAGAAAAAGAATGATTAGAAATGCCTGTGCTGTTCTTATGATGAGCCGTGGTATACCTATGTTTTTTGCCGGGGATGAGTTTATGAACACGGCCTTCGGAAATAATAACTGTTATTGTCAGGATAATGAAATATCGTGGCTTGACTGGAGTTATCTGGAAAAAAACAGGGATATGTTTAATTTCTTTAAGAATATGATTTGTTTCAGGAAGAAAAATAATGTAATTCGAAGAAACGGAAAAATATGTTCTCTGGGATTTCCACCGGTCAGCACCCATGGAACACTACCGTTTGAAAATAATTATGATGGTGATACAAGATACATCGGAGTAATGTTTGCGGGAAGAAATGAAGATAATAACAAAGAGGATGAAATTGTATATATGGGTGTAAATACATTCTGGAATCCTGTGGATATTGAGCTTCCATATTTGGCTGGAAGATACAGGTGGAAGCTTGTTGTCAATACAATGGATGAAGCAGGTTACGTAGAGGAAAAAAATATATTTTTACAGGACCAGAAATACAGAATTTCAGAGAGAACAGTTGTGATTTTTAAGGCAGAGAGGTAAAAAAAATGCAGTGGAAAAAATTTATACTTGAAACGACGACCCAGGCTGTGGATTTGGTCAGTGGTGTAATTATGGAGGCTGGAATTGACAGCTTTGAGGTAGAGGATAAAAGACAGATAACAGAGGCAGAAAAGGAAGCCATGTATATAGATATTCTTCCAGAGCTTATTGATGACGGAGTTGCAAAAATAATTTTCTATATGGATATGGACATATCTAAAGGGGAACAGGAGGAAATTCTTTGTAATATTAAGAGTGGAATGGAAGAACTTAAGGAATTTGTGGATATTGGGACAGGAAAAATAATGGAGTCTACTACGGAGGACACGGACTGGATAAATAAGTGGAAGGAATTTTTTAAACCATTTGCAGTGGATGATATACTTATTAAACCGACCTGGGAAAAAGCAGAGGATACAGATAAATATTCAATGGTAGTAGAAATTGACCCGGGGACAGCTTTTGGAACAGGACTTCACGAAACAACACAGCTCTGTATAAGACAGCTTAGAAAATATATTACTGAGGATACAAAATTACTGGATGTGGGCTGCGGCAGCGGAATATTATCCATAATAGGAAAAAAGCTTGGAGCAAAAGAGGTATTTGGTACAGATATAGATGAGGCGGCGGTTACAGCCTCCTTTGAAAATGTAAAGGTCAATAATGTAAATGAAAATATAGATTTCATTCAGGGAAATCTTATTGATGATAAGGAAATTAAGGATAAGACAGGCTATGAATGTTATGACATTGTTGTGGCTAATATTCTGGCTGATATTATTATTCCACTTTCAAAGGTGATTGCACCGCACATGAAGATTGGTGGATTGTTTATTACTTCGGGAATTATTTACAATAAAGAAGCCGAGGTGGTAAAGGCAATTGAAGAAAATGAGTATCTTGAGGTAAAGGAAATAACAAGACAAAAGGACTGGGTAAGTGTAACTGCAGTGAGGGTTAAGTAGGATTATTTGCAAAGCGTCTGCGGAATGGAGATTAGTATGCATCATTTTTTTGTTAGTCAGGAACAGATTGACCTTGAAAATAAAAAGATATTTATTCAGGGCAGGGATGTAAATCATATTAAGAATGTTTTGAGAATAAAAACAGGGGATGAAATCTTAATAAGTGATGGAACAGGAAATGACTATGTGGTAAGTGTTGAAAAATATTGCGATGATGATAAGATAATTACTGGTATTAAAGAAGAAATATTTTCGGGCACGGAGCTTTCATCAGAAATATATCTTTTCCAGGGCCTTCCCAAAAGTGATAAAATGGAGTTGATAATACAAAAAGCCGTGGAGCTGGGAGTGCATGGAATTGTTCCTGTGTCAACCAGACGGGCCATTGTTAAGCTGGAAGGAAAAAAGGCAGATTCTAAAATTGCCAGATGGAATGCTATTTCTGAGAGTGCGGCAAAACAGTCAAGAAGAGGGATTGTTCCTAAGGTTTATAATATAATGAGTTTTAAGGAAGCCATAGATTTTGCAAAAGATTATGACGTTAATTTTATTCCTTATGAGAACTATAAAGATATGAAGGATACAAAGGAAGCTGTCGGGCAGGTTAGTGAAGACCAGAAAATAGGTGTTTTTATCGGCCCGGAAGGCGGATTTGAGGAAGAAGAGGTTCAATATGCCATTGATAATGGAGTAAAGCCTATATCATTGGGAAAAAGGATTTTGAGAACTGAGACTGCAGGACTTATGATAGTGTCAGTATTGATGTTTAAGCTTGAAAATTAATAATGTACTCTCGGAAAGGCATATGCGAAAAAGATTTCCGGTAGTACATAATAATATAATGGTATCTGTTCAGAGCCAACCTCGAAAACTGTCGTTTTCTCGGTGTGGCGTATCCACCAAATATATTTTTACAGCTAAACGCTCACAAATGCAAGCATTCATCACGTTTAACTGTAAAAAGATGCTTGGCTCTGAACAGATACATATAATGGAGGAATTATGGAAGCATATCTAGATAATTCTGCAACTACAAAGGTGTTTTCAGAGGTCAGGGACATAGTGGTACAAACAATGACAACCGACTATGGAAATCCATCTTCGATGCATCTTAGAGGTGTAGAAGCAGAAAAATATATAAAGGAAGCCAGAAAAAAAATCGCAAAAACACTTAGAGCAGATGAAAAGGAAATTTTGTTTACTTCGGGTGGAACAGAGTCAAATAACCTGGCTTTAATTGGAACCGCCATGGCTAACAGGCGTGCAGGTAATCATATTATTACCACGGCAGTAGAGCATGCATCAGTACACGCTACTGTGGAATATTTAAAGGAACAGGGTTTTGACATAACCTATCTTCCTGTTGATGAGTGGGGACGTGTAAAGCCGGAGGATTTGGAGGCTGGACTCAGGGAGGATACGATTCTGGTTTCAATAATGTATGTTAATAATGAGGTTGGTGCCCTGATGCCCATTGCAGAGCTTGGCAGAATAATCAAAGAAAAGAATAAGGATATTGTTTTTCATGTGGATGCAATTCAGGCTTATGGAAAATATGAGATATATCCAAAGAGAATGAACATAGATTTACTTTCCGTAAGTGGACACAAGATACACGGACCTAAAGGCTCTGGATTTTTGTATATTAAGGATAAGACAAAAATAAAACCAGTGATTTTTGGTGGGGGTCAGCAGAAAGGAATGCGCTCAGGAACAGAGAATGTACCTGGGATAGCGGGACTTGCAGTGGCAGCATCAAAGGTATATGAAAATCTTTCGGATAATGTGAAACGTCTTTACGAGCTTAAGGATTATTTGATTGACGAGCTTCAGAAAATAGAGGATGTGAAGGTGCACAGTCAAAAAGGGGGGGCAGGTGCCCCACAGATTGTAAACGCAAGCTTTATGGGTGTGAGAAGTGAAGTTCTTCTTCATTCACTGGAGGACAAAAAAATATATGTGTCAGCCGGTTCTGCCTGCAGTACAAACAAAAAATCTGTAAGTGCAACTCTTACGGGAATGGGACTTAATCCGGATGAAATTGAGTCGGCAATAAGATTCAGCTTTTGCATTTTTACAACAAAAGAAGAGATTGATTATGCAATTGGTGCCATAAAGGAACTGCTTCCGAGACTAAGAATGTTTAGAAGGAAATAAATTAAGAAAAATTAGCTAAGAAAATAATTTTAATAAAATAAGTTAAATAAAATTAGTTAAATAACATAAGTTAAATAAAATAATTTAAGCAAGAAAAAATATGGAGGACATCTATGAATAATATGTTTAAAGCATTTTTGATAAAGTATGCTGAAATTGGTGTAAAGGGAAAAAACAGGTACATTTTTGAGGATGCGCTTGTGAAGCAGATAGAAAATGCTCTAAAAAAAGTTGACGGGGAATTTGTTGTAAGCAAGGTTTCGGGTAGGATTTATGTAACTGCACAGTGCGAATATGATTATGATGAGACAGTCGATGCATTGACAAAGGTATTTGGTATTGTCGGCGTATGTCCTCTTTTGCAGGTTAATGATGAAGGATTTGATGAACTTTCCAGGATAGTGGTTGATTACCTCTCGAAAATGTATCCTGAGAAGAATTTTACATTTAAGGTAAATGCAAGAAGAGCAAGAAAAAATTATCCAATGTCTTCACCAGAGATTAACATGGAGCTGGGAGGAAGAATTTTAGATGCATTGCCTGATACAAAAGTAGATGTTCACGCACCAGAGATAATGGTAAATGTGGAAATCAGGGAAAAAATCAACATTTATACAGAAACAATAAAGGGTGCAGGTGGAATGCCAATCGGAACAGCAGGCAAGGCCATGCTTCTTCTTTCGGGCGGTATTGACAGCCCTGTTGCGGGCTATATGGTGGCAAAAAGAGGAGTTACTCTTGAGGCAACATATTTCCATGCACCTCCTTATACAAGTGAGAGGGCAAAACAGAAGGTTGTTGACCTGGCAAAGAAGGTTGCCAAATATTCAGGGCCTATCAAATTAAACGTGGTTAATTTCACTGACCCACAGCTCTATATTTATGAGACATGCCCTCACGAAGAACTCACAATCATTATGAGGAGATATATGATGAGAATTGCAGAACATTTTGCAAAGGAATCAGGATGTCTATCACTCATAACAGGAGAGAGTATCGGTCAGGTGGCAAGTCAGACAATGCAATCCTTAAATGCCACAAATGAGGTCTGTACACTTCCGGTATTCAGACCGGTAATAGCCTTCGACAAACAGGACATAATAGATTTATCAGTAAAAATTGACACATATGAAACTTCCATATTGCCCTTTGAGGACTGTTGTACAATTTTCGTTGCAAAACATCCTGTTACAAAGCCTAATGTAAATATCATCAGAAAATCAGAGGAAAAATTAAGCGAGAAAATGGAAGAATTAGTGAAAGAATGTATTGAATCCGTGGAAGTTATCTGGTGCGAATAGTGTGAAAAATAAGGCTGAGGTCCTGAGGGCAGAAGAGAAACTGTCTATGCAGATTTCTCTTCGCCTTTTCGCGACAAGATGCTCAGAGATGGGGAAAGAATGAGGAAAGCAAAGAAAAGTAAAGAAAAGTAAAGAAAAGTAAAGTAAAGAAAAGTAAAGTAAAGAGACTGTGCCCCCGGAAATCGAAAACAATCTCGAAAGCTACAGTCTCTTTTATATAATCACATATTAATCAATGGTTCATATGCCTGATATGTTTTAAGTACAGGCATAAAGTTTAAATTATTCAACAATGTATGGCTTTAATGCAGCAAGAATTTCATTAACATTATCTTCTGTATGGATATTTAAGTCAATATCTTTAGAAAGGTCTAAACTGAAGATACCCATGATAGATTTTGCATCGATGACATATCTTCCTGAAACCAAGTCGAAATCTGAATCGAATTTTGTAATGTCATTAACGAAAGCTTTTACCTTGTCGATTGAATTTAAACAAATTTTTACTGTCTTCATATTGAAAACCTCCTATCTGAAAAATAGTTTGCATAAGTTATCCGGTGATTCCTATCACCACCTATATACTACATTTTATAGTTGAAAAAGTCAACAAGAAAAATTATTGATAAAAAATATAGAAGAAATGAGGGTAAAAAATTGAAGAAAAAAGTCGCATTACACAGTCTTGGATGCAAGGTAAATGCATATGAGACAGAAGCAATGGGAGAGAAATTAATTAAAGAAGGATATGAAATTGTGCCCTTTGACATAGGGGCAGATATATATATAATTAACACCTGTACGGTTACGAACATTGCAGACAGAAAGTCGAGACAGATGCTTCATAAGGCGAAAAAGATGAACAGTGAGGCAGTGGTTGTGGCAGTAGGTTGTTATGCACAGGCATTTGCAGATAATCTTGAAAAGGATGAAGCAGTTGATATTATTGTTGGAAACGACAGGAAAAATGATATTGTGGAAATTATTGAGGGATTCGAGAAGAGGGCTGTTATAGACATAAATGACACAAAGGTGAAACGGGAGTTTGAGGAACTTGAAATCGAGAGTATGGAGGAGCACACAAGGGCATATATAAAAATTCAGGATGGCTGTAACCAGTTTTGCTCATATTGCATTATTCCATATGCAAGGGGAAGAGTGAGGAGCAGAAAGCTCGAAAATATTGTGTATGAGGTCGCCAGACTGGCAGAAAGGGGATATAAGGAAGTTGTTCTTACAGGGATACATTTAAGCTCTTATGGGATTGACATAAAGGAAGAAAACATTGGGCTTATTGATGTGATAAAAGAAATAAATAAGAATAAGCTGGTTAAAAGAATCAGACTTGGGTCACTGGAACCCAGAATAATTACAAGAGAATTTATGGAAGAGCTTAAGAAAGTGGAATCATTTTGTCCGCATTTTCATCTTTCACTTCAGAGTGGATGTGACAAGACCCTGAGAGATATGAACAGAAGATATACTTCAGATGAATTTTATGAGGGAGTTAAGCTTATTAGAGAATATTATGAAAATGCGGCGATAACGACCGATGTTATTGTGGGATTTCCGGGGGAAACAGAAGAGGATTTCATGGAATCAAGGGAATTTCTAAAAAAGGTTGCATTTTCACAGATGCATATTTTTAAATATTCAAAAAGAGAGGGAACAAAGGCTGCAGCCATAGAAAATCAGATTCCTGAGAACATAAAGTCATTAAGAAGCGAGGAATTGATTAGTCTCAATGGGAAAATGCATGAGGAATATCTTATGAAATTTGCAGGAAAAGAGAAAGAAGTTCTTTTTGAGGAAGAGATAGAAATTAATGGAGAAAAATACTTTGTGGGACACACAGAAGAGTATATAAAAGCCGTGGTAAAAGCTGATGAATTTGAGGTTTCCCCGGAAAATCAGATAATTAAAGTTAAAGTTGAAAAAATGTTAAATAATGAAATAATGCTTGCCACGATTTGATTTTTATATTATTATATTTAGAGATATTTCGAGCGTGATGATTTTGAATAAGAGGCAGGTTTTGCTTAGAATGGAGTCGACATGAATAATAATATTAAAAACACACAGTATTTTAAGGCACCCACAGAGGGGACTATCGAGGTTGGACAGATTTTAGAGAGAGTATATAAGGCTTTGGTTGAAAAAGGATACAACCCTGTAAATCAGATTGTGGGATATATTATGTCTGGAGATCCGACATACATTACCAGTCATGGAAATGCCAGAAGTCTTATTATGAGATGTGAGAGAGACGAGCTCATTGAAGAGGCTCTTACTTATTATATAAATAACAAACTTAAAGAAGAAAATTAATTGTGTTTTATATGAAACTATGAATATGTGGAAATGGAGGAAGCTATGAGAATCATGGGTTTGGACTTTGGTTCCAAAACCGTAGGAGTGGCAGTTTCTGATCCACTTGGTATTACAGCACAGGGTATAGAAATTATACGAAGAGACCAGGAGAATAAAATTAGAAAAACCTTGGCGAGAATAGAAGAACTTGTTAAAGAATACGAAGTTACAAGGATAATTCTGGGTTTTCCTAAAAATATGAATAATACCATTGGGGAACGTGGAGAAAAAACAATGGAATTTAAAGCTATGATTGAGCGCAGGACTGGTCTGGAAGTAATATTATGGGATGAGAGATTAACTACTGTTGCTGCTGATAAGGCTATGATAGAGGCCGGTATCAGACGGGAAAACCGGAAAAATTATGTTGACCGGATTGCGGCAACATTTATTTTGCAAGGTTATTTAGATGGAAATCAGGGAAAATAATGATTTATATATGCCTTAAGGAAAAAAATGTGGAAAGGAATGCCAAAGAGCCTTAAGGATTTTTTTGGCGGCTTCTTTTAAGAAAGAAGTCTGGTGAGGTTATGTCTGCAAAGATAAAGTTTACAGATATGGAAACAAAAGAGGAAATAGAATTTGACGTTATAGAGGAAACAAGAATCAATAACACAAATTATTTATTGGTTACTGAAAGTGATGCTGCTACAGAAGATGAGGAAGAGACAGCTTACATTTTAAAGGACATTTCAGAGGAAACGGAGACCGAGGCACGGTACATTATTGTTGAGGATGACAATGAATTGGAATACGTATCGAAAATTTTCGAAGAATTACTTGAAGATGTTGAGTTGAATTAATAGTGCGAAGATAATGGAGGTAAAGAAGTGAAACAGGATAGTTCGGAAAAAATAAAGATTATACCCCTGGGCGGTCTCGAACAGATTGGTATGAACATAACAGCTTTTGAATATGATGACAGTATTATTGTGGTGGATTGTGGACTTGCATTTCCTGATGACGAAATGCTTGGAATAGACCTTGTAATACCTGATATCACATATTTGAAGGATAATATAGATAAGGTGAAAGGCTTTGTCATAACCCACGGACATGAGGATCACATTGGTGCATTGCCATATGTGCTTTCGGAAATAAATGTGCCGGTATATGCCACAAAGCTTACCCTTGGAATTATCGAAGGAAAATTAAAAGAGCATAATCTTACAAAATCAGTTAAGAGAAAGATTGTTAAATATGGGCAGTCAATAAATCTTGGATGCTTCCGTGTTGAATTTATCAGAACAAATCACAGTATCGTTGACTCGGCAGCATTAGCTATATTCTCTCCAGCAGGAGTTATTGTTCACACAGGAGACTTTAAGATTGATTACACACCGGTATTTGGTGATGCAATTGATTTGACAAGATTCGGGGAATTAGGTAAAAAAGGCGTTTTGGCATTAATGTGTGACAGTACTAATGTTTTAAGACAGGGCTTTACAATGTCAGAAAAGACGGTAGGAAAGACCTTTGACCATATCTTTTCGGAGAATCTTGACAGAAGAATTATTATTGCAACCTTTGCTTCGAATGTTGACAGAGTCCAGCAGATTATCAATACTTCCCATAAGTTTGGAAGGAAGGTAATCATTGAGGGAAGAAGCATGGTGAATGTCATTAACACAGCCAGCGAGCTGGGATACATTAATATTCCGGATAATACATTGATAGATATAGAGCAGATGAAAAATTATAAGGACGAGCAGATAGTACTTATTACTACAGGAAGTCAGGGAGAATCAATGGCTGCCCTTTCGAGAATGGCTGCATCCATCCATAAGAAAGTTACCATTAATAAGGATGATACAGTGGTATTAAGCTCAACACCTATTCCGGGAAATGAGAAGGCTGTATCCAGAGTCATTAATGAACTCACGAGAAAAGGGGCAAATGTAATTTTTCAGGATACACATGTATCGGGACATGCATGCCAGGAGGAAATAAAGCTGATCTATTCATTGGTTAAGCCAAAATATTCCATTCCTGTTCATGGTGAGTACAGGCATTTAAAGACTCAGGGCGAGCTTGCGGTGACTATGGGTGTTGAAAAGGAAAATGTCATAATTTTATCTTCAGGTGATGTTTTGGAGATTGGATATGACAGTGCAAAGGTGGTTGACCATGTAACAGCAGGAGGAATACTTGTAGATGGTCTTGGTGTTGGCGATGTTGGTAATATTGTTCTCAGGGACAGACAGAATCTCGCAGAAAACGGTATTATCATCGTGGTTATCACTTTGGAAAAATACAGCAACCAGCTCCTTGCAGGTCCTGACATAGTAACAAGAGGTTTTGTGTATGTAAGAGAATCTGAAAATCTTATTGAAGAGGCAAAAAAGGTTGTGTCAGAGGCTTTGGATGAATGTCTTGAAAAGAGAGTAACTGACTGGGGCAAGATAAAGATGGTTGTGAAAGACAGCTTAAGTGACTATTTATGGAAAAAAATGAAGAGAAATCCAATGATATTACCTATCATTATGGAAGTTGAATAAAGGTAGGAAAAGGTATGACAGAATTTATACAAAAAGCAGAAGAGCTTTCAATAATGCTTTCGGACAGTGTTGAGTATAAAAGATTTCTGGAGGCAAAAAACGAGCTTGAAAAGGACAGGGAACTCTACAACAGGGTGGTAGAATACCGAAGACGAAATTTTTATATTAGAAATGGCAATTCTACTGACAAACAGGGAGAACTCAAAAAACTGGGTGAGGAAAACAGGGATATATTGAGAAACACGGTTGTAAGAGAGTTTTTGAATGCAGAACTTATATTGTGCAGGATAGTTCAGGAAATAAACACGCTTGTTATCAGTAAAATTGATTTTGATGTAAGTTTTTTGGAGTAGCATTAAATACCAAATAGGAAAGGTCTGGTTATATATGAGTTTAAATAAAACATCTAAAAGTATAGTCAGTGTTTCAATAAGAATCAGTATATATGTTTTGCTATTGACATTTCTTATAGTTTTTGCCCAGAGAGGGTATAAGTTTGGAGTTGCTGTATTTACAGACAAAGGTGTGGATGATGCTCCGGGAAAGGATGTTACAGTAGTGGTTAATTCTGGTGACGGCAGTATGGAGGTTGCCAGGGCTCTTGAAAGTCAGGGGATAATCAAGGATGCCAGAGTGTTTTTTGTGCAGACAATTCTTTACAGTGGCAAGTTCAAACCAGGAACGTATACCATAAATACTTCCAGCAGTCCTGATGACATTATTGAAATATTGTCCGCAGGTGAGCAAAAGACTGAGGAAGGAAACTGATTATGATAGTAAATGAGAGAATTGTGTCTTACATACATTCTTTGGAAAAATCTAATTCTGAGATAATGGACGAAATAGAGGCCTATGCTCATGAAAATGATGTGCCTATCATAAGAAAGGAAATGGAAAGCTTTCTTAAGGTGCTAATTGAAATGAAAAAACCAAAAAAAATACTTGAGCTTGGAACAGCCATCGGCTATTCAGCTATTTTAATGGCGGGGGCCATGCCTGAAGAATGTAAGATTACTACTATAGAAAATTATGAAAAAAGAATTCCAATTGCGAAGGAAAATATTATGAGAGCAGGTCTTGAGGAAAGAATAACAATAGTTGAGGCAGATGCGGGTGAATATTTGAAAAGCATTGATGAGGAATATGATTTTATTTTTATGGATGCCGCAAAAGCACAGTATCCTTTTTACTTGGAGGAAATAATGAGATTTCTTCCGAAGGGAGGAATACTTCTGGCTGACAATGTTCTCCAGGAGGGAGACCTTGTGGAGAGCAGATTTATGGTGGAAAGAAGAAACAGGACCATACACAGTCGTATGCGTGAGTTTTTGTACAGTGTCAAGAACACACCTGAGCTTACAACAAGCATTATTCCCATAGGTGACGGGGTGTCCTTGAGTATTAGAAGGTAGATTTATAAGCTGTTACCGCAAAGTCGGCAATGGAGGTAAAGAAGTGTTAGAAAGAGATAATAAGAAAAGAAGACATCCGGAATTACTTATTCCAGCAAGCAGCCTTGAAGTATTGAAGGTTGCTGTTATTTTTGGTGCAGATGCAGTATATATTGGTGGAGAAGCTTTTGGACTCAGGGCAAAGGCAAAGAATTTTACCCTGGAGGAAATGAAAGAGGGAGTGGAATTTGCACATGAACACAATGTTAAGGTGTATGTGACAGCGAATATTCTGGCTCACAACAGGGATTTGGATGGTGCGTATAAGTATTTTGAGGAATTAAGGACAGTAGGTCCTGATGCATTGATAATATCTGACCCGGCCATATTTACCATTGCAAGAGAAGTCCTGCCGGATATGGAAATTCATATTAGTACTCAGGCTAATAATACAAATTATGGCACGTTTTTGTTCTGGCACAAACAGGGTGCAAAGAGAGTTGTTACGGCCAGGGAATTATCATTGGAAGAGATAAAGGAAATCAGAAGCCACATACCGGATGATTTGGAGATAGAGACCTTTGTACACGGGGCAATGTGTATTTCTTATTCTGGAAGATGTCTTCTCAGCAGCTTTATGGCAGGAAGAGATGCGAATCAGGGAGCATGCACGCATCCCTGCAGATGGAAATATTCTGTTGTTGAGGAATCAAGACCGGGAGAGTATATGCCTGTGTATGAAAATGAGAGAGGCACATATATCTTCAATTCGAAGGATTTATGTATGATTGAGCACATTCCTGAACTTGTGGAGTCAGGAATTGACAGTCTGAAAATAGAGGGAAGAATGAAAACTGCATTGTATGTGGCAACTGTTGCCAGAACCTACAGGATGGCCCTTGATGATTATGCAAAATCACCGGAGTACTATGAAAGCAGAATACCTTATTATATGAGCGAGATATCCAAGTGCACATACAGACAGTATACAACAGGATTTTTCTTTGGAAAGCCAAACGAGGAAACCCAGATATATGATTCAAACACATATATAAAGGAGTACACTTATCTGGGAATAATTAATCAGATAAGCAGCAGGAAGGCAGAAGACGGACAGGATGAAATGCTGTTTGAAATCTCGCAGCGAAATAAATTTACAGTGGGAGAAAAAATTGAACTTATGAAGCCTGATGGCACAAATGAGGAAGTGACTGTACAGGCAATATATAACGAGAAGGGTGAGTCTGTGGAATCAGCACCACACCCTAAGGAAAAATTGTTTATTAAACTTGATAAGAAGGCGGATGTCTTTGATATTTTGAGAAGACAGGGTTAATGTACCGTTATTTTAGTTGCAGTCATGGTGGAATTATCAGTCAGGACTGCAGCTTTTTTGTTGAAGATGCAGGGAGATGTGTAAGTCAAAATATAAGAGAAAATGACAAATTCTTCGTGAACAAAAAGCATAAAATTACATATTATATAATAAGAAAGAAAATGCTTAGAGGTTCATTCTTTGAAAACATTTTTAGCTCCACTGACACCGGAAGCTGAAGCGTACTATTTAAAATGCTTAAAAGATGGTGACCAAAGAGCAAAAGATGTACTGGTAGAAAGAAACCTGAGACTGGTGGCTCATGTAGCAAAGAAATATGCCACAGGGGAAAAGGAAAGAAGTCTTGAGGAAATGATTTCAATAGGAACAATTGGCCTCATTAAAGCAATTCAAAGCTTTGATGAGGGAAAAGGAAAGCTTTCCACATATGCTGCCCGGTGCATTGAAAATGAATTGTTAATGATGCTCAGGGATGAAAAGAAAAGAAGCAGGGAAATTTCATTGTATGAACCTATCGGAACAGATAAGGAAGGAAATGAAATAAGCCTTTTTGATGTGGTGGAAAGCAGGGAAGAACAAATTGATAAAATTTGTGAGGTGAAGGATGATCTTCAGAAACTGAAAGTATGTCTGCAAAATAAATTGACAAACAGAGAATATGAGATTATAACTAGAAGGTATGGATTGGAAGGAAGAAAAGAAGAAACCCAGCGGGAGATTGCAAAGGATCTGGGTATTTCCAGAAGCTATATCAGCAGAATCGAAAAGAAAGCTTTGGAGAAGCTGAGAAAGGCGATGGAGTAATATGTGTATACATTGGAGGAATTGAAAATGGAGACATACGAAATATTTAAGGATTTGGCGATAATTATTATTTCTGCGAAAATATGTGGCCTGCTGGCTAGAAAGCTCCATGCACCCATGGTGGCAGGAGAAATAGTGGCAGGTCTTTTAATAGGACCAAGTTTGCTGGGAATCGTAAATCAGAGTGATTTCCTGTTACAGATGGCGGAAATAGGCGTGCTCTTATTGATGTTTGGAGCCGGACTGGAAACAGATTTGAGAGATTTGGTAAAGACCGGACCTAAAGCGGTGCTTATTGCCTGCGCAGGCGTTTGTGTGCCTCTTTTGGGCGGATATTTGCTTTACAGCTGCTATTATGGATTTGCACCAAAGGGCTCAGATTCTTTTTATGAAGCAGTGTTTATTGGCGTGATTATGACTGCCACATCAGTGAGCATAACAGTAGAGACTTTGAGAGAATTGGGAAAGCTTAAAGGTGTTGTTGGAACAACAATTCTCAGTGCTGCAATAGTTGATGACATTATTGGTATTATCGTTCTCACATTTGTCATTGGATTTAAGAGTGCCAGTGTATCACCTGCCAAGGTCATAATTAATACGGTACTGTTTTTTGTCTTTGCAATAAGCGTTGGTATAATAATTTATTATATATTCAAATTTATTGATACAAAGAGTCCTCATAGCAGAAGAATACCTATATTTGGACTGGCTTTGTGTTTTGCCATGGCATATATTGCGGAAAAATACTTTGGAATAGCAGATATTACAGGTGCCTTTGTTGCCGGTATTATTTTATGTAATATTAAGGATTCGGACTACATTGCCGAAAAAATGGATATCAGTTCGTATATGATGTTTGGACCTATATTTTTTGCCAGTATTGGTTTGAAGACCGATATAGATGGAATATCAAAAAGTTTATTGCTATTTTCAATGTTATTTGTTATTGTTGCATTAGGAACAAAAATCATAGGCTGTGGTCTGATGGCAAAAATTTGCAGGTTTGATAACGGAGATTCCCTGAAAATAGGTATTGGTATGATGACAAGGGGTGAAGTGGCACTGATTGTGGCACAGAAAGGGCTTGCAGTAAACATGATTGATTCATCATACTTCACATCAGTTATCCTGCTTATCATATTTTCTTCACTGGTTACACCGGTTGTCATGAAACTGTTGTACAAGGGAGATAAGGAAGAAACAGCAAAGTAGGTTGAAGTATTTAAATTGTTTTGACAGTTGGCTCGGAAAAGAGGAAGTCTAAATGGTTAATGAATCTGAATTTAAGAAAATGCAGGAAGCATTAAGAAAAAAAGAGCGTGAACTGAAAAATTTAAAAGAAGATTTAGAGAGAAGAGAGCGTATGTTCCAGATGCAGTGGAGTCTTCTGGAGCATGAGCTTTCTTTGTTTGCAAAAGAGAGGGAAGCTTTTGAGAAAGAAAAGAATAAAATGAAATACAAGGCTATGCTTGAAAAGGAAAAAAACAAGTTTAAGTCTCAGAATAAAATTAGTGCAGGTATGTATTTTTTGGGTGTAAGGGACGAGCTTTCATTGAAAAAAAGATACAGGGATTTGTTAAAGCTTTATCATCCCGACAATATGAATGGGGATGTAAATGCCATGCAGGCCATAAATAAGGAGTATCACGAGCTCAGGAAAAAGATGAGTGAAGTATAGTTTTATATAAAGGAAGATTTTGAAAAATGGATAAGAATAAAAGAGTAGGATTTGATAAGCAGAAGATTGAAAGTGTAACGGATGAAGAAAGAACAAATACAAGAGAAAAGATACAGGATGTAGCCTTTGTATTTGTCTTTTTTTTGTTTTTTTTAATGCTTGTTGAGGCAGTAGTGGAATATAATTACTGGAATGACTATGTAATGGACCACCCTGATACATTTTGCCTGCTTGGTAAGTGTGCCATCGGGGCCTTTGTCATCATCCTGCTTTTAAAGATAAAGGATATGAGCTTTGACGACATAAAGGAATATATAAAAACACATATTTGGGATACATGTTTTTTCATGATGCTTGTGTGGTGTACGATTTCGGCGTTTTTGGCGGAGTATAGGGAAATATCATTATGGGGAGCTGGTACACGGAGAAGTGGGTTGCTGTCATTTTATATATATGCATCATTTTATCTGTTTGGAAGGTTATTAGCAAATACAAAGAGATTTAAGCATATTTTATATCTATTTTTGTTTGGAGCAGTTATACAGCAATTTATTATCTTGAGTGGTCTTTTGGGTCTTGGCGGATGGCTGTCAGGAACCTTTATTAATACAAATCACTGTGGATATTTTCTATCGATGACTGTTTTTACAATGGCGGGTCTTATATATTTGGAGAATAATAAAATATTAAAGTTTTTTGAATATGTTTTTTTGGGGATGGATATCTTCTGTCTTGTCATGAATGATACATTCGGCAGTTATCTGGCAGTAGCGTTCGGTCTTGTATTTATGATAATAATTTATTGGTTAAGGTATAAAAATATTAAGCTTGATGTAATTATGGCAGTTGTGTTATTTGTTGTAGTTTCTTTTGTTACTGATAGGGGTACTGGGATTGTCAGAAATAATCTGGGTGTGACAGGAAGAGATGTAACAGGAATAGTACAGGAAAAAGACGATATGAATATGGCAGGCAGTGGAAGATGGAAAATATGGAAAGATAGTGTGAAATTAATAAAAGAAACCCCGGTATTTGGATGTGGAGCGGATACCTCAGACCTTTATATGAATAATATTTCACATAACGAAATACTTCAATATACAATGGAAAATGGTTTTCCTGCTATTATATGCTATTTATCGGGGCTTGTCATTTTGTTTGTGTCAAAGATAAAGAAAATTGGACAACTTTCAGAGAGGGAAATGATATGCGGATGTGCAGTTTTTGCATATTTAATATCTTCTTTATTTGGCATAATTATTTTTTCGGCGGTGACATTTTTTTGGCTTCTTTTGGGAATATTAGGCGAAAAATAGGATTTTGTGATAATGCACAAAAAGAAACGAAAAAATAGCTTTATTTTATGTATTTTTTGTGATACACTAGATAAAGAAAATTTTTAGGACGAGGGTGCGTTTTAATGGCAAGATATAATAAAATAAGATTAGGTGACTGTCTTGTTCAGAAGGGTATGATAACGGAAGAACAGTTGCAGGAAGCCTTAACAAAACAAAAAGAGGCTGGCACTAAACTTGGTGAGACCATCGTTGATATGGGACTTGTGTCGGAGATGGAAATGATTGACATATTGGTTGACCAGTTGGGAATTGAGTATGTCGATTTGAGAAAAGAAAAGATTAATGAAGAGGTTGCAAAGATTCTTAAGGAAGACTTTATGAGAAAGAATGCAATACTTCCTTATGGATACGACGAACTGGTTCCAAACGTAATCAAGGTTGCGATGGCAGACCCTATGGATATCATTGTAATTGATGACATAGCTATTATTACAAACATGCAGGTTGAACCTGTGCTTTCCACAAAGGCACAGATTAGTATGGCCATTGATAAGATTTTTGGTGCGACCCAGGCTATGCAGGCTGCTGAGCAGTATAAGAGGGAAAGAGAAAAGGACAAGGCTGTTTTAATGAACCTTGACGAGGAGGCAGATAAGTCCGAGGTTGATAACTCACCTATTGTTCAGTTGGTTAATAGTATTCTTGAACAGGGCGTTCGTAGAAGGGCCAGTGATATTCATATAGAGGCATTGGAATTTCAGGTAAGGGTCAGGTTCCGTATTGACGGTGCCTTGGTAGAGATAGCGAAGTATGACATAGATTTCTTGCCGGCTATGGTGGCCAGAATAAAAATTATTGGTGGTATGGATATTTCTGAAAAGAGAAAACCGCAGGATGGTCGTATTGCCATGACTGTAGACCGAAGGGACTACGATGTCCGTGTATCCGTTCTTCCTACTATTAATGGTGAGAAAGTCGTAATGCGTCTTACTTCTAAGGAAAACCTTACCAGGGATAAGAAAAATCTTGGTTTCTCAGAAGTTGAGCTTGAAAAATTTGACAGAATACTTAAAAATCCACATGGAATTATCCTTGTTACGGGACCTACTGGTTCTGGTAAATCAACTACACTTTATACGGCATTAAGTGAGCTTAATACTGAAGATGTAAATATTATCACGGTTGAGGACCCTGTAGAAGCAAATATGGAGGGAATTAATCAGGTACACGTTAATGAGAAGGCTGGACTTACTTTTGCGGCGGCACTTCGTTCAATCCTCCGACAAGATCCGGACATCATTATGATCGGTGAAATTCGAGACGGTGAGACAGCGGGTATAGCAGTTAAAGCGGCTATTACAGGACATCTGGTTGTAAGTACCCTTCATACAAATGGTACAGCCAGTACTGTTACCCGTCTTATTGATATGGGTATGGAAGCATATCTTATAGGTGATGCATTGGTAGGTGTTATTGCACAGCGACTTGTAAGAAGATTATGTCCTGAATGTAAGCGCCTGACTTATGCGACAGAAGAGGAAAAGAAACTTCTGGGCTCTAAGGCCATTGGGGATTTGCCTATCTATGAACCTGTTGGGTGTGATGCCTGCGGTGGAACCGGCTATCATGGACGAATTGGTGTTTATGAAATTATGCCGGTAACAAATACTCTGAGAATAAAGATTGCTGCCGGAGCCAGGGCAGATGAGATAAAAGAACAGGCAGTGTCAGAGGGTATGAGTACCTTGGCAGTGAGTGCGGCAAAGCTCTGCATAGAGGGTGTTACATCTTTTAGGGAAGCTTTGAAGATAGCATATGAATCAGAATAAAATAGGAGGATAAAATAAATGATTTCTGTTGAAGAATTATTGCAGGTTGCTGGTGAACATGGGGCATCCGATGTACATATTACGGTAGGTGTTCCACCAAAAATGAGAGTAAATGGTGAATTGCTTAATATGGATTATCCGAGGCTTATGCCTGATGACGCTGAGGGGATTATTTTCAGTATCATGGATAAAAGACATAAAGCAATATTTGATGATAAAGGCGAGGTGGACTTTTCTATTTCCTTTCCGGAAGTAGGCCGTTATCGTGTAAATATATTTAAACAGCGTGGTTCTGTTGCGGCTGCACTCCGTGTAGTCGGTACCGAGATTCCAAATCCTGATAAACTAGGTGTTCCAAAGGCTGTTCAGGAATTGCATAAAAGAAAAAGAGGACTAGTTCTTGTTACGGGACCTACAGGTTCGGGTAAATCAACAACTCTTGCATCTATTATTGATTTGGTTAATCAGAATTCGTCATGCCATATTATTACACTGGAAGATCCTATTGAGTATATGCATAAGCATAAACAGGCGATGATTAACCAGAGAGAAGTTGGACTTGATACATTATCATATAATAATGCTCTTAGAGCTGCGCTTCGTGAGGATCCGGATGTTATTCTTGTAGGAGAGATGCGTGACTTTGAGACTATTTCCATTGCCGTAACGGCAGCAGAAACAGGACATCTTGTATTTTCTACATTACATACAATTGGTGCGGCGGCAACAATTGACCGTATTATTGATGTATTCCCTACGCATCAGCAGCAGCAGATAAGAGTTCAGCTTTCTATGGTACTTGAGGCAGTTATCTCGCAGCAGCTTATTCCTACTGCAGATCAGAAACGAAGAGTTGCAGCATTTGAGGTAATGATTGCGAATCCGGCCATTAAGAACCTTATTCGTGAAGCTAAGACACACCAGATTCAGTCACAGATTCAGACAAATAAAAAGATAGGTATGCAGACTATGGATGATGCCTTGTATGATTTGTACCGTAGAGGTGAAATTACTGGTGACAAGTGTGTATCATATGCTCAGGATGTTGTTAATATGGACAGAAGATTAAGAGGACTTATCTGATTAATATAAAAAATATCGAATATGGCAGATGATTTGGATATAATGCACAAAAAGAGAATGTAATACATAGTAAAAAGAACGAATTTGTTAATAAAATATTAATAAATTAAAAACGAGTGGTAAAGAAGTGAAAAATATGGTAAAATGTATCTACTGATATAGTACGAAACTATAATACTCGAAGAGAGGAGTGCTAAGATGCCTAATTTTAAATATACTGCCTACGGTAAAGATGGAAAAGAAGTCAAAGGTACCGTAGAAGCAGAGGATAAAGAATCAGCTACCCGACAGTTGAAGTCAGAGGGAATGATTCCTACAAATTTGACAGAGGAGGGCTTGTTCGATAAGGATATTAATGTATCGTTTGGAACAAAGAAACCTTCACCGAGAGATATGAGTATCTTTTGTAGACAGTTTGTAAGTATTTCCGGAGCTGGTGTTACTATTATAGATGCTTTGGAAATGTTGGCAGACCAGACTGAAAATAAAGCATTACAGGATGCTATCAGAGGAACAAAGGTTTCAGTTCAGAAAGGTGATACCCTTGCCAGAAGTATGGCAAAACAGGGCGGTATATTCCCATCGTTCATGATAAATATGATAGAAGCTGGAGAATCTTCCGGTAATCTTGAAACATCTTTTGACCGATTGGGTACACAGTTTGAAAAGAGTACAAAAATTCAGGGACTTGTTAAGAAGTCAATGATTTATCCGATAGCATTACTAACTATCGTAATTGGTGTAGTAATCGCCATGATGATTCTGGTTATTCCTACATTCTCAGATATGTATGCGGATATGGGACAGAAGTTGCCTGCTATTACACAGATGTTGGTTGATTGTAGTGATTTTATTGTAGAGAAATGGTACATACTTATTATCTCGATTGTACTTATTGTTGTTGGTATCAAGGTATTTCTCTCAACAGAACCTGGTACATATATGTTTGCTAAAATGATGATGAAGATGCCTCTATTTGGTAAATTAACAGTTAAATCGGCAGCAGCTAACTTTGCGAGAACATTATCTACACTTACTGCAGCGGGTATTTCTATGATTGATGCTTTGGACATAACGGCTAAAACAATGAAAAATGTGTATTTCAGAGATGCTGTTTTGGAAGCAAAAGAAAAAGTCGCTCAGGGACGCCCGCTTTCAGAACCATTAAGGGCAGGACAAATTTTTCCAAATATGATAGTTCATATGATTGGTATCGGTGAAGAAACAGGTAATATGGAGGATATGCTTATTACAGCAGCTAATTACTATGAGGAAGAAGTAGAGGTTACCACAGAAGCAGTTGCTTCAGCGGTTGAACCAATTATCATTGTGGGGATGGCAGCTATTGTTGGTACAATTATTATGGCTATTTTGATTCCAATGTTTGGTATGTATGATATTGCTGGAGGAGAAGGATAGAAGGGAGGTTAGCGAGTTATGAAAAATAATAAAGGATTTTCGTTGATCGAACTTATCATAGTTATTGCTATTATGGCAGTCTTGGTTGCCGTATTAGCTCCTAACCTTACAAAATACCTGTCAAAAAGCAAATATGCGGCAGATGAAAAAAATGTTGACCAGGTAATAAGTATTTTAGAACAGGCCTGCGCTTTAACAGAGACGGAGGTTAAGTCACCTGATAGTTCCAAGAATGGGGTATGGGTGGAGATTCAAGAGGATTCGCCTTATTTTGACAGTGACGCTTCGGATATAAATGGACTTCAGGCATTCCCGGCATATGTTGCTGAAACATTGAACAATGAGGTTCCAAAGTCTAAAGTTAATGGAAAACATTTTGAAGCAAAGATTACAAAAATATCAGATCCTGCTGGAGATTATTTTACTGTAGAAGTGAGAGTTAAAAGTTAAGGTCAAAACACGAATGTGTTTATGATAAATAAAAAATTAATATTAAAAAAGGAGTGTGTTTTTATGAAAAAAACAAACAACAAAGGTTTCTCATTAATCGAGCTTATTATCGTTATTGCTATTATGGCTGTATTAGTAGCGATTATTGCTCCAAACTTAACAAAGTATCTTGGTAAGTCTAAAGACAGCACTGACAAAAAGAACTTGGATGAAATTGAATCAACACTTAAGACATGTATTACATCTTTCGAGATGGATCACTCTGACTTTATTACAAGTGCTGGTACTTCAGTAACAGTTGGTTGGACAAGTACTGGATGCTCAATCAGCGGTACTAGCAATGATACAGATGCAAAAAATATCATTGATGAAGCAATTGATGCATCTAAAACAAAGAGAAAGCAGAATACCAGTCAGTATGCAAAAGCTGTAATTCAGAAACAGTCAAACGGAACATACAAAATAACAATGAGCTGGTCATAATTTTAAAAAGAAGGAAATGGGAATATGGAAACTTTTTACTTGATAATTTCAACAATATACGGAGTGATGATTGGCAGTTTTTTAAATGTCTGCATATACCGCATTCCTAAAAATGAAAATATAGTGAAGATAAATTCCCATTGTATGACATGTGGAAAACGAATTAAGTGGTACGATTTAGTACCACTTATGAGTTTTCTTTTGTTAAGAGGAAAATGCAGATATTGTAAGACTAAACTTTCAATACAATATCCATTAGTGGAATTTGCTAACGGATTGATTTATTTTATTATCGTATTTATAAAGGGATTCAATGTTGAAAGTGTTTTGTATTGCCTATGTGCATCTGCTATGCTTGCACTTAGTGTGATTGACTGGAGAACATTTGAAATTCCATTTGCCTTTAATATTTTCATCGGTATTTTAGGTATTATAAGATTACTTACGGATTTAAGTCATTGGTATACATATGTTATAGGATTTTTATCAGTAAGTGGTTTTTTGTATTTATTACTTATTCTTACCAAGGGAAGAGGCATTGGTGGAGGAGATGTTAAGTTGATGGCTGCTGCAGGTTTACTTGTAGGGTGGAAATTGATAATTCTTTCACTGGCGTTGGGTAGTATATTGGGCTCCATAATACATATTGTGCTTATGAGAATCCAGAACAAGGACAGGGTATTGGCTTTCGGTCCATATTTGTCTTTAGGTATATTTATTTCAATGCTCTTTGGTAACGAAATGATAGAATGGTATTTAAATATGTTTTATTAATTAAGAAAAACTATTGAGGGAGGCTAAAGAAATGGCATCTAAAACATTAACCATTGAAGTTGGTAATGAATTTATCAAAATCTGTGAAATGCAGAATGTCAGAAACACAGTGATGGTACATCATGCAACTTCAATACAAACACCAATGGATACAGTTGAAGACGGTTATGTAAAGGACGTTGAACGTGTATCAGAAACAATCAAAAAGGCTTTGTTTGAGGAGCAGATAGCGGCAAAAGAAGTTATCTTTGTATTGAACTCATCAAAGGTTGCGACAAAGGAAGTTATTCTTCCTCTTGTTAAGAGAGAAAAGATTCAGGAGTTGGTAAATGTCAATGCATCTGAATACTTCCCTGTAAATATTGAGGATTACGTTCTCTCTTACACAATTCTTGAAGAAAGAAAAACAAAGGAAGAACAGAAGTCAAGAATTTTGGTATTTGCTGCACCGGAAGGAATGGTCCAGAGCTATTTCAGTCTTGCAGGATCATTGGGGATGAAGGTAAAGGCAGTAGATTATGCCGGAAACAGTACTTTACAGCTCATTAAAACCCAGATTGATATGAGACCTACAATGGTAGTTCAGCTTGGTATGGACACTACAATTGTTTCTGTAATGAACAACAATGTTTTACAGTTACAGAGAACGATTCCATATGGTGAATCGTTGCTTTTGAACTCAGTTATGGAGTCTAGGAATGTAAAAGCAAGTGTTGCATTGGAACTCTTATCATCAGCTCAAATTGTAAAAGACAGTCTTGATAAGGATGATACAACATCATCATTGAAACACCTGATTAGTAATGTTAACAGAGTAATTGAGTATTACTCAAGCCGAAATCAGGAAGCACCATTACAGAGACTTGTTATCATCGGTGAAGGTGCAGATGTTTTGGGAATGGATGTATTGTTTGCCAATGAAACAAGCCTTCCTGCTGAACGTCTTACAGTTTTGAAAAATGTTGAATCATATAACAGAATTAAGATTTCAACATCACTCTTAAAGCAGTATATGGCAAATATTGGTGCTTCATTAAATCCAATTCATTTACAACCAAAGGTTGGGACTGGTTCGAATGTTAAGGTAGAAAAGAAGGAGAACATTGTTCCATATGTTGCAGCGGCAGGTGTTATGGTAGCAGCGGCTATTGCTTTGGCAGTTATTCCTATGGTTAAGGCAGCTTCTAAGGAGTCGGAAAGAGATGACTTAAAGGCAAGTATTAAGAAATATGAGTATGTAAATCAGCTTGAAGAAAAATATAATCAAGCGGCAGCAAATGCAGCAGGTATAGAGTCTGTATATGCATATACAGTAAATAACACAGAATATGCCCCAGAGCTTATTAAGTTTATTGAAGAGTGTATGCCTAAAGACGGTGCATTTGGAGGATTTTCTATTTCAAGTGGTGCTGTTAATTTATCAGGTGTGGTTCTTCAGGAGTATGAAGTTGCAGGATTTTTGAATTCCTTGGAATCAAATAAGCACATATCTGAAGTTAAGACTAGTGGATATACAAAGGATTATGTTAGAAATCGTGTGACTTTTGATGTTATATTTAAAGTAACCAGCGATTATTTTATTGAAGATGAGACAGAGGAGGCTAATTAATTATGGAAGAAAAGAAGACTAGTGAATTAGCGAAGAATTTAAAATATATTCTTGTATTGGTAGGAGTGTTAGCCCTTGTCGTTTCGTACTTTTTGTTTTATAAAAAATATGACGAGCAGGCTAAAAGTGTAGAAGATGAAATTGAAAAATTAGAGGTTGAATACGATGCTGTCAAAACCAAAGCGGCTCTTTACAATGAAAAGAAAGTTAATGAATTTGTAGATGAATGTAATAAGAAATACGAAGAAAGAATAAAGAACTTTAACGGTGATATTACATATCAGAGCCAGATTATGGATACATACAATATGACAGTTGACAGAAATTGTCAGATTCCTAGCCTTACAATGTCTGATCCAATGGAAGGAGCAGATGATGAAGCTATTAATAGTTATTTGGATGGTAAGGGATACTCTCTAGTAAAGATGACATATTCTATTACTACAGAGGTTCCATATGATCAGATGGTTGATACAATTAATTATGTTATGGAAAAGGAAGGCAAAAGAAAAGTTCCTGTAGATATTGGATTTGCATATAATCCGACGGAACAAAAAGTAAGTCTTTCATTTAACATTGTGGAATACGCAATTAAGGGTGAAGACAGACCAGTTCAGGATGTAGTGATTCCAGAACATGCATTAGGAAATACAAACATTTTCTATAACCCTGCAGTGGTAATTGATGAGCAGGCACAGTAATTTATTATTTGAGAAGGGAGGATACTTTTTGTATGCGATGTAATAAAAAATTAAGTAAAAACAATAGTGGTTTTACACTTTTAGAACTTATTGTAACGGTTGTTATATTAGCACTGGTTACAGCTCCCTTCTTAAGTAGTTTTGTTACAGCTTCAAAAACGAACCTCAAAGCAAAAAGAATAGAAGTAGGTAATGAAATTTCTCAGGAAATCATAGAGAGATTTAAGGGTTCTACACTTAACTATATGGTTAGTCAATATGGTATGTCAGAAATATTAGATGGAAGTGGAAATCCTACAGGTGGATATAAAGCAACAATTAGTGGAAATACGGCGAAGTTAAAAGGGTACAAGGGTTACAAAGCAGACATCGAAATTGTACCGACGGCAGCGGATGTAAATGGAGATAAAACACCGGTACTTGATTTAGTGTCAACAGATTCAACAGTGTTGATATCAAATAGTGTAGTAAAGTATGATAAGTCATATGCCACTGCGACGAAAAAGGTGTTGGATGTGACAATTGAGTATAATGATGGTTCTTCAGATCCGGCAGCAAAAGGATATCATGTAAAGTCAGGCGTAACTTATTATCAGGGAGGAGTATCTTATCCTGGTGGTGTGGCTGATGTACTTGTGAAGGAAAATGATTCGGAAGGTAACAAAATAGTTCCTTCGATTTATATTACATATAAGGCATTGAGAAGTGCTGATGAAATAAATATAACCAATACTGTGCCTGATACAGTATTGGCTGGTGATTTGATTAGCATTCATCTGATATCACAGGAGGGACCGGTAAAAATAATACCACAGAATGTAAAGATTAACGATGGTTTAGGGTCTGCTTCTTTACATGATTATAATGACAATCCTTCTATGTACGCATTGAATAATATTTCAATATATACAAATGTTCTTACAAGTAATGGTACGGCACCTAATATATATAATGTTGTAAGAACTGAGAATGTAGATTATATATATAATTTAACAGTGAAGGTAAAGTATGGTGATAAGACCATATCGACAGTGAAAGCTACAAAAAATATTGTAGGATAGGAGGTGGCAGAGAATATGAGTCGATTGTTAATCAGAAAAAGATTGAATAATAAGGGTAACACATTAGTAGTCGTATTAATAGGTATATTTGTATTATCAATTTTAGGTACATTGATTTTAGGTTTAACTGCTACTAACTATAAAATGAAGGTAGTTGAAAAGAAATCAGAAGATACATTTTATTATGCCGAGAAAGCATTGGATGAAGTATATGCAGGTATCGGTGGAGAGGTAATGAAAACAGCTAAGGCATCCTATGAGGATGTCTTGGGTAATTTTATTGAGGATGTTCCTGGTGGTAACTATCAGACAATATCCGCAGCTGATGCCACTGCAAAATTTAAAGATTATTATTTAAATGGTAAATCATCTGGTGGAGTGGTTATTACAGGAATAACAGAATATTACCCGGAAACAGTGACAGCAGTAGATTCTGCTATGATTAGCAGATTAGAGTCTTATATAACTAGTGTTAACGGATATTCTATTGAGATTGATGAGAGTTATGTGGATCCTGATACACATGATGGAACTACAGTTAATTATTATAATAACGCTGCTGGAGAACTTGAAGAGGTTATTATCAGAAATTTGTGTGTAAAGAGTACAACCGGAGCTAATGGATATTATTCCAGTGTAGTAACAGATTTCAGGATTACAATACCATCAGTTAATTTCAATATCATAGATAATCAGGTTCAGGTTACAAATAATGTGGATGACATTTCTAAATATTCACTGATTGCACAGGGCGTAGGTAGCCATTCAGATCAAAACGCTGATTCAGCAGCAATTTTAGTTAAGGGTGACAGTTTTGTTACAACTGATGTTAAGATTAATGCAAATATATTTGCCGGACATGGTGATATTGGAAATACAGACAGAACCTTGAAAGCAATTCAGGTAAATGCAAATCAGAGTCTTGAGGTTTTGGCTGAGAATTGTGTTTGTGATGGTCCTGTTGTAATAGCAGGCGGTAAAGCATACTTCAAGGGACAGCATGCCGATATTGCAAATAAGAGTTACAATGATGCTGTATACGATGCAACAAAGAATCCTTTGAATTTATATGCCACAGATATCATTACAGAAAAAAACGGAGCAAAATTAAATATAGTAGGAAATATGATTGTTTCAGATGACTTGGAAGTAAATGGTGATGCATCTGAGATAGGATTAAAGGGACAGTATTTCGGATATGGTTTCCAGGCAGATGGAATTACTGATATTAGGGATAGTAATAAAGGAGTTAACGATCCTACAAATCCTATAAAAGAGGCTGCGAACGGTTCTGTGGATACAGGTTTTGTAAACTTTGGTCCGGGAAGCGTATTGAAATATGAACATGAGAAGAGAAGTGCAATCATTGTAAATGGTAAAAGTGCAAATCTTGATTTCACAGGATTAAAGACACTTATCTTAGGTGGTAGAGCTTATATTGATTTGGATACCGGTATGCAGGCGTATAATGCATCATATATGACTGGTGAATCAGTTTCTTTCAAGGGAAGCCAGGATTTATATAAAGCTGGAGATACGGAACTTTTAGGCTCAAGTATAACGGCAGATAAAAACCCTATAGATTATCAGACCCTGGTGTCTGGTAGTAATTTGGATACTAGTGGGGAATTGTCATATAGTACTTTAGGGCTTAATCCGGATTTAGTGGTTGCTAAGAAAATAGATGACAAAGTTTATTTTTATAAGAAAGAGTTGAATCCAAAAGACCAGACAAATGGATTTTATAAGACAATAGCGAGTGGAAATCAAAAAGCACAGGATAACGTAAAGAGTCTTGATGTCAAGAATCTTGCATTCAGTAATACATTGAACTATTTTACAGTAGGTGCATTTATGAGTGTAAGGGATGGTAAGCTGACAGTAGTAAGTGGTAAGAATGATGGTTATAACTACAGTGCTACCATGAATGGTAAATTCTGCAACTACATTAGAGAGATGATGATGAGAAAGGATTATATGATGAATAAACTCACACCATTGACAAGTATTGCTGCTAATTCACCAGTAAGAAGCGTGTATGATTTGCCAAAACCTGAAGCTGCCACAGAGACTATAGTTGATCAGTATATCGAGATAGACAGGACTGCTGGGGCATATAATAGTCCCACAAAAAAGGATATGTTCAATGAAAATACTGTGCAAGTTATTTACAATGGAGTGAAAAAAACAGTAGCAGAGCATATTTCGGACATAACAGGAAAAACCTATGATCCTTCAAATCCGTATTACGTAGGATACCAGATAGATTTTAATAATGGTAGCTCTCCGGTGAATTTAGAATTAGATGAAGGTATTTTTGTATCTGAGGGACCAGTTACAATAAAGGATGATTTCAAGGGTATTATTATTACTAAAGGAAAAATCACTATTTACGGAAGTGATATTGAAATATCGGCAAATGAAGAGCTTATTAAGTTTATGCTTACAAGTGAAGATAATGGATATTTCAAGGATATTAGAAAGGCATTCAAATTAAATGTTGCACCGGAAACAACATCTTCTATTGGTATTGAATCTAATGGTATAACATATCATGATGTTGTTGGTAAGGAAAACTGGAAAAAGAACTATAACTAATGTTTAAGTGTAAGCTTATAAAAAAAGAAAGTGACAGGAAGAGGGTTAATGTATGGAATGTAAAAAGAGTAACACAGGGTTTTCATTAATAGAAATAATTGTAACTATTGCCATAATGGCAGTGGTTCTTGGTGGAGCTATTTCTATATATTCTCTCATAAATTCCAGTCGACTTAATTCGATGGCAGAGAATATAGATGATGCAATAAGCGATACCCGGTCGAGAACCTTGGCGAAAAGTGGTGAGTACCAGTTGAAAATTTATGCCAATGGAGGTGATATTAAAGCGGTAGTTCAGAAAAAGAATGGTGCGGTATGGGATGACATAGAAACAACTATATTAGGAAAAAATAATGTTAAGGTAACATTTAAGGATGACCATTCAAATAACGTGGAAATTAAAGATGGTACTTTAGGATGGTATTTAATTGTATCATTTAACAAGAGTGATGGAACATTTAATAAAATACAAACGGCACCAAATGGAAGCGGAACTTTAAGAGATATTGGTGCAAATGAAGTGTATGTTACATACGCAAATAAAACTAAGACAATTATGATGCTAAAGGAAACTGGAAAACATTACATTAAGTAAAGGAGGTGCCAAGATGAACAAATTTAAGTTAAATGATAAGGGCTTTTCATTACTGGAATTAATAATTGGACTTGCAATATCAGCATTTGTTATTGTCGCGGCACTGTCCTTTGTATTAACAGGTACTAAGAGCTACCAAAATAATAGTAAAATGACAAAGCTTCAAAATGAAGTAAGTTATACAAACAACCTTATAGGTCAGGCCATAAGAGAAGGAAAAACAAATTCGACTTATATAGTATATACAAACAGCGGAAAAAATATTGAGTTGCATACTGGAAAGAAAGTTTTCTATTACAATGATTCGCAGAAAAAATTATTTGTTTATAAGGAAGTAACTGGTTCAAATTATGCGGCTAATGATCCGGATAATCTTGTAACAGAGCATTTGACTGATTTTAAAGTGAATTTTGTTAACGCAAATGGTACGACACAAGAGGAAGATTTAAAGAATGATGCAATGAGTTACCTTGATTCAAACGGAGATGGAACTCTTGTGGCATATTCAAGTGTTGTGAGAGTTGAGGCAACTTATAAATATAAAGATAAAACACAAGCATCTGCGGTGTCTTATCAAATTAGAAATTAGGTTATGATAAAAAAGGAGGTTAGTAAATTATGGCAATAGCAAAGTATATTTCGAAAAATAAGAAAAAATCACTCGGAATAGCTACAGGTGCTATTTTGTTGCTTTTGGCTTCGTTTATTATCATACATACGATGAATACAAAAGCTGGTGTGTTTGTAAAGGACGAGAGCGGTGACTGGGTTCAGACTAACGAGATTAATATATTGGAAATCGTTGCTGATGAAGGTCAGCAGGTTCTTGGTTATACTGTTGCCGGACAGGAGCCTATTTCAAAACAACAAATTGAAAGCTATAAGGGTCCTGATATTTTAGATGGTGACAATGGAATAAAAGACTTTATGGATGCAACCGGCTACATTGTGGATAAAGTTCAGAACAGTGACGGAACTTTTAGCTATAAGGTTAAAAATAATGTGTTAAATGACACATTTAACCTTAATGTATTAGATGGATCTATGGCTAAGGGTGAGATTAAGGTTAAAGTGATTTTAGCAAAGGATCTCAGAATATCAGATGTTGAGAAGGCAAATCTTGTTTACATCAACTCTAATGATTCGAATGACAATCTTTTGTTCTATTATGACCAATTCACAAAGGGCGGAAGCCTGGGATATGAAAAAGGTGACAAGGGACATTTCTATAACAGCATTGAGGAGACAGAGGAATTAAAGTCCACTATTGCCATTAAGAAGATTGCAAGTGCTGCAGGAATTAGAGCTCTTGCGGATGAACTTACAATAGATGATTTTAAAACAGCAGGTTTAGAGTATGAGGAACGCCATTTAACCATGCTGAGAAATGTAATTGCAGAGTCTGAAATAGATGAATTCTACAGTGAGAACATTGAAGAAACCCTTGAAATGATTGCTGCTGTATTGTATGAATCATATACAAAAGAGCAGACTGACGCTTTTGAATATATCAAGAATAATATAGCTGGTAAAAATGTGCATACTGAAGAAGAGAAAAACAATTTTGACTATTATATTACCATATGTAATTGTTCAGGGATTAATCTCTTAAATGTTGATGAGTACTTTGAAGAGGTACTGAGTTTATCATCATCAATGACAGAATCTGGTCTTCAGGGTGCTATTAACAGTGGTAATGCAAATGCACTTATCACTTCTGTGAAAAAGATATATGAATTAAAAGCTAATGAGAAAAAGGATAGAGATGATTTCGAAGAGTATGAGATAGAAGATAGTGAAGGAAATACAATTACTATTTCAGAGTATTCGATTTCTGAGGAGTACAGAGATGAATTAAGTGTTTGCCTTAGAAAAATGGGCATTGAAGATTTAAGAGATTATCTTGACGCTGAATTTGCGTATGCAAATGCTATTTTCTCTGATGATTTTGTAATGACGGATCCAAGTGATGAGGAAGTAATAAATGAAGCAGTTGAGCAGGTAAAAGAAGTAATTAAAAACGTTAATGATGAGTCAAGAGAAGCAGCATTAATGTTAATAGCAAATTCGCCAAAGAATCCTACTAATATCAATTTATTAAAAGAGGATAATGGTTGGGAAATCTTTAGAAATGCAGAGTTACCAAATTATTATTATGAGCTTAATGATAAATACATCGAAAAGATTGAAACAATTACAAACCGTAATTATTTTAAGTCAAGGGATGATTTATCAAAATATGACATAAATACAATCAATAAATTCTTTGATTTGGTTAACAGTGAAAACAGTATCGATAAGGCTAGAACAATTATCAAATACGATATGTCATGGCCGGTAGCCATGAGCATATATAAATATGCAATGACTGATTCCGGTAAGGGATATGGTGCATTAATGTACAATACACAGCTCCTTACAGATGGCCAGTTAGGTGATTATAATGACATCGGTTCAGTTGATAACACAAATAATCTTTATAAGATGTTATTAGTTCTCAGACAGTTAAAGCCTGAGTATTTTATGGATAATTATCTTCCTAGCATAGATGGAAGGGGTGTTTATTCGGTACTGGGAATTGATGAGGAAGGAAATCCTATCACAGTAGAGATATCAAGCTGGGATAAGGAAACTTTTGGAACAGATTATGCAAATGTTGGAAATGGTGGAAAATATCATGAGCCTGATGTAGTTGGAGATACATATGATGATAATGGCAACAAAGCTGATAAAATAGATTATGTTTATAGACATACATACAGCTTTACAGGAGCACAGTTCTTTGGAGGAAAACAATTTGTCGGAACAGATCTTGACGGTGCAATAAGTTCAACTGGAGTAGTTACCTCAGATGCTAACTATGAGTATGAAAAATATAAGTACTTATATTTGGATGCGGGATTAGTAAATTGGAATAGTGCTGTTGTTAAGTTTTCAACCAACCAAACTGGTGAACAGGTTTTCAATATGGAACATCTCGGAAATAAAAAATACAGAGTAAAGGTTCCAAAAACTTGTACGTATAATACAGTTGTATTTGCTCCGGATTCTCATTCAAGCAAAACCTCGAGAATGATAAATCTTCCACCGGATTGGGATGGTTATCAGTATATAGTTGTAGGAGAAATTAACGAAAGTGGCTATAAATATTATAGTGTTCAGGTATTAAAGAAATTTACCAGACTTAATGGTGCATTACAAGGAAATATAAATAACGGAGGGTATTATGCGTATTTGTATCCTGAAGTATACGGTTGGGGAAGTTCAGCTAGTAATACAGTCAACTTAAATTGTGGTGCTTATTTAAAAAGATATAAAGATAATTTATCACAATTGGGTACTACTGAGTATTTGTTAATGGATAAGAGTCCATATAGTGATCAGAGATATCAGAGTGCAAAGTCAGGTAATAGCATACCTAAATACGTTAGGTTTTACCGTTCTAATAAATCTGGTGCTGAAAGAACACAGTATGTTTTATATGGCAGAAGTCGCTACTATACGTTGGAACCTACATCAGAAATTGAAGGTGCAGTTGAGAGAATTATAGTTTCTTCCAGTGAGTATTCTGATAGAACCATCAGTGACACACCTGCTTTTACTGGAATTAAGATTAAGAATTTCATTGAAAATGGTGGTGTTCAGTTCTATGACAAAATGACAATGGAGGTTTCCTTCACAGAGATAAGCGATGTTCAATACTCTGTTGCCGGTGGTGAATTTAAATCGGTTAACAGTGGTGACATAATTGAAATCGGTGCTGAAATGTCTGAGGGGACTGATGCCTTGGTTGTATTTAAATTCAATGAAGGTACAGTGGAAAAACAGGTTAGTGGATATGTTTATAAGCTTCCAAAGCTTCAGGCAGGAAATAGTGCAAACTATTTATCTAAGGCATGTGCATCATCAATTGATATTACTAAACAGGTGAAACAGCCAAATGCTGCAACTTACTTTGAATCAAAGGCTAAAATCATTGAGTATATAATGGATGTTAGTATGTTAAAATTCAAGTATCCATTACAGATTCTTGATATTGAACCGGCTGCTTCTACATCAACTTTAAGTAATAAGAAAAAGGCATTAGAACTTGCTGATATGTTGGGACTTAACGACATAAAAGCGAATATAAATAAAAATGATACCAACTACAAAAAATACTTCAACATTAAATCGATGAGTGTAAGAGAGTTTAACACAAGAAATTATGATTTGGCATCAGAATTTGATTTGGTGTACATAGGTATTGATTCTGGATACTTAAGGTTAAATTCTAAAGGCAGAACGGATTATATAGATAATTCAATGGATGGTCTTGTGTACACTGGTATTGGTGATGAGTATTATATCGAGGCGTTTTTGAGAGGAACCGCTTCTGAAGATTATGTTACAGTACCTAGCATAAATAATGGTACTCAGAAGGTAGAACATGGATATTGGACACAATATTTGTTTGATGGATTTTCTAGTAGTGATCCTAAATATAAGAGTTGGAATCTTGACCCTAGCAAATATTATATCTTAAAAACAGATCATACAAAGACAAGAACTTCAGGATTCGACTTAACTATCAGATCCATGGATAGCTTGTTACAGTACGTTAAAGCAGGATATCCGGTTTTGATGGCAGATGAAGTGTTCAATTGTGATGATTCAAAATATATTCCATGTAATATGGATTTAAATGATTCAGACAAGTGGAGATATGTTGATCCGTACTCAAAAATGTGGGCATTTGTAAAAGAGGTTAAATCTCTAGGCAAAAATGAAGCCGGTATTTATACTGGTGTGGATGGAGAGAAATATGTTTTTGCTGATAAAAAGACATATCCAAGTATTGTATCATGGTCAAATGCAAAAAGTGGTAAAAACCCAGAGAACCTGCCAGATTCTCAGAAGTTAGATGGTGGTCTTAAGTATGCCATGAAGCGTGTTACAAGAGTAGAATTTACTATTGACAGTAACATGAAGCCTAAGGAATATCAGGAAGGTAAGAATAGTACAACTTATATTGGAACAACGATATTAAAATCCGATGCAAATCCGGATAACAATTATAAAAAATATGCAATAAAGCTTAATGTATCTGGTAATGTTACACAACAGTTTTTGGAAGAAAACTATTATTATCAATTATATATTGACAAGTCTGGTTCAGGTCAGTTTGTAAAACAAAAAGATGCCGATGGTAACTACGTATATCAGGATGTAATCAGTTTGTTAGACCCTTCTGAAAAATACAGGTATGTTGAATATGTATTACGACCTAATACGAATTATGTAGAATCAGTAATTATCAGAGGAGAATGGCCACAGGGACTGGAAGGTTTTGTTCCATGGAAATTGGAGGCATATAATAAGGATAATGTTGAATTAAAATATGCATATATAGGATATTCGGCATTTGAGAGAATAAAAGCTGAGAAGAGAGATGTGTATGTATTATGGGTAAGAACTCATTATAATAATGACAAACCATATAATCTTAATTTTACACAGGCAGTTATAGATAATAATAAATATATTGAAGAGTATAACATTCATATATTATCTTTGGAATATAAAGAATTTGTGGATATGTATTCAGGTATGAATACGTATAGGCATTATGGCACTAATAAAACGTTACGGCAAATATATAATGAAAAAGGAACGTTGCTGACTGTTGGTACAGTTGCAGGATATATGGATCAACGTTGGGGAAATGGAAAAGATGGTCATAATGGACATAAAGGGTATGGATTTAATGTAGATAGTAATGATTTAAGAGATTTAGATGAGTCATTGAATATGATTGTGTTTGGTTTCTCGGACTCATATGTTGGCGAAGATTTAAATAATGTAGAATTACATAAGGATTTAAAGAAGTTTGTGGATGATGGTAACTCGTTCTTTTTCTCGCATGATGGAGCTTCGTTTGTTTCTACATTAAATGCTTATAATAGTGTTAATGGTAACTCTAGTGTTGGTCATAATTGGGGAAAATATAGTACTTCATTCCTTAGAACTATTTTAGGTCAGGATTTATTTGGTATTATGCACAGCTATGAAAATCTTTTAGATTATGAAAAAAGTGCAAGAGCTTATCTATCGCCAAATATTAAACAGAGTGATTTGAGAGGATACACAGATATGGTTACCTTCATTTATGGTGGTAGAGATTCTAATCCTAATGCTGTAAACAGTGGAAATGCCTTGTATATGAAGAATAAATATTCAAGTGATCCTAATAATGTTTCGACAATTACTGACTGGGTGCGAACGACAACTGTTGCTAAAATTAACAAGGGTCAGATTACTGAGTATCCGTTTGTATTGAGTGATTCGGTTAAAACAGCACAAACTCACTGTCAGTATATGTTGCTGAATATGGAGGATACAGAGACTGTAGTATGGTATGTACTTGATGCTTCTTCAGGATACTACAACTATACAAAGGGTGATGGTGCTAATAACTACTATATTTATTCTAAAGGAAATGTAACATATACAGGTTCTGGACATGAGAGTGGTATTACAACAGATGAGCAGAAGTTATTTATTAATACAACATTAGCTGCACTCAAGATTGGTAACTTTACTCCTATTTTGGAATTCCCAGAATCATCTAAGGGTACAACTGACCCTAGTAAAGATTATATACCATATTACAAGAATAATGAGAATTTTGACGGATTAAGAGTTACATTCAGGGCAACAGATTACGATTTGTCGGCAAATGTAACGGATGCATATACAGAATGTCAGATTTTCTTTGATGTAAATGGTGATGGTGTATATGACAGTGGTGACATTTTATTAAATGATTCAATTGCTGGCGGTACAAGTACATCAAATTACATATGTGATGTAAATACATTACAGCCTGTAGTTATTAAGGCAGATGAAATACATAACCGTGTTAATACAGCATTTGTTATTCCATTTGAGAAAATGGATGAAATTGAGGCAATATTGACTGGAAAGGGAATATCCCTTGAAAATTGTCCATTAGTTGTAAAGATAGTGGATAATGGTAAGAAAGGCAAGAACAAAGCAACAGTCACTGAGAGAGTCTATATTAAAGAGACAGAATATATACAGCCAGACTGGTTCCAGCTCAACTAAATCTGTTAAGTTAAATAGATCTTTTAAGGCGAAAGCCTTGAAAGGTCTATTTTTTTGCGCCATTGGAGAAAAGATATAGATATGATAAAATGTAATAAAACAAGTTGACACAAAACAAAAAGTGATATATAATACAAACAACATAATAATAAGTTGTGAATAAAGGGGTGTTAGTATGTTGTGCATGGTTAAGACAGCGGCGTTGTGGGGACTGGAACCATATATTGTGAGGATTGAGACAGACATTTCTTCGGGAATGCCATATTTTAATATGGTGGGGTTATTGGCCTCTGAAGTGAAAGAAGCCAGGGAAAGAGTCAGGGTTGCCCTGAAAAATTCTGGTGAAACATTGCCTATGTCTAGAATCACAGTTAATATGTCACCAGCTGACAGAAGAAAGGAGGGAGTTGGATTTGATTTGCCCATAGCTGTGTCTCTTTTGTGTTCTATGGGGAGAATAGATGAGAATAAAATAAAAGACATTCTTTTTGTGGGAGAGTTGGGACTTGATGGAAAGCTTAGGTATGTGAAGGGAGCTATTCCGATTATTCTTATGGCAAAAAAGCTTGGATTTAAAAAATGCGTATTGCCAGTTGATAATATTAGGGAATGTGTTGGAATAGAGGGTGTAGATTGCATATCTTTTGCAAGCTTGAGAGAAATAGTTTCATATTTTAATAATGAGGATATTAAGGTCATAACCAATGAAGATAATGAAATCATGGAGACAGATAAGGCTACAGAATCTTTCGAATTAAAGGATTTTAAGGATGTATATGGACAGGAAATTGTTAAGAAGGCGTTTATGATTGCAGCCGCAGGATGGCACCATATACTTCTGGTAGGAAGTCCGGGAATTGGAAAATCCATGATGGCCATGAGAATGGGAAGCATTATGCCTGACATGACAGAGGAAGAGAAACTTCAGGTAATGATTATAAAGAGTGTATGCGGAGAATTGCAGGATGGAAAGAGAAATATAAAAAGGCCTTTTAGTGCACCTCATCATACTATTACAGGACCAGCATTGATTGGCGGAGGATTATACCCTGTACCCGGGCAGATTACATATGCCCACAAAGGTGTATTATTTTTGGACGAGCTTCCGGAGTTTAATGAAAAGGTTATTGATTTACTGAGACAACCTATGGAGGAAAGAGTGGTAAAAATACACAGAATGAATGGTAATTACGTGTTTCCGGCAGATTGTCTGATTATTGCGGCAATGAACCCTTGCAGGTGTGGTTATTATCCGGACAGGAGCAAATGTAATTGCTCCGAAGTGGATGTACAAAGATACGGCAGCAAAATAAGTGGCCCTATCAGGGATAGAATTGATATATGTCTTAGAATGGACAAGGTTTTAGTTGATTCTTGTGATACGGAAAATAATATGTCATCTGAATATATGAAACAGAAGGTGGTTAATGCGGTTGAGTTTGCAAAAAAAAGACAGGGGAATTTAAGAAATGGACAGATGAAGGTGAGTGAAATTAATAAGTATTGCGTTATGGATGAGGAGGCAAAGAAATTATTAAAAAATGCATATGTAGTAATGGATATGAATATGAGAACTTATTATAAGATAATTAAAATATCCAGAACGATTGCTGATTTAGAAGAAAAACAAGTCATAGAAAAAAAACATATAGCGGAGGCGATGTCATATAGAAATGGATAATGATGAGATATACTGGTATTGGTTATGTAATTTAAAGGATGTGTGGAGGGGGACAATATCTGCTATATTAAGAGATTTTGGAGAACCGAAAAATTTCTTTTTTGCCGGTGAGAGGGAGATAATCACGTGGATTCAGGAGAGAAATAATGAATGTAATAAGAAACCAATGATTAAAAAAAACATCTTTGTTAATAGAAGAAACAGAGAATTTTTATTAAGAGAAGTGGATAAGAATAAGAAGAAAGGTATATTTTTTATCAGTTGTCAAAATGATAAATTTCCGGATAAATTGAGAAATATAAATGATATGCCATTTGGATTGTTTTTTCGAGGAAAAGTTGAGTATCTTGATAAACTAAATGACAGGGCATTGGCTATAGTGGGGGCGAGAAATTGTACTGAGTATGGAAAAGCACTATCGAGGCGTGCGGGCTTTGAGATGGGAGTATGTGGAATAAATATTGTGAGTGGAATGGCGAGGGGAATAGACACTGAAGGATTATACGGCTGCCTGGAGGGAGGAGGATTCCCTGTAGCTGTATTAGGAAACGGCGTGGATGTATGTTATCCCAGGGAGAACATTGATTTATATGAAAAAATAAGAGAAAATGGTTTGCTTGTTTCGGAATATAGAATAGGAGCCCCACCATTGGCATGGCAATTTCCGATGAGAAATAGAATTATTAGTGGTTTGGCTGATAAAGTGTTAGTGACAGAGGCTAAGAAAAAGAGTGGTTCGCTAATTACAGTGGATTTTGCATTGGAACAGGGAAAGGATATTTTGGCTGTTCCGGGAAGAGCCTCGGATATTTTAAGTGAAGGGTGTAATGAGCTGATAAAGCAGGGTGCAGCAATGATAACTGAGCCAAAAGATTTGTGTTCTGAATTTGAAGTTGATATATATAATAAATA
>JBNRML010000082.1:0-3733 GCA_050309585.1 Lachnospiraceae bacterium
AAGATTCGCTTTTACTGTCTGCACAACCTTGCCATTGATACGTTTATTCTCGACAAGGCTTGCATAATAATACTTTTCACCTCTATATTCTTTTTTAAGTATTTTAATAAACATGCTATACCTCGTACTTTTTTCTCACTACAAGTATAGCATAAATCGATACATTGTACAGTATTTATTTAATTATTTTCTCACTACGCTTAAGTTAATGACATTGTATAAATACTAACTTTTCTGTAGGTGAGCTTCCCATTAGGTATTCCCTTGTGTTATATCGTTTCACAAGGCATTACGAACCCTCGCAAGGGAAAAAATAAGGGAAGCAAAATCACATAACACATTATAACATAATATAAGTGGACTGTGTGAACTGATTGAAATGCTTTTTAGATTTTACAGAAAAGAGGATTGATTGAATGAATATAATATATGCAGATTACAACATTTATCATAACAGCATTGATATATGCACTTATACCGGATATATTCTGCGAATTGACTGTGCAAAGGCAGAGGAAGGATTAAAAACTACTCCTAATTCAGAGTGTGCATTGAATGCTCTTGCCATAGATAACCCGCTTGAATATGCAAGGTTATATCTTGATGGGACTATGCAAATGTGGATAAATGCGGAGGATAGTTTAGAAGTGTGGTAACATACAGGCGGATTGCTAAGAATTAGTAGCCCGCCTTAAATAATCCATAAAATATATGAGGAATATTAGGGATATTTGTAGTAAAATAGAGAGCGAAAATTGAATAGGTAGTAAATGCGGTGTGCAGCGTTTATGATATTTTTCATGGAGGTGCATGAAGATGAATCAATATGTAACAGGAGCAGTGATTAAAGAATTGCGAGAAAAATATCATTTAACACAGGCTGAACTTGCTGAGAAATTGAATGTTTCCGATAAAACCGTTTCTAAATGGGAGACTGCAAAAGAATATCCGGATATTTCTTTGCTTGAACCAATTGCAAGGGTTTTTAGTATTTCAGTCACAGAACTGATTTCAGGGAATGCAATCAGCAATGTGAATGTTTCAGCCAACATGATGCGTTCAAAGTTTTATGTGTGCCCGGTTTGTGGGAATAGCATTCATAGCATGGGAGAAGCGGTCATCCAATGCCACGGTATAATTCTTACACCATGTCAGGCAGAACAAACAGATGAGAATCATAAGATTTTCATTGAGAGAGTTGAAGACGAATATTATGTTCGTGTTGAGCATTATATGACGAAACAGCATTATATTTCTTTTATTGCTGCATTGTCGCCAGGTAAACTCCAGATGGTTAAACTATATCCAGAAGGAAATGCGGAAGCGAGATTTAAAATAAACGGAGTAAAAAAGATTTTGTTTTATTGTAATCGAGATGGAATGTTTTTAATCAATGTCGTAAAAGGAATTGATGACAAGCGGACCGCTTACGATGACATAGAAGAGAGAAGGGAATTAGAACAGGCAGCAAAGATGTTGTTTGGATGATTTGTAGACGAACTTTAACTTTCAGTCTAGTTAATCCTGCCGAAAGGCTTGATTATAAATATTATATTTTAAGGAGATTGCTGTTTGAGAAAAAACAACACCTTGGAGATTGTGGCGTAACCAGGAGGTTATGAATAACAATCGAATCGTAACCTCCCAGCATTGCAGTCAACAATCATCAGGAGGAAAAATTAATGAGTAAAAATGACTATATCATTCGTTTAGAAAGAAAAGAAGAATACAGAGAAGTAGAGAACCTGGTAAAAGAAGCATTTTGGAATGTATATCGTCCGGGCTGTCTGGAGCATTATGTGCTGAATCAATTAAGAGATGATGATGCTTTTGTACCGGAACTTGATTTCGTAATGGAGAAAGACAGACAGTTGATTGGACAGAATATGTTTATGCACGCAACCATTAAAGCAGATGACGGAAGGAATATTCCTATTATGACAATGGGACCAATCTGCATCACTCCAGAGTTGAAAAGACAAGGTTATGGAAAGGCATTGTTGGGTTACTCGCTTAAAAAGCTACAGAGATTGGTTGCGGAGCGCTATGCTTTGAGGGAAATATCAATTTCTATGGAAAAAGTGGATTCACATTTGCAAGGGACTTTGGTATTCGTTATCATGGCTTGCCAGAGGGGGCAGATTCTTCCTTCTTCCTTTGTAAAGAACTAATTCCAGGATATTTAAGTGGTGTGACAGGAGAGTATGCACCACCGCAAGGATATTTTGTGGATGAAGATAAAAGATTTGCAGGTACATAAAATTTTTGAGCATAACGTCAATGAAAACAGAAATTTGTATGGTACAGGAGATTTGGACGAGGTATATGCAATATCATTAGCACAAACTCTTGGTGCATACTCTTTGGTTACAGATGACACAAATTAGGGTGGTCCGTATATGTCATTGTTACAGTTTGAAGATGATATTATGCCATTTACGTTTGCGGATGTTTTGATATTGAGATATCTGATAAGAGATTTTGATGAAGACCAGACGGTAATAGATTTTAATCTTATTAATGATTCATCAGATTTGAATTGGGCATTTAGAAGTCAAGTGACGAAATTCATTAAACGCTTTATTAAGGATCCCTATAGAGGTGAAGATTCCGAATGGATTCGTAAGTTGTCTGAAACTTATGGTTTTAATATAAAAGCTAAGTTGACTACTTTGAGTAAATTATTATAACAGAAACTATTATCAACCAGGATCGTGTAGAAATACATGGTCTTTTTATTATGCAGAAAAATGAGGAAGGAGGGTATGACCATAGCAGGAAGAAAGCAAAAGCCTATCTAAAGTTATTGAGATACTGAATCTTAAAAATATATATTTTGCTAATGACTACAAAATTTTTGATAACTTTGGTATAATAAGGTATCAAAAATGGTGGGGATTTATGGAATATAACATTTGAACATTTATTTTGAGGGAGTTTTATTTTTGTGAAATAATAGATGCTTACGAATGTGGTTCATATTATAAAATGAAAGAAATTGTGTGAAATATGAAAAACAAAACTTTAGATTATTACAACAAAAACGCAGATAATTTTGTGGCAAACACGATATCGGTAGATTTTAAGAAAACACAGGAAAGATTTTTAGACAAACTTCAGGGGAAAAGGATTCTTGATTTTGGATGCGGTTCAGGAAGAGACACGAAATATTTTCTTGAAAAAGGCTATGAAGTAGAAGCTGTAGATGGCTCAGAAGAATTATGCAAAGCTGCAAGCAAATATACAGGGATACAAGTAAGACAAATGCTTTTTCAGGAATTAGCTGAGGAAAATAGATATGATGGAATATGGGCATGTTCGTCAATTCTACATTTACCAAGAGAAGAACTGAGGACAGTTTTTTTGAAAATGATTAATGCCTTATGTTCGAATGGTATTATTTATACCTCATTTAAATACGGTGAGTTTGAAGGTGAAAGAAATGGGCGATTCTTTACAGATTTTACCATTGAGACGTTTTCAGAATTTATATGTGATATAGACAATATAAAAACGGAAGAATATTGGAACACCGGAGATGTCAGAGCGGGAAGGGGAGAAGAAAAATGGCTGAATTTAATTCTGCGAAAGTGCTAGTATAACTCACCTTAATTAACAGCATGTTTCACTTGTCTAAATTTCCATCTGCGGCGTTGTCGTCAGTCGACGTAGCCACCGCTACGCCTTCTTCCTCCGTCTTGCAGTCTGAAAATTTATCCTGCGTGAAACATAC
>JBNRML010000083.1:0-15445 GCA_050309585.1 Lachnospiraceae bacterium
AAGATTCGCTTTTACTGTCTGCACAACCTTGCCATTGATACGTTTATTCTCGACAAGGCTTGCATAATAATACTTTTCACCTCTATATTCTTTTTTAAGTATTTTAATAAACATGCTATACCTCGTATTTTTTTCTCACTACAAGTATAGCATAAATCGATACATTGTACAGTATTTATTTAATTATTTTCTCACTACGCTTAAGTTAATGACATTGCCTATATACTGGCTATTTGATAGTGGCAAAAAAGGTGGGTTTAAGGCGTTAATATATATGCATAGATATCAACCAGATACAATAGCGAGAATACGTACAGATTATGTACATGAACAACAGAGTAGATATCGTACTGTATTGGAAGATTATGAGCAGCGATTAAATACGGCTTCATCAAGTGATAGAGTAAAGTTTAGCAAAATGATTAAAGTTATTTCAGAAAAATCCGAGGAATTGAGGATATATGAAGAAAAAATTCATCATTTAGCTGATCAGATGATTTCCATAGATTTGGATGATGGTGTGAAAACGAACTACGACAAATTTAAGGATGTTCTCGCTAAGATAAAATAATGAACTCTCGGAATCTTGAGTAGTTCATGCCAGCTAAACTCTGGCAAGTACTTTGAAAAGTAAATATTATCCGTGGAACGAAAAAATTGCATGAGAAATAAACATAGCTTTCACTATGTTGAAAAAAATGGTATTATAGTCTGTAGGATTATGCTACATCCAAAATCATCTTTCGAAGGGGCGATTCAGATGGCAAATCCCATGCATCCAGATGCTGTAACATCAGGATGTGATAGAGGCGGCAGTACCACATCTTAGTAGAGCGGTGTCTGCCGTCTTCTAGTTTGAAATCTAATTTCTCACGTTTATTAGAACGTTCCGCAGATGTTCTTGCATTGTATTCCAGTTTCCATTCTTTACTGCTTCTTGGTGGGTTATTAAACAGTCTTGGGTTGTCGTTCATAACTAAATGGACAGTGCGCCCATACTTTGCATCAGAGCAGGGTGATTCACAGGTACAGGAAAGACATCCGTTTTTCTTGGATATTTTAGGACATTTGAATTTCATACGTCCTTTAGCAACTTCAATACCATCACGACGCATACGAAAACCACATGGGCAGATAGGAACACCATCTTTGTCGATGGTAAAGTCGTTTTTGTAAACAGGAGGTCTTCCACCTTTGCCATTAAGATCAATGAATGGTGTGATATTTTCACGCTTGAAATACTGATAATAAGGCATGGCATCATGGGCAGAATCCAATAGTACTTTTGAAACTTTGAAATCAGGTAGAAAAGATTTCATTCTGAAAAAAGCATGAAGGAAACCATGTGAATCGTGCTTGGAAGCACAAGAATAATGAGGAAATACAGGCAAATCGCTTTGTGAGTCTACCAGCATATATAAATCATAACCATGATAAAAGCAGTCACGTGAAGAATCCCATCCGATATCGCAGTCTGGCTGGGAAAAGTAACGGTCACATTTGCAGTCAGTAAAATCAATGGATAAAAGATAAGAACGCTGCATGCAGGAAGGAGTTCTTGGAGCAGGACCAAACTTGGAATATTTATCAACTAATATAGTATCGGTTTTGGATAAATCAAGGTTCCAAAAACGTTCAATGATATCCCAGGTAGATTTAGCAAGAGAATCAGGATTAGGATAATATTTACGAAGATTAGTAACAACAAAGTTTTGGTAGTCGGCATGACTGCCACAGTTTACAGGTAACATAAAAATCGCCTCCACATTGAAAAATATTTGCCGCCGCGAGCGACGGTACTTATTAATCAATAGGCGCGAAGCGCCGCATTTTTTGCGGTGATTGTCAAGAGTTTTTTTATAAAAAAAGTGGGGGATTTTATAAAAAATGGAATCTGAAAGCCTTATAGAATGGGGCTTAGAGATTCCGAGAGATTATAGTTATGAAATGGAGGAATGTTTATGTGGTTTGTATTTGCAATTTTATCATCTGTATTTGCAGCATTGACATCGATTCTTGCCAAAATCGGTATCGATGGAGTTAATTCAAATCTTGCGACCGCAATAAGAACGTTGGTTGTACTTGTAATGGCTTGGGGAATGGTATTTATAACAAATACCCAGGCAGGAATTATGGAAATAAGTAAAAAGAGCTGGTTATTCCTGATATTATCGGGACTGGCAACAGGAGCATCATGGTTATGCTATTATAGGGCGCTTCAGATGGGTAATGCATCAAAGGTTGTTCCTATTGATAAGCTTAGTGTTGTTATAACACTTATTATGGCATTTGTATTTCTGCATGAGAAAGTAACGCCTAAATCAATAGTTGGTTGTGTACTTATTGGTATAGGAACTTTATTAATGGTATTATAGAATTTTGACAGATAATTGCATATTGAAGAGGCAATTATCTGTCATGAATTTTACGTATCAAGTGATATGTCGTTCCAGTCATATTCATCGCTTATAACCCATTCGAGAGCTTTTCTACGCTCAATAACAACATCAGGATTAATGCTTCCGATTTCTGTTTCAGGCTTTATGCTTTTCTCAACACACGCCCAATGATAGCGGAAATACAGGTCTGTCATATCAAGTATCTCATCTATGCTTCTTAATTTGCACGATTTCTTAAATTCATTATAGTCTTCATTTTCTACAAATAATGCAATCGCTTTCTCACAATCACATATCTCATCTGACATTTTAATATCATCAATAAGTCCAAGTACCCACACAAGAGCCCAGTATGATTCATATTCCCAGGCTATGTTAATGGCATCCTGCTTAGTGTAATCACCTGTAAAAAGCTGTTTTTCATTCTCATATAGTTTATCAGAAACTTCATATTTTTTGAGAAGTTCTTTAAAGAACTCTGTTGATTCCTCAACGTCATTATCCTCATTTATATCACAGGCTAACTGACATGATAAAAAACATGCAATTGCTCTTTTGCATATAGTGTCGATATCTTTTATTTTTTCTACTTTCTCAATTACCGGAAGCTGCTCGTAACACATTATTCCAAGACTTTTTATAAATGCGTTATTATTGGTTCTTCTTTCTTCTGGTGATATCGTTTTATTATTCTTAGTTAAAGTCATAATAATCCTCATTTCTTTCAAATGTTTGAACTTTTACCTCTGGTATTACATAATATTTATCTTCGTTTCCATGTACTTATACTTAACATACCGAGAAGTGGTAAAATCTCAAGTCGGCCTGCAAGCATATCGAAAATCAGAACTAATTTTGAGAATATGCTAAAACCACCAAAGTTACAGGTTGGACCGACAGCATCAAGTCCGGGACCTATGTTGTTAAAGCAGGCTACAACTGCTGAAAAGTTCGTTGTAATCGAAAAATTATCAATCGATATAAGCATAAAACTGAAAATCAGAATTAATGAATAAGCGATAAGATAAAGGTCAGTTCCCTCAAGAATCTTTTCACTTACTTTCTGTCCATTCATTCGGACTACCTGAACTTTATTAGGATATAAAGTACGGTGTATATGTCGTCTCAAATTCTTAAGAAGTAATAACAGTCGTTGAAATTTAAGTCCTCCTGCGGTACTTCCCGCACTTGCTCCCACAAACATAAGACATAACATTAGCTGTTTAGAGAAAATCGGCCATTTATCAAAGTCTGCTGTTGCAAAACCGGTTGTTGTCATAACCGTTGAGACCTGAAATGCTGCGTGGCGGAGTCCTGTAGTTACACTTGAATAAAGATGATAGATATTAAGCGTAATTAATGCCGTAGATACCACGAATACACCAAGGTATGCACGTAATTCCTCATCTCTCCAGACACTTAATAAATGTTTTGTAAGAATAAGATAATAGCAGCTAAAGTTAATACCGAATAACAACATAAATACTGTAGTAACATTTTGCAAATATGGACTATAACTTGCCATACTGTCATTCTTAATTCCGAACCCACCTGTTCCTGCTGTTCCAAATGCTGTACAAACAGAATCAAATAATGGCATACCTCCTGCAAAAAGGAAGATGAAATTCAATATTGTCATAGCCATATATATACCGTAGAGAACAAGGGCAGTTTTCTTCATACGTGGAACGAGTTTACCGACATTTGGTCCGGGACTTTCAGCTCTTAACAAATGCATTGTCGAACCGGTATTATGGTCACTTTTAGGAACAAATACCATAAGCAGTACCAATACCCCCATACCACCGAGCCAATGGCTGAAACTTCTCCAATACAGAAGTCCTCTTGATAATGATTCCACATCGGATAGAATACTGGCACCTGTTGTCGTAAAACCTGATACAATCTCAAACAGTGCATCTATAAAAGATGGTATCTGTCTTGAGATAAAGAATGGCAGACAACCAACAAGACTTATGAGAATCCAGCAGGTAGATGCACATACGAGTCCCTCTCTTGGATGAAAACCACTAGAAGGATTTCTACTGAATAAATACAAAATTCCTGCTAATATTATTGCAATTGTTATTGTCGCGAGAAAAGAAAGTGCAACCTTTGTTTCCTTATCATAGATACAGATAAGCATTGCAGGAATCATAAATACAGCTTCTAATATCAGAATACCTGAAAGAAATCGATTTATTTTCTTGTAATTCATATGCGTTCTCCTTTAATCAAAAATATCATTAAGTTGAAGAAGTACGCGGTCAGCTTTAGTAACTATAATTACCGTATCACCAACTTCAAATGATGAATCACCACTAGGAATTTCTGTTTTACCATTATGAGTAATACAAACAATAAGTGTACCCTTTTTCAAATGAAGACTTCTAAGTGGAATACCACAGTTACGTGTGTTAGAATCTGCTACGAATTCTACTGCTTCAGCAAGACCATTAGCTATAGAATGAACAGATACTGCCGCACCTGACTGATTATGTATTGCACGAACATATCTGACAATTGTATTACAACATAAATCTTTAGGACAAATGACACTTCCGATTGGAAGATGGTCTAAAATTTCAGTATTTTCGGAATGTCCGATTTTAGTAATAACCTGTGGAACACCGATATCATTTGCAAATAATGAAATGATAATATTAATTTCATCAAGTCCGGTCATTGATACAAGTGCATCACAATCCGAAATGCCTTCACTCTCTAAGATTGAGTGATTGCTTGCATCGCCACATATTATATCGGCTGCTGGAAGCAGGTCGGCTAATTCTTCACAACGTTCGCGGTCTTTCTCAATAATCTGTACATGAATTCCGCTTCGGATTAATTTGCTTGCAAGATAATAGCCTGCACGACCACCACCTGCAATCATTACGTGATTAACTTTATGTGTAATTATATCAAGATTTTTTAATAAAACTGCAAGTTCATTAGTAGGAGCAGTAACAAATACTCGGTCATCCTCCTGAAATATAAAATTACCATCCGGCATAATTGCCTGACCTTTTCTAAGAACAGCACATACTAAAACCTTACATTTAATAATGGAATCAAGATTTGATAATGCCACGCCATTTAAACGGCTTTCACCATTAATTCTTAATTCAACAATTTCCACTCTGTCTTTTGCAAATGAATCTCTTTTCAAAAAACCCGGAAGTTTAAGAAGACGTTCTATCTGATGTGCAGCCTGTTTCTCGGGATTAACTACAAGAGAAAGTGCAAATGTATCACTCATCTTGAAAATCTGTTCAGAATATTCAGGATTACGAATACGTGCAATCGTATGAATATGCGGATTAAGAGTATGAGCAGTTAAGCAGCATAACAGGTTAATTTCATCGGCACTTGTAGCGGCGATAAGCAGCTTGGCATCGGAAATGCCAGCTTCTTCAAGTACATTCATAGTTGCACAGTTACCGGTTACAGTCATAACATCATACTGGTCAAGTGTACTGTCTAAGACCTCCTGTTTAGAATCAATAAGTGTTAAATCATAGCCTTCAGAGGAGAGCTGTCGTGCTATAGCGGCACCGACTTTTCCGTCTCCAGCAATTATTACTTTCATTATTTCCTCCATACCTACATATTTGTAGAATTAAATATATTATTAATAAGTGTTATCGCAAAATTAGGATATTACCCCACGATAACTCCTATTATATAATTAAGTCAGAAAAAGGCAAGGGGTAAATGAAGAATTAATACATCATTTGTGGGGCTATTTGAGTAGATAAAGCGCGCAATCAACTCTTTATAACTATTAACACTTCAATTATTTAAGGAGATAACAGATTATGGTAAAGAACAAAGTTAAGGCAATGATTTATATGAACTACACAGGAAACGAAGCACTTGATGGTAAGGCTATGAGTATCCTTGAGAAGTATTGTGAGAAGCAGGGCTACGAGATTGTAGTTGGCTTTGGAGAGGATACAGATAGAGAAGGTATCAGCGAACCTGTAAAGTTCATGATGGTTGGACTAGCTGTTGAGAAGCAGGTAGATGTCATTGTAACTATGTTTTCTGAGATGATTTCAGATAACTATGATGGAACTGTAGAGATTCTTTCAAAGCTTCTTGGTTACAATGTTATGTTTGAGACAGTACAGGATGACCTTGATGATTATTATGATGAGGCATTCGAGCAGGAAGCTGATATGTGTGATGGTGACTGCGATAATTGCGGTATTGCCAACGATGAGAGTGTAATTGAGGAACTTAACAGAGCATTCTATGAATAATCAAGAAACAATTGAATATGGTTCTTAAAGAGCAGGATGACATGGTAGAAGCCCAGGTGTATGCAGATATATCTGTTACTGGAACAACTTTTGAAAGACCAGAATTTGACCGAATGATTCAGGATATTCGAGCCGGCAAAATCAATACTGTTATTACCCGTGATCTTAGCAGACTTGGAAGAAATTATGTGGAAGCAGGAAATTATATTGAGAGAGTATTTCCTTTTTTGGATGTAAGATATATTGCCATCACAGATGATTTTGATACTGCAAGACCGGGAACTGATTTATCTGTACCGCTTAAGAATATTGTGAACGAATATTATTCCAAAGACCTTTCAAAGAAAGTAGAGACCGGAAAGCATAGTATTTGGGCACAAGGCGGCTTCAGCGAGGGAACGCCACCATATGGATATTACAGGGCTACAGATGGTTCAAGAAAGCTTTTGATTGATGAAGAAGTATCTGACAATGTAGTTAGAATTTTTAATATGTTTCTGGATGGGAAAGGGTATGCTGGTATTGCAAAAACTCTGCAAAGCGAAGGAATCCTTTCGCCACCGAAATACAGATTTTACAAAGCCGGAAAGATTGAACTTGCTGAAAAAGCAAGAGAATGGCATCCTACACATGTGAAAGAAATACTCCAGGGGGAATATTACATTGGAAATATTGTTCATGGAAAGCAAAGGAAGGCTCTTGATACTGGGAGAAAAAATGTTAGAACAGATGCATCAACATGGCAGCGAATAGAAAATGCTCATGAACCAATAATTGATAAGGAAACTTTCTATAAAACAAGGGAGAGAATGGAGCATATCAAAAAGAAACATTTAGAAGCGTCAAAACCTAACCCTGATGCTCCCAAGAAGCCAGATAATATTCTGGTATATAAAACAAAATGCGCCTGTTGTGGAGGCAGTGTATTGATTGGCAGGCATCACACTTATTCAGATAAGTTCTATTATAAGTGTAAGAACCGTAGAAAATTAGCTAGGTTATGTGAAAATAAGTACTCTTTTGATTATTCTGAGGTTATGGATAGTGTTTTTTCTGTTATCCGTCAGCATATGAGTTTGTGTGTTGAGAAAACAAAGTTTGTTCAGAAGATGAACAGTAGAAAAGAGAATGTTCTTCAATATGATATTTATACCAAGCAGATAGCAAAACTTCAAAATGATGTAAGAAGAATTACCGCTAACAAAAGTGGTTTGTATGAAGATTATAGGGAACAGTTAATCACTGCGGAAGAACTGTGCCAGTATCAGAAAGAATATGAAAGCAGAGTAAATGAGATTGAAGCGCAGATTACTGAATTGCTTCATCGAAGAAGTCTGTATGAAAAAGAATTTCATATTGATGAAGGATGGGAAGAAACTGTCAATAAATATATGTCTAAAAGAAAACTTACAAAGGAGCTTGTGGATGCTTTTGTATCAGAAATTGTATTTTCTGATAACAATATAGAAGTAAAGCTTCTGTATGATGATTTCCTTAAGGAACTGCTTGAGGTGGCAGAAGAAAGAGAGGTGAGCAGCAATGGATAAGACGATAGCTCTTTATATGAGATTATCAGATGAAGATGACAACTTAGCTGCTCATGAGGAAAGTAACAGTATTTCACATCAGCGAAAGTTAATGCTCGATCATATCCAGAAACTGCCTGAACTAAAGGACTGCAACATAATGGAATTTTCAGATGATGGATATTCCGGAGCAGACTTTAGCAGACCTAATTTTGTAAAAATGATGGATTTGGTAAAGGCTGGTAAGATTCAGGTTATTGTGACGAAGGACTACAGCAGACTCGGACGAGATTATCTTGAAGTCGGTAACTATATGGAATGTATATTTCCGGTTCTTCAGGTAAGATATATCAGCGTGAATGATAATTACGATTCTGCTAACAGCTTTGGTTCAACCGGAGGTATGAGTGTTGCACTGAAAAATCTTGTGAATGCATTGTATTGTAAGGATGCATCAAAAAAGGTAAGAGCCGCTAAGGCAGTGTTGGCTAAGCAGGGAAAGTACATTGCTGCATTTGCTCCTTTTGGATACCAGAAAAGTGAAGATGATAAGCATATGTTAGTGCCTGACCCAGTAACAGCACCTGTTGTCCAGCTAATATTTGAACTGGCTATTAAAGGCATGAAATACACCGAGATTGCAAATTATCTGAATAATAATGGATATGATAGCATATTTGAGTATTACCAAAAGATTGGAGTTAAGAGATGTTATGAAAGGGATATTGGTGAGCACATGTGGAGTGCCAGTACAGTAATGGAGATTTTGTATAATGAAGTCTATATTGGTTCTGTAATCAATAACAAGACGGCTGATAATATTGATACCGGTCATCAGGTTGTGCAGAGAGATAAAGAGGACTGGATAATTGTTGAAAACTGTCATGAACCATTAGTTTCTGTGGAAGACTTTAAACTTGCTCACAAGATGATTGCAAGACGAGAAGTGACTAAGAGAAAACCAAATGGAAAGTGGCGTAAATCATATATTCGCTGTGGAATATGTGGTAAGGGACTTTGCAAATACGGAAATAAATCCTCATACAGATGCCATAACGGTCATGTGTCACGTATTAGAGGTAAAGAACTTGAGGCGGCACTTCTGGACATTGCTAGAAATATGGCACTGTCTCAGTTGCATGAATTTGAGTTAAAAACTAATAGTGGTAATTGTCCAGATAATCTTGAGAGGGAAATCGAATCACTTAAAAAGTCAAAGGCGCACTATGCAAAGCTCAAGTTTGAGATATACGATGATTATACCAAGGCAAATATCACTCGTGATCAGATGGCAAAAAAGACTGCAGAAGTTAAGCAGAAAATCGCAGAGATAGAAAGTCTGATTACAGAGAAGCAGGAAACACTTGATATGCAAAAGGATCTCTTTCTTGATGCAAAGCAGGAACAGCTAACAAAGCTTAGTAAGTTGGATGAGTTTGATGAAGAAGTAATCAGATATCTCATTGATTATGTGTTGGTGTATGATAATGAGCATATTGAAATCAGATGGAACTTTGATGACTTTCAGGCTGGATGATGGTATAATCAGTAGTAATAGCGAGAAAACAAAAATATAAAGAAGTAACATGGGGAATCTTGCTAAAGGTTCCCCATTGATAAAAAAATTAATTTTTTTTTGTTTCTTACTTGACACGAGCAGAATGTCACCATGCGGCATCTAATACATCCATGGAGTTATTGCAAAAAATTAATGCGAAATATGTTTATGGAGTTTCTGCCACACCAAAACGCGGAGACAGTTTGGATAAGATTATTTATATGCTGATTGGACCACTCCGGCATAGATTTACTGCCTTGGAAAGAGCACAGGAGCAGGGAATAGGACATTATTTTGTTCCGAGGTATACAAGAGTTGTGGATACTGCTGACAGCAAGGATGATATCAATAAAGCATACAGTCTGATTAGTGCCAGTAAAGTGCGTAATGAGATGATTGTAAATGATGTGATAGCATGTATTGCGATGAAGCAGACTCCGGTCATTTTGACGAGATTTAAGGAACATGCAAAGCTTTTATATGACACTCTGAAAGAAGAAGCTGATTATGTATTCCTTCTGTATGGAGATAATACGGATAAAGAAAATGCGGATATACGAGTTAGATTGAAGCAGGTTCCTAAAAATGAATCTCTCATTTTGGTTGCAACCGGTCAGAAAATAGGAGAAGGCTTTGATTTTCCGAGACTTGATGTGTTGATGCTTGCAGCACCTGTATCCTTTGAAGGACGTCTGGAACAGTATGTGGGAAGATTGAATCGAGATTATGAGGGAAAAGAAGCTGTGTATGTATATGAATATATTGATGCCCATATGAGATTCTTTAATAAAATGTATGGTAAAAGATTGAAGACATACAAGAGAACCGGATTTTCTATATGGACGGGAGATGAACAGACTAAGCAGATAATTAATGCGATATATGATTCCGGTAATTACACGGAAAAATTCGAGCAGGATATTGTGGAAGCAGAGAAATCAATTGTAATTTCCAGTCCGGACATACGACAGAATAAGATTGACAGACTGTTATCACTGGTTAAAGATCGTCAGGAAAAAGGTGTAAATGTAACAGTCATTACTACAGATCCGGAGGGAGTTGTATATGGCAGTGCGGATGTATGTTATGAATTAATTAGAGAGATGCAGCAGGTAGGAATTAATGTAGTAACAAAAGCGGAAGTAGAGGAGCGATTCGCCGTTATTGATGAAGAACTGGTATGGCATGGTGGCATGAATCTGCTTGGTAAGGTGGATGTCTGGGATAATTTAATGCGTATCAAAAATCATCAAGTGGCTGCAGAACTTTTGGAAATTGCACTTGGAGTTACATCGGATTCATAAGGAGGTACTCATGAAAAAACAACTAAAATGCTACATCTACACCCGTGTATCCACTTCCATGCAGGTAGATGGTTACAGTTTAGATGCGCAAAAAGACAAATTGCATAAGTACGCTGATTACCAAGATATGATTATCGCTGGGGAATACTCTGACGAAGGTAAATCCGGTAAAAGCGTGGAGGGTCGCCCACAATTTCAACAGATGCTTCAGGATATTGAAACAGGTAAAGACAACATTGATTTTGTACTCGTATTCAAGCTATCCCGATTTGGACGAAATGCAGCGGATGTTTTATCATCTCTTCAGCGAATGCAGGATTTTGGTGTTAATCTTATCTGTGTGGAAGATGGTATCGACAGTTCTAAAGACGCGGGTAAGCTGATGATTTCCGTGTTATCCGCAGTGGCTGAAATAGAGCGTGAAAATATATTGGTGCAGACCATGGAAGGTCGCAGACAGAAGGCACGAGAAGGTAAGTGGAATGGCGGATTTGCTCCTTATGGATATCAGCTTATTAATGGTGAGTTGCATATTGCAGAGGATGAAGCTGAGGTAATACGAATTATTTACGATAAGTATGCCAACACAACCATGGGTATTGCCGCTATTGCCACATTCCTTAACAACAGCGGATACAAGAAAAAGCTTCGCCAGAACAATACCATTGAAGGCTTTTCCACATCCTTTGTTAAAGGTGTACTGGATAACCCTGTGTATTGTGGCAAACTGGCATTTGGCAGAAGAAAGAGTGAGAAGATTCCAGGAACAAGGAATGAGTACCATATTGTGAAGCAGGACAAGTATATGCTAAACGATGGTATTCATGAGGCGATTGTTTCAGAAGAATTGTGGAATCAGGTGCACAAAAAGAGACAGGAAACCGGTGTTGCTAACATCAAAACCCACAGCTTAGATCATGAGCATATTCTATCAGGAATTATCAAATGTCCTATCTGCGGAAGTGGTATGTATGGCAATGTAAATCGAAAAAAGCATCCCGACGGTGGGCATTACAGAGATTATTTTTACTATGCTTGCAAGCACAGAACCTTTGTAAACGGTCATAAATGTACTTACCGAAAGCAGTGGAATGAGGATAAAATCAATGCGGCGGTGGAAGAGGTTATCCGTAAGCTCGTGAATAATCCAAAGTTTAAAACGGAGATTCAGAAGCACATCAGTCAAAGTATTGATACGCAGGAGCTAGACAGAGAGCATACAGGTTTACAGGAGCGACTAAAGCAGGTAACTGGTGCCAAGAACAAGCTGGCAAATCAGATGGATAACTTATCTGTATCGGACAAGCATTATGACAAGAAATATGAGGATATGCAGGTGCGTCTGGACAAGCTCTATGATGAGATAGAAGAAATCGAAACTTTGATTGAAGAAGTGGAGACCAGACTGTATAATATTAAGCAGGAAAAGATATCCGGTGATAATGTGTATCAGTTTTTATTATTCTTTGATAAGCTCTATGATAGATTCACGGATATGGAGAAGAAAACATTTATGAAGAGCTTTCTCAAGGAAGTAAATATCTATGAGTCAGAACAAGAGGACGGCAGGATTTTAAGAAGTCTCAAGTTCCGCTTTCCTGTATTTTTCAATAATCAGGAATTATATGAACTTGATTGGGACAACGAAAGTACCGTTGAGACGTGCGTCCTCTTGTCCCACCAAGATGTCGACCGATATGTAAAGCTAGATTATGAGCCAGAAAATGCTGATTATATGAAGGATGTAACTCAAAAATATACTTATGGCGATATAACAGATTGGGTTGAGAAGAATTATGGATTTCATGTGACTAATCTAAATATTGCTCAAGTTAAAGAAAAATGTGGTATAGAGAAACGACCAAACTATAATCTAGTATCCTTCATACATTGATTATGAAATGGATAGTGATATGTCTACAATAGTAAATCCGACAAATCATACATACTTTAATTTGGATGGACATGATAGCGGAACTGTACTGGAACATGAATTGGAAATATATTCGGATGCATTTTTAAATATTAATGAAGAGATGATTCCTACTGGTGATGTTGTAAATGTTAGTGATACACCAATGGATTTTCGTATAAGAAAAAGAATAGGAAAAGATATTAATGTTGATTTTATTCCATTAAAATATGCTAATGGTTATGACCATAATTTCGTTTTTGATAATGATAGGAAACTTAAAAAAGTTGCAAAACTTTATGGAGCAGATTCAGGAATTACTATGACGGTGTTGTCTGATTTGTGTGGGTTACAAATCTACACAGGTAATTTTTTGAATGGAGAAAAAGGAAAAGATGGAGTCTATTATCAAAAAAACAGTGGAATATGTCTTGAGACTCAATTTTATCCTAATGCTTGTAATGAAAAGAAATTTCCAAGTCCTTTGTTAGAAACTGGTAAGAAATTTGTTTCAAGAACAATATATAAGTTTGAGTTGCAGTAAAGTGTTTAAAATCTTTTGATAAAGTAGAAAGGAAACGATATGGTGGATTATGTTAAAATGACAATAAAGAGGCAAAAGAATATAGCACTAATAGCACATGATGGAAAAAAAGATGAAATTATTAAATGGTGCATAGAAAATAAAGAAATCCTGAGTAAACATAAATTGTCAGGAACAGGTACAACAGCAAGAATGATTGCTGATTATGTAGGTTTAGAGATAAGGGGATACAATAGTGGTCCTTTAGGAGGAGATCAACAGATAGGGGCTAAAATTGTAGAAGGAAGAATAGATATGGTTATATTCTTCTCCGACCCGCTTGCTGCTCAGCCACATGACCCTGATGTAAAAGCACTTTTAAGAATAGCACAGGTATACGATATTCCTATTGCAAATAATAAAGCAACAGCAGATTTTCTTATTAAATCTTCATTGATGGATGAAGAATATATTCATCAGGTTGAAAACTTTAAAAATACAGTTGAGAATAGGGTTAAAGAATTGGAAATAGTTTAAAGTGTTTATAAACAAAAGCATAAAATAATTAAAGGAGTAAAAATATTTATGTTTGACGTAATACATCATGTGGCAATTATAGTATCTGATTATGAAAAGTCAAAAAAATTTTATGTAGAGCAATTAGGTCTTCCAATAATAAGAGAAAATTATCGAAAAGATAGAAATGACTACAAGTTGGATTTAAAGGTGGGAGATATTGAATTGGAAATATTTGGTGTAGAAAAAGCTCCTGATAGAGTGAGTGAACCAGAGGCTTGTGGATTGCGACATTTAGCTTTTAAAGTAGAAAATATTGAAGAAACTGTAAAATGTTTGAATTCAAAAGGAATCCAAACTGAACCAATTAGATTAGACGAGTACACACAAAAAAGAATGACTTTTTTTCGTGACCCAGATAATCTTCCAATAGAATTGCATGAATAGTTATTAATAAAGTTATTACTACACAAATAGGATTATCAGTAAAATGATAATCCGCTTGTTGTGAATTATTAACAAACGACTTGTTTAAAGATTAGAAGCGATACATCTGATTGCTAAAATATATTGCGTAGAAATCAAGTAAATCATTGATAAATGTTGTAATTTTCTTCTTCATTTTAAACATCTCCTTCTGATTATCGTAGAACAAAGATGACTGCTGTCAGCTTTTATGATTACGATAATGAAATGGACGGGCAGCACGGGCTATATAATGCCATTAAATATGATAATAAAAAAGATTTGATTTTTTTCAAAGAAAGATTTAAAGGGGTTAAAATCTTCTTCATGCCGGATTATTCCATATTTGGAGATATACAAACCTATGAGAATCATCATCGTATGGGAAGAGCAAGAGAAGTGGCATTGTGGCTTACTATGGAAAATGACAGCATTGTTATTCCTAATATTGCAGCGGGAAGTATCAGAGACCTGAATTACATATTTGACGGATATGAAAAGGTTAAAGTGGCTGGAATAAGTACAAAAAGTAAATTGCCTAACAGAGAAGATAGAGAATTGCTTCAGGCAACAATAAATGAGGCACTTATTAGAATGCCAGCATTAGAGACCTTTGTTGTATATGATATATCTGCTGATAACAGAGATGCAGATATCTTATTTAGATGTGCTAAAGAAAAAGGAATCAAGGTTGTTATCCCTGATAATAGTATGAAAATTCGAAACAGAATTTTAAAGGTTAGGAGGGAAACAGCATGAGTAGTGGCGTAAGTTCAGGACAGAGTACAGGCGTTGGCAATTCTCAACTATCAACAGAAAATTTTGAATATGCAAATAAATTAGCAGAATTGCAAGCTGAGATATTTACTAGTGCAATATTTTTTTAATAGATGGACTATATCCTTCCGCTATGATATAATGTATCCAGATTATTCTGGAGGGCATTTTCATGGGAAGAACTGCTACTAAACTAAATC
>JBNRML010000084.1:0-9289 GCA_050309585.1 Lachnospiraceae bacterium
TTTTAGCTTCAAGGAAAAAGGGTTGATATCTAATCCAAGAATTACTTTGACGAACGACTATAAAACTCTAGACTTTCCATCCCCAATGATAGCTGAGCGAGGGAAGGTAAGGTGAATGTGAGTGGATGGAGGCAGATTTACAGAAGAAGAGCTGGCTATTGCAAAGAGTGTTGATTTAACAGCAGTAGCTACTAACCTTGGATATACAGTAAAACGTGTGGGTAGATATCACACGCTGAAGGAAATGGACTCTGTAAGAATTTATGATAAAAGTCATTGGTTTCGCTGGTCAAGGCAGTATGAAAAGGGAAGCAACGGTGGTTCACAGATTGATTTCCTTCGAGTTTTTGCTGGAATGGAAGTGAAAGAAGCAGTGTTTTGGCTTTTGGACTTTGTGGGTTATCAAAGAATGCAGGAAGATAACAGAATGTCAGAATTAATGTATCGGGTAGAACCAGAATCACCAAAGGTAAAAGAGTTTGTACTACCATTACCAGCTAGGGATAATTCTTATTTGTACTCGTATCTAAGGGAAGAACGCGGATTAAGCGATCAGGTCATTGACTATTTTATTGATAAGGATTTGATTTATGAGAGCAGACATTATCATAATGTGGTCTTTAAGGGAAATGACAAAGACGGAATGACTAGATTTGCAAGTATGAGAGGGGTTTTTGATAGGGAAGGTTCTTCATTTAAATGCGATGTTGCTGGAAATGATAAGAACTATGGATTTAATGTAACGAATGCAGAAAGTTCTGAACTGATTGTATTTGAAGCAGCTATCGATCTTATGAGTTATACGGATATTTTTTCTGATTTTGAAACAAATAAGCTTGCTCTTGGAATGCTTGCAGATGCTCCACTGATTATGTTTCTAACAGAGAATCCACAGATCTCATTCATACGGTTTTGCCTTGATAATGATGAGCCAGGGAGAAAGGCTTCATTGGAATTATGTGAGAAATACTATGGACTTGGTTATGAAGTGGAGGATAGTCCACCACCAATTGGTTTTAAAGATTATAACGAATGGCTAGTGGCAAAGAAACGAGATTTGGAATTTCCAAAGAACTGTTCAGAAAAAGGGATGCATGCAAAATAAGCAGATTACGGTTTGGATTTGTATGCAAAACATTTGTCTACAGGAATTCTCCTAAAAACCAATGTCTATTGTTTTGATTTGTATTCAAAATTTATGTCCAGTGTTTGGGATTTAAGTGATAGCAGAAAGTGCCATCAAAACGAGGCAGTGATAGCAGAAAGTGCACTCACAAAGCAAAAGTGATAGTAAAAAGTGCTATCACAATTATAAGGTAATCAAAGTTAGGAAAAGTCTATATAAAAAGTGATAGCAGAAAGTGCACTCATAATTGCCATGTGATAGCAGAAAGTGCATTCACAAGGCAAAAGTGATAGCAAAAAGTGCTATCACTCGTATATAGAAGGGGGTTTAGGGGATTTTCCCCTAACTAGATGCTTCGAAAGCCAGAGATGGCTTAGAAGCGTATCTAGCAGTGGACACCGGGAACTTTACGGGGGACATTAGAGCAAGGATAGAATTCACAAAGACAGATAAGGAGGTGCAAGGGAGTGATGGAACAGGAAATTGAATTATTTACAAAACCAGAAGAAGTGATTCAGTGGATACAGAAAAGTGGTTTGTCTTTTGATTTTTCGGTTGAAGATGCAGAGATTCTTCTTGGTTATTTGGAAGGTCATGATTATACCATTGGACAAGACAGCAGATATACGGTCTGTGTCAATGATGATGAGCATCTGAATTTGTATGAAGCTTTGAATCGTGCGATTCATAATATTAAGGCAGAAATGAGAGACTTTGAACGAATTTCAGAGGATGAGGAAAGGTCAGCAGAAGTCATACCAGCTGATCCGGATGTGAGAAACTTTACCTATACAATCTTTGACGGAAAGCTGTATTTCAGAGAAAATTCAGAGATGATAAGGCAGGAAGTAACACAAAGTTTGAAAGAGCGAATTCGATTTCTGCATGAGATCAGACAGATAACAAGAGAGTTGATTGACATTCAGATGGAAGGATGTAGTGAGGAAGAACTGGCGGCAAAACAGAAGGAATTGAATTCGAAGTACGATGCATTTATAGAACAGTATGGACATATTACTTCAAAAGCAAATAAGACAGCATTTCGGGATGACAGCGATTATCCGTTACTTTGTAGTCTTGAGGAGGTGAATGAGGATGGAGAAGTGAAAAAAGCAGATATGTTCTATAAGCAGACAATTAAGGCAAAGATAATGAATGAAAGGGTAGAAACAGCAGTAGAGGCATTAAATGTTTCAGTCAATGAGTATGGTGCTGTGAATATTCCCAATATGCTGAGCATTTATGAACCAGATATTAGCACAGTGAGAGAACAGGTGGCAAAAGAAAACGGAGAACGACCAGAAGAGGTTCGTTTCTCTCAAGATTTAGAAGTAGATTTAAAGCGTGCCCTGCTGGTGGAAGAGTTGGAAGGACTGATTTATCTGAATCCGGAAAGTTATAATGAGAACAATCCTAATGCAGGTTGGGAAACAGCAGATGAGTATTTATCAGGAAATGTCAGAAACAAACTTCGTTTGGCAAAAGCGATGGTAAAGGAAAATCCGCAGTTTGCAATCAACGTGGAGGCACTAGAGAAGGTTCAACCTGTTGATATTGAAGCATCGGATATTGATGTGAGGATTGGAAGTACATGGATTGAACCCATTGATTATGAGGAATTTGTCTATGATCTTTTAAATACTCCAAGAAGAGCTAGAGCAGTCAGAAGTCAGTGGTATAATTCGGGAATTCAAGTACATTTGAATAAGTTGAGCATGGAATGGTTTATTGAGAATAAGTCCATGGATAAGCATTCTGTGGCAGCTACCAAGACCTATGGTACAAGCCGTATGGATGCTTATTCAATTTTTGAGGAGACTCTGAATCTGAAAACGGTCACGGTAAGAGACCGTGTGGAGGATGGAGATGGGAAATACCATTATGTAGTCAATAAGAATGAGACTATGCTTGCTAGAGAAAAGCAAAACCAAATGAAAGAGAAATTCAAGGAGTGGCTTTTTAGGGACCCTGAGAGAAGGCAGAAGTATGTAGAGTATTATAATGAAACCTTTAATAATATTCGTTTGCGTGAATATGATGGAAGCCATTTGCAGTTCCCAGGGATGAATCCAGAAATCGAGTTAAAACTACATCAGAAGAATGCAGTAGCAAGAATTCTGCTTGGCGGAAATACCCTACTGGCTCATTGTGTAGGTGCAGGAAAGTCCTTTGAAATGATGGCAGCATGTATGGAGCAGAAAAGGCTTGGACTTGCCAATAAAACCATTTTGGTTGTACCAAAACCATTGATTGGTCAGACTGCGAGCGAATTTTTACGTCTTTATCCGTCAGCGAATATTTTGGTGGCAACGGAGAGGGATTTTGAAAAGAGCCGTAGGAAGCAGTTTGTCTCACGAATTGCAACCGGAGATTATGATGCAATTATTATGTCCCATTCCCAGTTTGAGAAGATTCCAATTTCAGCAGAGCGGAAAGAGAGGATGTTAAATCAGCAGATTGATGAGATTACTTATGCCATTGATGAAACAAAGAGTAAGAATGGCGAACGATGGACGGTTAAGCAGATGGAGAGCCAGAAGAAAAAACTGGAGGAACAGTTAAAGAAACTAAGCGATGAAAGTAGAAAAGATGATCTGATTACTTTTGAAGAAATGGGTGTGGACTCTATTATGGTGGATGAAGCGCACACCTTTAAGAACCTTGCTATCTTTTCTAAGATGAATAATGTTTCTGGAATCAGTTCTAACGGAGCACAAAAGTCCACCGACATGCAGTTGAAATGTCAGTATCTTAGTGAGATTAATAATGGTAGGGGTATAGTTTTTGCAACGGGGACTCCAATTTCTAATACCATGTGCGAGATGTATGTTATGCAGCTTTATTTGCAGAAGGAAGCATTGGAGGAAATGGGGATTTATCATTTTGATTCCTGGGCGGCGAACTTTGGAGAAGTAACAACAGCTCTGGAGCTGACAGTAGAAGGAAGTGGATTTCGATTTAAGAGTAGATTCAATAAGTTTACCAATCTTCCTGAGCTGATGAATATCTTTCGTGAGGTAGCTGACGTACAGACTTCTGATATGCTTGATCTTGATGTACCAGATTTGCGTGGAGGAAAGCCAATCATTGTAGAATCAGAACCTGACTGGTATGTGAAGCAGGTGATGGAGGATTTTGTAGTAAGGGCGGAACGAATCCGAAACGGAGGTATTGATCCAAGTGAAGATAATTTTCTAAAGATTACACACGAGGCAAGACTTCTTGGTACGGATGCGAGGTTAATTGATAAGGACGCACCGAACAATCCAGATGGAAAGCTAAACAAGGTAGCAGAGAATGTATGGAACGAATACGAAAAAGCGAGAGCTGATAGCCGAATTGGTTGTCAGCTTATTTTTTCGGATAGTGGTACACCAGCACCAGGGAAAGAGTTCACTGTTTATGATTATCTGAAGGAAAGTCTGATAGAATACGGCATCCCGGAGGAAGAAATCGCATTTATCCATGACGCAAAGACGGATGCGCAGAGAGATATTTTGTTCAAAGAAATGAGAACAGGTAAGAGAAAAGTGCTGATTGGTTCTACAGATAAGTGCGGTACTGGTGTAAATGTGCAGACCCATCTGGTAGCAATGCATCATGTTGACTGTCCTTGGAAGCCTTCTTCTATTGAACAGAGAGAGGGACGCGGTATTCGACAGGGGAATGAGAACAGTGAAATAGCGGTTTATCGTTATGTAACCAAAGGAACCTTCGATGCATATAACTGGTCGCTTGTGGAGAATAAGCAGCGATTCATCAGTCAGGTAATGACTAGTAAAGCAGTAAGCAGAACCTGTGAAGATATTGATGAAGCTACACTATCCTATGCAGAGATTAAAGCAGTGGCTACAGGTAATCCTCTTATTCGTGAAAAGATGGAGCTGGATAATGATGTCCAAAGACTCAAATTACTGAAATCTTCTTATGACAATCAAAGATATGGATTGCAGGACAACTTTATGATTCGTTATCCAAAGCTGATTAAGGCGGCAGAGGAAAAACTAAGTTGTGTCAAAGAAGATGTTAAGACAAGAGATGCACAACTGATTGAAAGCCCAGACTTTGCTATAAAGATAGGAGGGGCAACATATACCGAACGAGCCGATGGTGGAACACAGATGCTTGCTACAATTAGTAAGGCTAAGACAGGGGAAACCACTTCCATTGGAAGCTTTCATCGATTGGAACTTTTGGTAGAGAAGAATTTCATGGGAACGAATTATATGGTACTGCGTGGAAAGACAGAGTATAAGGCAGAATTATCTACCAGTCCAGTAGGAAGTATGATTAAGCTTGAGAACTTGTTCAATGGTTTGCATGAGAATGTAGAGTTTTTGGAAAAGAAAATTGAGCAATATCATCATGATTTGATGTCCTCTAAAGAGGAATACGAGAAACCGTTTACTTATGAAAAAGAGCTACAGGAAAAACTGGCAAGACAGTTTGAACTCAATGCTCAGCTTGACTTGGAAAATGCAAAGGTTGCAGACGCTGATCTTGGAGGCTTGGATGAATCTAAAGATTCTCATGATAGCAATGTGGCTGAACGAGAAGAAGATTACCGTACAAATCAGGATGGAAAGAGCAGATAGGTAGGAATGGGAAAGGGATTGCCATAATGGTAGTCCCTTTTATTCGTTCTTTTATAGGTTTGGTGAATTGTACTTGATTGCGTTTATTAGGAGCGGTAGTGATTAGTGAGATGATGTATAGAATTTATGAGATCGAAGAAGTGATTTCGGAAATGGATTTGTTGGAAGTCGAGGATGATATCGCAGAAACAGACGAAGATATGCAGTTGGTTATAAGTGGCTGGTATGTAACCATTCCAGAATTAAACCTTAATTTGCGAGAAGGTTTGGTTTGTGTCTGGGATGAAGAAGAAAAACTGTTTATGCCAGACTTCGCGATTACAGTGATATATGAAGGTGAAATTGAAAGTAAAGACTGGATTTACTATGAGCAGGACGGATTTGTCGTTACACTGGCAAATTGGCTGAATGGTCGATTGTCAGTGAAACAAATTGAACAGTTGCGGTGTGAGATTGTAATACCACAGAAGGATGTGGTGGCAAATAATAATTTATTCAAAGGAAGCGAGGAATAGCATATGAAATATTCAATTAAGGTGAACAGCATTAATAGAAAAGAAGGAAGCAATATCAAAGGATTTGCAACTGTGGTATTTGGAGACAGTTTTAAGATTACCAATATCGCAATCCTTGAGAACGCAGATAAAGATCAACTTTTTGTATCCATGCCTAGATATAAATCTAGTGAAAAAGACGAGAGTGGTGCAACCATCTATAAGGATGTCTGTAATCCAATCACGGCAGAATTTCGTGAAGAACTTTATACAAATATTCTTGAAGCATATGAACGATCACTTGCACCAGAGCAGGTACAAGACAGTGGTAAAGGGATGAAGAGTGTTGTAGAGATGCCAGAATTTTCAGTTACGGTATCTCCATATGAAAGAGATGGAAGTAACATCAAGGGACTTGCCAGAATCTATATTGAGGAAAGTTTTATTGTAAATAATGTAAACATTCTTCAGGGAAAGGAAAATATTTTTGTTTCGATGCCGGCTTATAAAACGAAGCAGATAGATGAGCAAGGAAAACCGATGTATCAGGATGTTTGTTATCCAGTTACCAAGGAATTTCGTGAAAAGCTTTATACAGAGATAGTAAGGGAGTATGAACAGGTAAAAGAGAAAAGTCAGCATCAGGCTGAGGATATCGAAGAAAAAACAGTAGGAAATAGAGTGAAACAGCAGGAAACGGAAACTAATCTCTCTTCTAAAGAAACAAAACGGTGATGAAGGAGTACTTCCATCAGTTTAAAGATGCAGATAACATGTTGAAAATGTGATTGCCAGGCTAAATGACATTGAATAAATCGGTTTTTTTATGCTTTCTTACCTAATATGTACATCAGAACACTGTTAAAAAATTATTGAAACCTAATGATTAACAATGATTAACTAAATAAATTTTAGCAGTAAAACAACAGATTTAGCAGTATTACGATATACAAATTTTATTTATACTGATAGACTATTTGCATTGATAAATTTTTATCAAAGTTAATTGAACGCATAAGTATGGAAGGAGAGATAAAATTATGACGAAATACTCGCATCTATTTACAGAAGACTATCTTCGGGGAAAACGTGTTAAAAATCGCATCGTAATGTCGCCTATGGACACAAACTTAGCCAACCCTGACGGCTCCATGAGTGAAAACATTATAACCTATTATCTTGAACGTGCCAAAGGTGGCGCGGGGATTATAATCACAGGAGGCGTTATCGTAGATTTTCCGGTCGGTAATCCTACTGGTGTTCCAGAGTCCATTGAGGACAGAAAACATATTGCCGCTCTGGCAACTCTTGCTAGGGGAGTTCAATCGTATGGAGCACTTTTGATTCCGCAGATTCATCATGCCGGGGCACAGGCACAGTTGTCTACTACTGGAGGGTTGAGTCCTGTTTGTCCCAGCGCGGACGCTCCTATAGAACATCTCCCGATTCGCTATTACCATGCAGAGGATAAGGATACGCTTCACACATTAACAACTGATGAAATTAAGAAAATTGTACAAAAGTTTATACAGGCTGCGATTAATTGCAAGGACGCAGGTTGTGATGGCGTCGAGGTACATGCGGCTCATGGATATCTAATCAATCAGTTCCTTTCACGTGATGCAAACTTCCGTGACGATGAATACGGATGCCAAAGTCTTGAGAACAGAATGCGTTTTGGAGTTGAAATTATTTCAGGCATTCGTCAGGCAGTTGGTAAGGACTTCATCGTCGGTGTGCGCATTCCAGGAAAAGAAAATACCAGTCGCGGTTTGACAGATGATGAGTGCATTACCATTGCACAAACATTTGAAAAAGCAGGCGCTGACTTCCTTGATGTAAGCTATGGTACTTCAGCCGATAGTTCTAGGCAGTGCGAGGCATACATACGTCCACAAGGTACTAAAGTGGAATATGCTGCAAGGATAAAAAAAGCAGTTTCTGTTCCTGTCATGTGTGTTGGAAATCTCAGAGAACCGCAATTTTGTGAAAATGTTCTGGCTGAAGGCAAAGCGGATTATGTTTCTCTTGGTCGTCAGTTGATTTGCGATCCGTATTGGCCGCAGAAAGCTGAGGAGGGTAGGGAAAAAGAAATCCTCAAGTGCGTCTCCTGTATGGAGGGCTGTATCAATAACATTACTTTGGGCGGGCGTCCAGTTAGATGTGTGTTGAATCCGACAGCGGGTGTGGAGATTTTGAAGGTATACGACACAAAGCCTCAAGCATCCAAAAATATTGTTGTAATTGGTGGAGGACCTGGAGGTATGCAAGCTGCGGTAACGGCTTCAGAACGAGGACATAAAGTAACTCTTTTTGAAAAAGAGGACAGGCTTGGTGGACAGTTGAATATTGCACACGTACCGCCTGAAAAGTACCGATTGAAGGGAATTACTGAGTGGTACGAAAATGAGCTTACAAGGCTTGGCGTAGATGTAAGGCTTGGTACTTGTGCCACACTTGATGAGATTCAAAAGATTAACCCGGATAAAGTAATCGCTGCCACAGGCGTTCGTCCTAGCGTACCACCGATCGAAGGAATTGAATCAACAGTAAGCACATGGTCTGTATTAGATGATTCTGTAAAGATTCCGGAAGGCAGCACGGTGGGAATACTCGGCGGTGGAGATGTAGGTTGTGAAACTGCAGTATATCTGTCAAAAGAAAAGAATTGCAATGTTCAGATTTTTGAAATGGCCAGCATGTTTGCAACTGGTTCTGGAACAATTGCAGAACTTATGGCTGAATTACAGGAATTTCACGTTACAATCAATCTGAACGCTAAAGTAACGAAAGTTACCAAAGACCATATTGAATATGTTCAAGAAGGTGAAATCAAGCAATTTAACTGTAACCACGTTGTCGCATCACTTGGCGTGAAACCATTCGGACTTGAACTTGTAAAAGAAATTAAAACTGCAGGGTATCCAACTATCGTAATCGGCGATGCAAGTGGAGAGGCCAAAATAAGTGGCGCCGTGCTGAGTGGATATAATGCTTCACATTCTATTTAAAGTTTTCAACAGAAGTGCTGACGCTACCGACTGGTGCGCTAGCACTTTTTAATCTCGATATAT
>JBNRML010000085.1:0-2858 GCA_050309585.1 Lachnospiraceae bacterium
GTTCTTGCAGAGTTTCTAAAAGAAAATAGATCTGAGGTGGTAAAGGTGACGCAACTGGATTACACATTTGACAGACAAATAATGCTTGAAAGGGAAGAGGCACGAGAAGAAGGCAGAGAAGAAGGCAGAAAAGAAGGCAGAGAAGAAGGCAGAGAAGAAGGCAGAGAAGAGGGCAGAGAAGAAGGCAGAGAAGAAGGCAGAGAAGAAGGTATGCGGAATCTGGCTGACGCTGTATTGAAGCTTAAAAATGGTTCCACCATACAACAACTGATAGATGAGGGAGTTGATGAATCTATTATTAATCTTGCAAAAAAAATGATATAAATTTTGGTATCTGTTCAGAGCCAAATGGAACATTTAGTGGAAGAGGACCTTGTGTCCTCTTCTGTTTTGATTTTGAGAGAAAAATTAAACCACTGGAATTCTTGTCTCTGAAGAACTTAGCCGACATAATGGTTGAAATATGAGGATAGAGATTACAAAACGTAAGATAATCCTTAATTTACGAAAGTACATCTATTGATTCTTTATTTGATAAATGATTTAATATATTTACAGAGTCGACGCTGAATATAAGAGGTTAAAAGGAGTGAAAAACATGCAGATTGATGGACTGGATGAGCTTGATAATAAGATACTTTCGGTGATTGAAAAGAATGCCAGGCTTAGTTATTCGGATATTGGAAAGCTTGTTGGATTATCTAGAGTATCAGTTAAGAATCGAATGGATATCCTTCAGGAAAAGGGAATTATTGAGGGATATGTGACCGTAATTAATCCGACAAATTTACCAGAGGGTAGAAGATTTTTCCTGGATGTTATAACAGAGCCTGATAAATTTGACGAGGTGGTAAATAATTTTGCAAAATATGAAATGTATTACTATTCAGGATGTTCAGTACACAATAAAGGACAGCGATGCAGGGTATTTTGATAAGAACGGGAACAAATGCACAGGTTGATGAAATAGTATTGGAATTGATATGGAGGAATGAAGGAAACATATGAAAAATCTGGAGTATACGAACATAAAAGATATATTAGAGTCGATTTTAGATTGTGAGTTAAGAGTAAAACGAGGAGGAAAATTCAGTTTTCCAATATATATGACTGATTCACTGTACAATACGGAAATAGAAGCTCTTGAGTTAAGTGTTCGTTCAATTAACTGTCTGAAGCGTGCCGGAATACACAGAATTGGTGAACTCTGTGACAGGGTACATGTAAGCAGTGATTTGAAGATGATTCGAAATTGTGGAAAGACCAGTGTTGCAGAGATAATGGATAAATTATTTGCGTATCAATATGGTGTTTTGTCAGAGAAAATGAAAGCGAATTTTTTGACTAAGGTGGTGGAAATGAATATGCAGAGATAATATGTTTCTAAATCTTATTGAAAGATATTATGGCAAAGTTGTATAATAAATCCTATAGGAAAACGAAATGTGAAAAATGTGGTGAGAAGATATGTCAACATATGTAATTGGAGATGTTCATGGTGAGTACGAGCAGTTAGTTGAGCTTGTTGAAAAGATGCATATAACGGAGGAGGATAGTTTATACATACTTGGTGATGTGATTGACAGGGGACCGGAGCCGGTTAAAGCTTTGGAGTATCTGATGACAATACCTAATTGTACATGTCTTGCGGGGAATCACGAAATGATGATGTTATCTAACATTAAGATGCTTTTAAGCGAGATTACAGAGGATTATTTGGATGATTTGTCTGTTGAAGAACTGGAACCTTTACTGGAATGGTTACATAATGGTGCATCAAACACTATTAGTGATTTTGCGGCGCTTTCAGTTGAAGAGAGAGAAGAAATTATTGATTTTGTCAAGGATTTTGAGGTATATGTTGAGTTGGAAGTTAATGGTCAGAGGTATCTTTTGGTGCATGCCGGATTAGACAATTTTTCAAAGGAAAAGAAACTTGATGAATATTATCTGGAGAATTTTGTATGGACAAGATTAGATTATGGTCAGAAATACTATGATGATGTGATTATGGTAACGGGGCATACTCCAACTCAGGTAATACCTAAAAATCCCAATCCTGGATATATATACAAGGCAAATAATCACATTGCATTAGATTGTGCGGCGTGTTCTGAGAGTGGCAGACTGGCAGGAATTTGTCTGGAGACTGGAGAAGAGTTTTATGCAAGAAAGTGAGGAATAGTATGAAAAATAAGGCTGATGCCCTTGTTTTTCACACAACGAATTGAGTCAGAGCCTCAATTCGAGCTATCGCAGTCGAGAAACAGGATAACCTGATTTCTCGACGCGTGTCTGCGCAAATAAATTTGCTCCGACATGGAGGAATATTATGACAAATTATAATGATTTTTTAGAGAAAACACCTTATCCGGTATTAAGTTATGAAACGGCAATGGAGGTGTTCGATAAATTAATGAGCAGTCTTCCAGAGGATGAAGATTCCAGGGAGTTATTAGAGGATTTGATTAACAGTATATATACTTATGCGGAGACAAGAGCTCATTGGTATTTGATGAGCAAAGAAGAAAAATTAGAAACAGATAAGTCAAGAACGATGTATCATGATAGTGTGATTACTAATCTAAATATGATTAAAAGATATCTAATTAGCCTGGGAAAGGATATTGGATTTTTCGATTTGCTTGATGATGAAAATGCAGCTACGGCCCGTAAGAAAAAAGGCGATTTTGCCTGTGTTATTTATGGTATGTTAGGAGTTATGTCAAGATAGAACGCCAGTTTTTGAGGTTGGCTCTGAACAGATAATATTATAAATATAAAATGATTTATACCACAGGGAGTTTGTTTGTTATCGTGCATATTTATGCACATTAATTAATAATAAGTTTATATTT
>JBNRML010000086.1:0-6082 GCA_050309585.1 Lachnospiraceae bacterium
TATATAAAGTAGACAACAAATATTACAATTATAATGGAAAATTAATCTACGAAAAGAAAGCCAAGAACTAAAACATCAAAAAACAGGGGTGTCGCACTGAGTTACTAGTGCGGCACCCCTGTTTTCATTCTAATCCTCATTTCTGAGCGAAGGCAAATAACTGTGTGAAAAATCAGCACTTCGGTGTGATTTTTCACACTATGCACTCATAAAAATTAGATACCTTAATATCCTTCATCTTATCAAAACTTATCTTATCCCATTCCTTGTCATTAAATTCAGAAGATAAGGATTCTACAAAAGGCTCATAAATTGATTTAAAATATTCATCCTTGGCATTTATAACCATCTCTTCCTTACGCTTATTAGTCTCATCTTCAAGATAATCATTTATACAAAGGATAACATAATAACCGTCAGGTGTATCAACTATACCACTTATTTCATCCGTCTTTAGCTTAAATGCCGTATCTTCAAACTCCTTAATCATGTCGCCCTTTCCAAATACATATTCCACCTGATCCGCATCAGTGTTATTTGCTGCTGCTGTCATAAAATCTTCCTGACCATCATTTATATTCTTCAAGAGGCGCTCCAGGCTCTTTTTTGATTTTTCCTTTTCATCTTCAGTGTATTCAGTGCGATTCCCTTTTTTGTCGACAGTATATGTTTTATAGTATATACTTGCCACCTTTATCATCTTTGCCTCTGAATCGCTTATTTCAGGATTAATGTCCTTAGTAAGCTCGTTGTAACATTTATTTGCAAGCATATGGTTCTTATATGCCTCTTCCACACTTTTCTGAGTCACACCGAGATACTTCTTTTCCCCCTTAGTCAATCCATCAAAAAATGTTTTTGCTGCTTCTTTTGCCTTTGCATTTTCTTCTTTATTGAGCTTGACCTTTTTTTCTTTTGCCAACAAATCAAGGGTTTTTATCTCTGCAAGCTGATTTTTCACACTTTCCTTCACATAGCTTTCCAATGTGATTTCACCCATGTTCTTGTCCCATATTTCAGAGCCATAGGATTTCTCATAAAGATTTTTCTCAGTAGTCAGATAAAGCTTAGCCTCTGAGATTTTCAAAACACTTCCATCAATTTTAAACAAATCATCTTCTGAAAGTCCCGTGGAAAAATAAAGCTTTTTCCCACCCACATTGCACCCTGTCAATCCAAGGACAACTGTCATCATTAATACAATAATTATAAATTTTATATTTAGTTTTCTAAAAATTTTCAAAATGCCCTCCTACCCTACCATCTGTCATCTATCACATCAATAATATCCAACGGATGATTGACAATGATATCCGCGTTGTGCTCAACTAATTCTTCCACTGTTCTAAATCCCCAGGAAACACCAATGGTAAAAAGTCCATAACCCTTTCCTGTAAGCATGTCCGTAGAGGTATCCCCGGCATAAAGACACTTCTCTTTATCTACACCCATCTCTTCCAATAAAATATCTATTCCTTTTCCATCCGGCTTTTTAGGAAAACCATCCCGCTGCCCCAGGACGGCATCGAAGAAATTCTCGCCAAAAATATTATCTAAAATTGAGGTTACATTGGTATGAGCCTTATTTGAAAAAACCGCTATTTTAATATTTCTTTTCTTTAATTTTTCGAAAAGCTCAACAATTCCGTCATATGGCTTTACCTTGTAATTGCATCCCTCTATAAATAACTCTATATATTGCTTAAGTATTTCGTCAAAATGAGTTAGTTCACTGTCTCCTGAAGCCACAAGTGCACGCTTAACGAGTTCTGTCTGGCCATCTCCCGCAAATACCTTATAATCCTCAATGGAATGTGTCCTAAATCCATTTTTTTTAAGCACTGTATTCAGGGTATGGGCAATAGACTCAATAGTATCAAGTATTGTTCCATCCAGGTCAAATATTACGGCATCAGCTGCCATACTAACCTTTCGCTTTTCATTTGTTATGTCGATACCTATTTTTCTTCTTATCTCATCAAACATTCTTGCAACAGGAAGACCAACCACATTATTGTAATCTCCGTCAATCTTCTCAACAAATTTTCCGAATATTCCCTGGATTCCGTAAGCCCCTGCTTTATCCATGGACTCTCCGGTCTCTGTATATTCTTCAATATCCTCTTCTGTAAGCTTTCTCACATATACGTCTGTCTTCTCAGCAAAAGAAATTTCCTTTCTGATATTTCCTGAAATATAAATAACCGACACTCCGGTATATACCTGGTGCTCTCTTCCCGAAATAAGGCTGAGCATCTCTTTTGCATTTTCCTCTGTCTCAGGCTTGCCTAAAATCCTATCCTGACATGATACAATAGTATCCGCTCCAATAATTAATGTATCACCCAATTGAGTGTTTTCTATATTTTTGTCTTGTTTTATTCTATCTTCTATTTCCAATGCCTTTCCTGATGAGAGTTCTTTTACAACCTCCCTTGGGAGAGTGCTTTTAATAATCTCTTCACCTTCAGCGGGAATACATCTGAATTTCACTCCAAGCTGAGTCAATAATTCCCTTCTTCTTGGAGACTTTGACGCAAGTATAATATCTAACATACTAATCCTTTCTATCTCAATGTATACAATATATCTTCAAAACAAAGTCCGTCTTCCTTAGGAATATTTCTCTCCTCCGAAATAACAATACACCGTCTTATGAAATCCTGTGCTTTTAGTACGGATTCCTTAAATGGAACATCATTAACAGCATCACCGGCAATAATTGCTGAGAAAATATCGCCTGTTCCTGAACGCTGTCCGCCTATTTTCTCGGATAAAAGCATCTCGCTGTACCTGTCTTTTTCATAAAGGTAGTCTCCAATGTAACCACCTCTCTCAACACCGGTAATAACGATTTTTTCTGGTCCCATCAAGGCTATTTTTTCACACATTTCCACTATTTTATCATCACTATTCACAACATCCTCATAGCATACATCTGTTATCAGAGCTGCCTCTGTCAGATTTGGTGTTACAATATCTGCCATCTGAACTAATTGCTTCATATTTCTACACATTTCATCGGTGTACGTTGCATATTTAACACCATAATCCCCCATAACCGGATCAACAATAACCTTTGTCTTTGGTTCTTTAAAATCTTTTATGAATTTCCTGACAATATCTATCTGTCTGTTATCACCTAGAAAACCTGTTGCTATTCCCTCAAATTTCAAATCAAGCTTTTTCCAATTATCTATATATTCATCCATTTTATCTGTATAATCATCAAAAAAATACTCAGGATATGCTGTATGGTTTGAAAAAACTGATGTTAATACAGGGCAACACTGCACCTTTAATGCCGAGATAACTGGCAATGCCACTGTGATTGAACATTTTCCGAAGCCTGTAAAATCATTGATAACAGCTATTTTCTTTTGATTGTTATGTGACACCTCTATACCACCTTTACTTTCCTGATTGCATTCTGTATTTTACACTAAAATTATTTTTAAGTAAAGCAAAGCCGCACACAAAATAAAACAAAAAGATGTATAGGATAATAAAGGTAAAAAAACCATTGCAGCCCACTCATCATCTTCTTGTTTTTCTTTTCATCCTTTATTGCAATTCTTTCGTTAATTATTTTTCCGTTGTACAGAAAAACAGGTATAAATGCCAGCATACAATACATCTGGGTTCTTCCCCGCATAAGCCCCTTTGTAATGAATAATTCAAAGAAAAATAGGTAAAATGGCGAATATCTCAGCACATAAAAGCCATAAATCATTAATATTCCGTACAGGCTGTAATCCGTTCTCAAATAATATGCTATTCCCGCACACAAAACAACGCAGGCACCCTCAGCAATAACACCTAAAAATGCGTTGCCTAGCAATGGTCTTCTTCTGTTTTCGTCCACCAGAATAAGCATTAAAAGCCCTATTGTTAAAGTCATAAATACATTTTGATGCTCCAGTGTAATAAAGCTGTTAAAGAAAGTCAAATCAAAAAACACTTCTGAAATAACGGCTAATAAAATCATTCTCCCAAGATATTTTAACACATTTTTTGTGTGAAACAGACCATTTACCAGCATAAAACAATATATTGGAAACGCAATTCTCCCAATGCATCTTAATATTCTGTATTGCGGCAACAATACAGCACCAACATGGTCTATGGTCATAGTGATAACAGCTATGAGTTTTAAATCATAGCTGCTCAAACATTTTATATTAATTTTTGTTTTTTCCGACTGCGACATTTTTATTATTTCCTTTTTTCACTTCTGTCTTAGGCAAATTCCTGCTTATCAAAACCAGTACACTTCTAGGCGGCACTGTAACAGTTCTCGCAAGCTTTGCCTTTTCATTTTTTGCAATATCCGCAACAAAAGACTCATCAGATGAGAAAGCCTGTTCCCACTCCTTGTCTCTACCGGCTCCCGGCAGACCAAATTTCTGCTCCTCCCAATGCATATTAAAGGCAATATATATATTTTCTTCTTCATCCTTACCGGCAATCCTACAGTATTTTCCATTGTACATAACCGCAAACTGCCTGCTCTGATTATTATTCTCAAGACTCCAGGTTATTGCCGAGTGGTATGAAATATCAGGTAATCCAAGTGAGTAATAATCCTTCATCTCCATAGGAAGCTCCATATGAAGTATTTTGTGATTCTTCCTGAAATCAATAAGCTTCTTTACAAATTCAAAATACTCAGTATTCTTCCCAAGCATTCTCCAGTCCACATAGGAAATATCGTTATCCTGACAATATGGATTATTATTTCCATCAGTCGAATTTCCAAATTCATCACCGGCATAAATCATTGGGGCACCCTGGGATAAAAACAGCATACATGCCGCATTTTTCAGTTGTCTCATTCTAAGCAGGTTAACTGCTTTTTTCTTCGTCTTTCCTTCCCAGCCACAATTCCATGAATAGTTATCATCAATACCATCCATATTATTTTCACCATTATCTTCGTTGTGCTTGTGATTATATGAAACCATGTCCATCATTGTAAGGGTATCATTATTCGCCAAAAAGTTTACAGGCTGAGCATATCCCTTATTATATCTCACCCTGAAAGCCATTTCTGAAACAGTTCCCTCATCACCCTTAAGAAATCGTCTGGCACTGTTCATGAATACCCTGTTTGATTCGCCCAAATGTTTTTTCGAAGAAAAATTATCACTTTCAAAGCCGTAGCTAATAATCTTTGTATTTGTCAAATACGGGTCCGCTGCCACCACACCTCTTATGTCTTCACTCATATTGCAGTGAATTCCGTCAATGTGGTAATTAATTACCCAATGTCTTAAACAGTCTATCATGTAATTCGGAGTCACATCTTCTCCAAAATAAAATTCCATACACACTTCTATCCCGTTTTTATGAAGCTCCTTCACCATAGTCTTGAATTCAATTATGGCACTTTTGGGATTTTGTTTATATGAATAAGACACTTTAGGCATAAAATAATTACCATCACAGTATCCCCAGTAGTTGACCTTTCCGTTCTTCATTCCACTGTTTTCGTCAAACTCATATGCCGGCATAAGCTCAACCATATTGACACCCAGCTTTTTTAAATATGGTATTTTTTCAACTATACCCAAAAAGGTTCCTTTTCTTCTGACTTTTGAGTACTTATTTTTCGTAAAGCCCCTGACGTGCAGCCTGTAAATAATTGAATCCGAAAAATCAATATCCGGTCTCAAATCCTCTTCCCAGTCAAATTTATCCTCATATACAGCTGAGGTCTTTAATTTCATATTGTTCTTGCCAAAAACCTCTCCACCATTTATTAAAACAGCGTATGGATCTGTTACAACCTTATTTCCTATCCTGTAGTTGTAATCAAAATCATTGAGAGAAATACCCTGTATACACATGGCATAAACCCTGCCGAACTTCATTTCCTCTGTAAAAACAAGTTCTGTTACGACCTTTGGTGTACCCTTCTTATATAAAATCACTGAAACATCCTTATCATTTTTAATCCCCACCATTACGGCAAAATTAATCCCTCCCGGAACCTTTGTCGTCCCAAGGGGCATAGGTTTTCCAACTTTTATTTTATAATTCATTATTTCTGCCATATCTTACCTCGTACACTATCTAAAAT
>JBNRML010000087.1:0-52061 GCA_050309585.1 Lachnospiraceae bacterium
CCTTTATATTTTTTTTATCATATCAATGCCATGTAAAATATACTTATCTGCAAATGTAAAATCCGAGAAAATTTTATTGCAGCAGGCATACATAAAATATTTGTATCTATTCAAATAATTTAATAAGCATCAAAAAAAGTGTCGAATTGTCGACACTCATTTGAAATATTTACTATTATTTATTGAATTAACTGAACTTACTAATCACACTGCTGCCCTTTTTTCCTCTTCGCAATAGATACTGCAATTGCAGCCACGCAAACCTGACAGATAATAAGATATGTGAAAATCTTATTATTATCCCCCGTTTTAGGTGATTTTTCTTCCTTCATATCTAAATTATTAGATGTCTCTGTTGTTTTATGCAATTCATTACTTGTGCTGTTTTTATCAACAGCTTCATTTTTATCTTCCGTATTATCTTTTTTATCTGTCTCTGTTTCTTCTGTTTCTGTTGACTCAGTTTCCTCAAAATTCTTTCGAATTGTAAGGGTTGTGTCAATTGCTTCATTTGTATCAGCACGATATGTATTGATTGTAAAGCTGTTCTTATCTATATCAACTACAGAATACGTTGGTATATCCTCCTGCCATCTTGCTGCAATATATGTTTGCTTACGTGCAACAAGATCATAATATTTACTTCCTGAAGAACTATTTGCCGTAATATATAAAATACCATCTGTATCGGATATAACCTGCTGGTTCTTGTCACTTTCAATTACCGCATCATCATCCATTATTGTTTTTAAATAGTCAATATACGCTTTTTCCTCTGCATCTGTAGTATCATCCAATATATTTCCCGGTGATACTGTAAGCTGGATTTTCTTTCCCTCTTCACCGACATTAATGTCCTTTTCAAACATAGAATCAAATTCATCATCAGTATAATTAATTGTCTTAACCCCGTCCTTTAAAATCTGTGAGCGCGAATACACGTGGTCATGACCAGTAAGTACGACATCCACATCATACTTCTGAAAAATCGGAACAAGTGAATATCTTAGGTTTACTATTTCAGGCTCGTTTGAATGTTCTCCCGAACCATAAATATCCTGATGAAATGTCACAATGCGCCATATAGCATTCGGATTAGCATCAACCGTTTCTTTAATAAATTCCTCATGCTCCGCCGTATCCGTATCCTGTGTGTTAAGAATCATAAACAAAGCATCCCCATAAGTAAACCAATAATCACCGCCAACGTATCCATTATCTCCCAGGCTACTAAGGTTCGGAACATTAAAATGATATTTATAATTTTCATTATCCGCATCATGATTTCCTACTGTAGTCGCAACCGGAAGTGACTTTAATACATCCGGACTTAAATATCCTGCATATTCAATTTCGCTAATGGTTTTATTTTCAACCTTCTTTGCATTCGTCTGAATCTGGTCACCTGCAGATATAACAAAACTGGCATTTCCATTTGTTTTTTTCATTGCCTGATTTAATGTATTGGCCCAATTAAAGCTGTCACTCTGAACTGATTCATACTGTGCTAACTTAAAACTTTCTTTTACAATATCCTCTGGTTTCTTTGCCTTTTCCGTATTTGATGATCCAATCTGCGGATCCCCTACAAATATAAAACTAAAGTTTTCACTGTCCTTTGTTGTAAAAGACTCAATTTCTTTTCCAGCTACCTGATAATAATATTTTGTATTACTTTCAAGTGCCTTAATAATCACCTTATTACTTTCATACGAATTTCCATTTTCATCTGTCTGATACGTATATGTCTGTATTGGATCAATCTTAATTCCATCACTTAAATCTGATTCTTTACCATATATTAAATATGCATTTTCCCCTTTTTTACTATACCAGGCAAAATTCATTTCTGTTTCATCAGCTCCTGGTGTTATGGAAACCTGTGTCCAATCCTTGCTAACATAACTCCATTTAGTTTTCCATTCATCATAAGCACCATTAGCTGCTGCTATGGTATTTTCCGCCTTTGTTGATCCATCCGGTGCAGCTACATAATCAGATGCCGCGCTTGCTGTAGCAATGCTGCTGGTTACTGCCACCAAAGCAGCTACAAGTACACTAGTTATTCTTCCAAATTTTCTCATTCATCTAAATCTCCTTTTCTTTTATCTTTACAAGGCAATTGTAAAATAGTGTTGTAAAATACAAACCATTGATACGTAAATTGCAAGAAAAATATTAGTAATCGGTTTGATTTAATGAATAACTTCTTTGCAAGCATACAAATCTAATGTCTTACCTCAAAATATTTTATCAAAATATTCTTTATATGATTATACCGTCGTGCATATGAGTTCTCCACTCTGATAATCTGAAGGTTATGAGCCTTACAAATGTCATTTTTCTTTTTATCTCTCTGTCTCACCACTTCATCCTCAAAATGTTCCTTTCCATCCAATTCTATCGCAAGAATGGGAACCTCCTGACTGTCCATATTTTCATATACAACAAAATCAAATCTTCCACTGTAAAACAGGTCACTATAATTGAGATTATCCTTAAATACTTGTGAAATGGCCACCTCCTTATGCACTACAAACCTGTTCTGTGACAGCCAGATGTTCTCCAATGCATGATTTAGGTTTTCAAGAAATGCCAACTCTGTAGCCGTACTAAAAGGTTTTACTCCTAATGCCCTGGAATTTGACGTTTTCTGCGTTACCTGCGACTCCCCATTTGTCCTAACATACTGGATAAGTTCAAACAAATCATCATCTTTATCTTTAGTATGCAGTCGCTCCAGATTTCTAGTATTTGACAATATCACTAATTTTTCTTTTGCCCTGGAAGTTGCAACATTAATTAACTCTTTATTATTTTTTAACCATAAATAGGTTCCGGCATGTGTATTGTCTGTAATTGCAGTGGAAAACAATATGACATCCTTTTCGTCACCTTGAAATGCATGAACAGTTCCACATGATACATTGTTTAATTGATTCTGCTTTAGAGCCTGTTCTATAAGGTTTTTCTGGTTTACAAATGGTGTTATGACACCGATTGTTTTGTCCTTATTCAGACCTGCATACCTCACAATTTCCTCTACTTCTCCCGGGGCAGTATTCTTAGAATTGCTGCTGCTTTCTTGAACATCTATGTATAAAAGAGGCTGTTTCTCTTCACTTTTCGTTAATATGTTGAGCTTTGAATTATAATATTTTCTGTTATTAAATTCAATTATTCTTTTACTGCAGCGATAATGATTATGAAGAAGTATTTCATCGCTAACCGCATCACATGCAAGATATGTTTTATATATTGAATTTTTCCTGTAATCATATTCATCCGACACACCATACTTTTTTTTCAGTGCACTGTTTATAATCTCGTCAAGTAAGATTACAGGATTTAGCTGCTGCGGGTCCCCTACCAGCATTAAACTTTCTCCCCGAATAATCGGAACAAGTGAAACTGCCGTATTACACTGGCTCGCCTCATCCATAATTACCATATCAAACATGGGTGTTGGTTCTCCAAGCTTATGTGCAGAAATGCAGGTGGTTGCAATAATTGGAAAAATCCTCTGTAACTTTTTTATATTTTCCTTTTTACTGAGATATTTATTAAAATACTCTAACTGTTTCTCCTGATCTTCTTCAAACAATATATCCTTCAAATCAGTGTATTTAGGTTCGTCAATTTTTTTAATGTATTTTGCTGAAATATAATATAAATATTTTTTTAATTCCTCCTCATTATCATCTAATAGTGAAATAGCATCCTTATCTGTAACATTTCCGGCTTCCCTTATCTTATTTCTAACCTGTTCCAACTGTCTGCCACCTAAATCAGCCTGAAAGGGTATCATCTGAATTGAGCTTCCTCTGTTATTCTCATACTCCAGCATTCTGTTTATGGTTTCTTCACGCTCTTTCAAATCCAGTAAATCCTCATAACGTTTTAACAAAAGTGCTAATTTCTTTGCTCTTTCTACCCTGTCATCTTTATTTCTGTCAAGAGTACCTGAATAGACTTTCACTTCCTTTGTCTCCTCATACAACCCGATTATATATTCCAATGATTCTTTGACTTTATCCATGTTTCCAAGTCTAAGAATTGGAAAAGGTATTCTTTTTCCGTGATATTCCATATTTGAAAGTTTTTCAAATACTCCATTGATAGGATGATTATTATATGAGGCAAACAATACCGTTTTCTCATTGAAAAACGCAGTCACAATAGTATTAATGATTGTATTTGTTTTCCCTGTACCTGGTGGCCCCTGTATATATGCAATTGGATATTTCATAGCATTGTTTATGGCCAAAAGCTGGTCAAGATTCACCTTCTTATTTACAAGTGCGATTGGATATGCTTTTCTCCTATCCGGTCTGCTAAGCAAATCTCCAAAAAATGCCTTAATTGGTATAGTAATCTCTCCGCTGTCATACATATCAATAATGGCCTTATACTCTTTATGTAAATCGAGAATAACATCCATTCCCATTCCAATAATGTAGGGCATATCATCTACACCCACGACCTCTTTATTATGCCTTGTAATACAGTCCTTTATCATTTCCTGATTTTTTTCAAAATCAATTAACAACTCATACTCGTCCGCATCCAGATATTTTCGAATACTTTCCGTAGTTCCATTCAACGTATATTCATTACATATGGTTATCTCATCCTCCGGAGCCAACACCTTTCGCTTCACGTCAAGCTGTAATTTCCTGTATGCAAGTACATATAGTCCCTTTTTAGTATGGATGCTTAACACATTCATTCCAAGCTGTTGTATTCTTAATTTTCCATTTCTACTATTTTTTTGTTCTGTTTTATATTGAAAATTTTTCACAATTTCCTTAAATTGTTTATCACTTAACTGATAAGCCTCCCCATCCACTCCGGAATCCCCAGTAAAACTATCCCTGTCTAAAAAATGAACCAACTCAAAATCCGAATAATAGGGAATGTTATCCATACGATTACACATTTCCAAATAATTCAGAATTTTCAAGTTGGCTACATTGTCAAAAAGACTAATATATTTATGAGGATTCAAATAAATGTCCTGCACCAGATACTGATTCACAGGACAATACGAACCTTCTATAATTTTAGACGAAATAATAGAATCTATATAAATATAGTCATAGGTCTCTGTGGTATATTTTCCCAAATGAAGACCATCCACTGAAAGCGTTCTCTTACCTACATTTAAATTACGTATTCCAATCCAGTACTTTGTTACCTTTTCCTCTTTATTCTTGTACTCTATACTAATCCACTTTCCTTCATGTATTGCCCGAAAAATATCTCGATAAATTGAATTCATACCTTTTCCCCTGCGTTTCTTTATAATTATTTGTATCTTTTCAGAGCCAAGCATATTTTTACAGTTAAACGTGATGAATGCTTGCATTCGTGAACGTTTATCTGAAAAATATATTTGGCGGATACGTCACACCTCGAAAACGACAGTTTTCGAGGTTGGCTCTGAACAGATACATTATTTTTACTTCAATATCCATTACTATTTTTTTGAATTTACACTTTCTTATGTAATGATTGTAGAAGACATGTAATAAAATATAACTACACCATATATTAAATTCAAATTATTGTAAGGTAATAAATTAAAATTTTCATCATAGTAATAACACGTAAAATCATTCCAATTTTCATCTATAACACCAAAATAATAATCTCTAATATCAAAATGCATACTATTAAAATCATCTATATATTTTCTTATAGCTCCACAAGAAATACCCCAAGCTCCATATTTTACAAGATCATCTTGAATTATTTTAAAAGTACTAATAAAATTAAGTAATTCATCTCTAGTATAGTTCATACCAATAATGGTGTCGCGGACATTGCCTGTTCCATCAGGATTATAAACAAATTTTACTATATCTCTTTTCCAATAATTAGGATTGCTTGAAACATATTCTGTTGTTGTTTCTTTAATTTTAGTTGTTATTTCTTTACTCTCATTTTTATTATTGATAATCTCACCACTAGAAGCAGTATTTTTATCTTTATTATCATTATTATTTACATTTATTGTAATGATAATTATACCGATAATTAATAATAAAAGAATAACTGCAATCAAAATTGTAACGGAAACAATCGGTGTCAGGGCGAAGGAAAAAGCAGACTCCCGTTTTAGAAAGTCTACTCTTTCCTTCGAACTGCAGACCGATTTTTTCGTATTGAACTTAGTCGCGTCACTGTCTCCGATACTGTGGAATTTCAATCCACTTGCTTCACCATAGATTTTAGCATACAAGCGTATTCTAATCTATCTAAAATTCTTAAATCTGCATCATTTTCTAATTTTTTGGCATAGCAAACAAGCCTTCAGTAAAAGGCTTATTTTTCAGATTCAGTTTCTTTCCTTTAACATAACATATATCTGCCATCCACTCGAAATCTTCTAAGTGGCTCTCCACATTCCCTGCATTTACAGATGTCAACGTTATAAAGAATCATCATTTTCTCTTCAACTTTCTTTCCTCTTAGTCTAGAAATATACTGCTCACATCCAAGAAGATTCCTACAAAGTGTCATCTTATCTTTTTTACATCTACAGGCAAGAAGTCCATAATGCCTGATTCTCACAAATCCTTTCGGTAGTACATGCATTAAAAATCTGCGTATAAACTCTGTTCCTGAAATCGTCATAGGCTCATATTTGGCATGCGCTTTCTTATAATCCTTTGCCATATATGTAACTGAGTTCTCATCCATCGAAACAATGCGTCTATTACTGATTGCGCTCCTATGGGTGTAATTGCCAAGATACTTGATAACAGACTTTGCCCCGTTGAACGCTTCCTTGGTATAAACAACACAATCTTCATCATACAGCTTATTCAGAAGTTCCTTGAATTCATAATGATTCTTATCATCTAATCCACCGCCAAGAATAATTGTATGAAGATGCGGATGATAATTAAGCGCTGAGCCCCACGTATGAAGCACACATATATATCCAATCCTTGCACCAAGATGTTTTGAATCATTCGATAATTCCGTTAGAGTCTTATGTGCAGCGTGATAAAGTGCATCATAAAGTAATCTCTGATTGGCATACACTAGTGGATAAAGCCCACTTGGTATCGTAAACACTGTATGAAAATATGGTGTTTCAAGTACATCCTCCTGACGCTTATCAATCCACTCATCAACCTCCATACCTTGACACATAGGACAGTGTCTGTTCTTGCAAGAGTTATAATGAATATATGATGTATGGCAGTTATCACACTCACTTACATGTGCTCCCATCTGCGCTGTTCTGCATTTCAAAATACAGGTGGTTGTCATATACTGTTCAGCTGAAAAGTTTCTTACCCCAGCGTAATTAGGCACAAATCGTAAAAACACATCCTGAATTGTAACATTACCCATTCTTCTTTTTCCTGCCTCTCTTTTTCTTGGCAGGAGCATCAAGTGGACTCTTGATTCCCATGAGAGATTTATTGGCTACATGAATGTATTTGTGAGTCGAAGCTGGATCTCTGTGCCCCATCATTGCCTGAATGAATTCTAGACTTTCTCCCTGTTCAACCATATGGGTAGCAAATGAATGTCGAAGGGTATGCGGAGTAACGCCTTTAATACCAGCTGATGCAGATACTTTTCTAAGCATTATCTCCACACCACTTGCATTCAGTCTATTCCTATCCTTACTTCCCTTAGATGCTACGAATACATACTGTCTCTTTACTGGATAACTTTTCCAATACTACGCAAGTAAATCTTTTGCTGTTTCAGATAGAATTGTCCAATGATCCTGATGATTCTTACCTCCCCTGATATGAACTTGATTGGTGCTAAAATATATATCACTAAACTCAAGTCGACACAGTTCACTAACCCTGAGACCTGATGAATACAAAAGTGCAATAATGGCTTTATTACGTATTAAGGTAGCTTCATCTATAAGCTTTTTTACTTCTTCAAGTGATATCGCCTTAGGAAGAACGATATCATTTATCATTCTCGGTACAATATCCTGATCCCAAGATTTTCTTAATACATATCGAAAGAAGAACTTCAGTGCTGAGTTAACTCCATTACAATGCTGAGTCGAAAACTTGCAATTCACACGCAATTCACACGCAAGTCCCATATATAATTCCTACAATCATCAAGAGTCAGTTCCTCCGGATTCTTATTAGTCCAGTTAAGAAACTTATTTACATTTGCTGTGTAGGTCCATATAGTGCCTTCTTTTCTGTTTCGAATAATTCCTTCTTCTTTTAATTTTTCTAAATATTCTTCGTACATAAAAACCTCCGTAATAGCAGTTATTAGCTTATTCTCTAATACACTACCTCACGGAGGTTCTCGATTCTTAAAAATCATCTTGCTACTAAGATGATGTAATGGTATAGTTTTCATAGGCAGTGGTTTCCTTTGTATTCAGTTTTTGTCTCGTCAACTTAAACTATAAATGCTTTTTAAGGAAGCTTCAACTGCCTCTTTGTTTTTAGATAAAAGAATCGCTGGCAACAACCTTTGGCAGGCCGTCGCGCAGCGACTTAGTTCAATAAGAATTTTCCTTTTATTGAAAAATTCTTTAAAATTTTCAAACATGACATTATACCTCCTTTGTATCATAAATTTCTCAATCTATTCCTTCCTGAGTATTGCTTTATCTCTTGTAACCTTTCCCCTTGCTTCTGCAATAATTCCATAACCTTAGCTTCATATTACACTGCATCATTCCAATACTATTTACATCATGTATTTTTATTATCCAATATTATTGGAGCCACAATGTAATTAAATGATAGCATAAGGACATTACAGTTTCAACCAGTGGTAGAATTATTCAAAACAGCTAAACGAACAGGTTATTGAGATATATCAGCTGATAGATTAAGATATAGTCAAGGAGGTGAAGTATCTTACATGGATATTGGAAAAATTATTATGACAAAACGCAAATCGCTTGGTTATACGCAACAGGCATTAGCAGATAAATTGAATATTTCATTTCAGGCTGTATCAAAATGGGAGAATGGCACTTCATGCCCTGAGATAGAATTACTTCCTGTTCTGGCCAAAGTATTAAAAACCAGTGTAGATTCATTACTTGATTATGAAGCAATCATAAACTCTGATTATGAAAACCGGTACAATTCTGATGATTATTATTGGGGACTGGAGCCAAATCAGCTATGCTATGAGATTATGAAATTGAAGCCACCAACCAAACCCTTAAAGGTACTTGATATAGGCTGTGGCGAAGGCAAAGATGCTGTTTTTCTCGCCCGAAACGGATATATTGTTTCTGCCTTAGATGCGACAGATAACGGAATTCATGCCATGAATGTCTTTGTTGAAAAGCCTTTTATACAATCCCCGCCTAACAAAATCCAGGAAAAAAACAGGTTCCGCTGGAAATCCGGAACATTGTTTTCTTATTATTATGACTGGATATTTCATAAAATGGACGAAGTAATATTTGATTGCAATAGCGGCGGTATTCCTCACAAACATTGTATGGACATAATGATCACCGAAAAACCTACTCTTAGTTAACGGCTCAACCTTTATCCTTATACAAATTATAGCAAGGCATCTTGCCTCGCCATAATTTATTTATAATTCTTCATTGTTTCAACTAATTTCCATACATTACAACCAATATTATCTACTAATTCATCCTCGGTTGACGCAAATTCTTTTGCCCTAGAGATTGCAAAATCAATATACGGCATATAATTTTTTCGAAAATTAATACCACTTTTTCCATGATGCGCCTTCTTCGATACTTCCTTACTTACAAAAGTATGTTTATCCGAAACTTTTCTATTTTCTTTTAGTTCTAACATTCTGTCGCGATACTCATTCTTCACATCACTCAAGTGTAGCAATAACCAGAACTCAAAACATGGATTCGCAATATAACAGGCATATCCCTATCAATCAAAATCCCGAATTCATCAAGTTCATTATGATATTTATCTAAATACTTTCGATAATTAATATCATATCCTATCTTTAGAAGATCTGTCACAAATTCATTCTTTTGCTTTCGAGAAATTTCTCCCTCACCCTTGAGATAATTTTGAATAAATTCTATTCCATACTTTTCAACAAAGTTCTTTGGTATATCGTTAACTAAAGATTCTCTTCCATACTCTCTTAATCGCAAATATTCCTCTAATAGCTCAACCACATGCTCCGGGGCACTATTGGTATCTTTTTTCCTTCTATTCAACACCTCTATATCAACTATCGCATTGATACCTAATGCTTTTCTATTAGCAGATATAGATTCAAAATATTCTTTTTCTGTTGCGTTTCCCTCCACAGATAGAAAAAAGACCTTTTGAGGTTCCACTTTGTCAGCCTCTTCCTCTCTTTCAAATGCATTGGAGCTTAACCTATATTTATTCTTCATACGCATCCTCCAATACGAATTCATCCTCAAATATCGGAATCGCTCCATATTATATACAATATTCCCATTTTCATCTTTATGAAGTATAAAAACCTGCTCACCTACTTTAAACATAATCGGATGTTCATTAGCCGCATTTGAAATATCCACCTTGATTTTTTCAGCTTCAGTTCGAGGTATATTATCCAATATCTTATCAAAATCCATTTGCTGACTTTCGCCCTCTACAGAATCAATACCAGTATCAAAATAATTCATCAACGCAGAAAAGAACCTCTTTTTATCATCGTCAGCCGCCATCTCATTTAATCCGTTATATTTTGACTCAGGAAATAAAATAATAACACTCGCAAACCATTCATATACTTTTCTGATTTCTGCAAACACACCTTTTTTATCCGTTTTTTACTCCTAATATAGAGAAAAAAGGTGGTCCTATAGACCACCCTTTCAAAATGAAGTCGCTTTTGGAATTGTTGTTGTAAAGCCGTATGTTCTTTTAATAAAGTTTCTTCATATGCTTTTCATTTCATCATAGCTTGTTCGACAAACTACTATCTAAATCTTTGCATGCTATATTTGAATTCTTCCAATCCTTTTAACCTTTTTACTCTGCGAAGTTTAATACCACACACATTACATATCTGCTCAAGTCCGGCTTCCACAATTACATTTGACACCCTTATTTCTTTTGGTGCTCCAAATTTAAAAATAAAACCTATCAGAATTTCCGCCAGCATTACAACCGCATCGTCCCCCGGCCCAAGCATTTCAAACTTAATGATTGTTCCCGTATTAGCATCTCCTAATAATGACAATTCCGGATTTGCAGGGCGATCATACTTTTTATCCGTAACAGATGCTCCTAACACAGATACATCTGCCTCTAAAACAGCCTTGCATTTCGGAGCTTTTCCCAGGTCAGAGAGCAAATCTTCATCTGTAATCAGTAAATTCCCAAATTGAAAAGCTGTAAAAGGAAGTGGTTCTTCACCAAAATCCCATGTTTTCTTATCTTTTCCAAAAGAAAGCAGAAACATATTTCCCGATTCAAAGTCCACCTGCACGTCTGTTTTATCATAGTAACGCAGAGCCAGTTCCAAATCCTGTAAATACTCGCTCATCCGCAATACTTCTTTCTCATCCATATTATATGGGTAATATCCCGGCTCAAAAGAGAGGAAATACATCCACTGGTTTTTTCCGCGATATGTATACCCTAATTCCTTAATAATCTTTCTTTGCTTATCAGAAAGTTCGTCACGATTCCCCCAATAGCATGTTAGATTTCTTTGGTTAGACATCGCATATTCTGGAGCCAGATTCATTCTTTCCTGCATGGCAAGCATGAGAAAGCTATTTAGCCCTTCGTATCCTTCATAGACGGATATTCCATAACACTCACCGCCTCGCCCCAGTATGCTGAAGAAAACCGTTTTCTCTTCAGCACCATATCTGATGCCGATTAAATCCATATCCCAGAACTTTTCCCATGGTTTCAGTTCCTTAATGCGTGTTCCTGCCTCATATAGTGTTTTCCATTGTTCTATAGATGCCTCTTTTCTCATATGTTTCCCTATCCTCCTAAATCCATATTATTTCTTCAAACGCTCAAATATTTCAAATGCAACCGGGCAGATGGAAAAGTTACACAAATCACCATTTCTGAGCGACTTTTCGCGAAGAGGCGAAGAGAAATCTGCGCAGGCAGTTTCTCTTCTGCCATCAGGGCTATTTGCTTCTGAGCGAAGGCAAATAGCTGTGTGAAAAATCAGCACTTCGGTGTGATTTTTCATACTAATCCACCAGATCATTCTGAAATCTCGACAAATGCTCAAATGGAAGAATCAATCTGCCTCGGTATAATCCACAGCCATCATTCACCAGTGAGTTATTCAATGCACCAAACATATTGACATCAACCTTTGCAAGTTCAAGATTCTGCAGAGCCATGCCGCGCTCATATGCCTCATCAAAATAAATGAACTCTCCTGCTGGAACCGCACTCTTGCGTGCCCGCTCGTACTCCTGCTGTTTTTCATAGCCCAGATGATTTGCAGGACCAATCTCGGCATAGTCATCCATCTCTTTGGTTCGAAGCTGAACCTCAAGATAACAGCGTGCCACATTGTCATAAAAAGTAATATGAAGTGACTGATAACCCAGCTCTTTGCGGTTGGCAACATAATCTCTGTAAAACGGACGAACCGTCTCCCGTAGACGCGGGGATTCTTTTTGTTTTTCCCAATCAGATATTTCCGCAGTAAACCCACGTGCCTCCAAAAATTCTGGCAGACGGTTCGCAATATCGTACAAATATTCAAGTTCCACGCGGCTGCGCTCCTTTTCATTATCAAGCTGACAGCGCGGCATTGAGATTACAATGCGGTATGCAATCAAATCTCGAAAACAGTTCAACCGGTTGCGCAGCTCCGGCACCGAAGGATAAGTTCCATGCTCCAGATAATAGTCATAGACATAAGAAACAATGTATCCGTTAAATTTTTCCTCCGCACGAATCAGCGATTTTATCCGCCCCTTGAACGTAAATGCGAGATGCGGATATTCCTGCGCCATATATTGATAAAATTCTCTGATACGCTGAGACTGCGAAGTCAGGAAATCATTATGTTCTAACAATTCCGAAAACTGGAGCAAAAAATTACAGTGCACCTGGTCTATCTGGTTGTGCGTCTCGCTAACTGATTCACGCAGATCTTTTGTATATTTCTGCAAAATGCGAAGAACCGTATCTCCAGAATATAAATAGTCGTTCAATTTTATCATCGTTTTTTCCTTTAGGGTACTCTTTTTCTCAAAGTATACCCTAAAGAAAGATTGAAATCAATACATCGCGTGATATCAATTATCTTAACCCACTCCTTCTTACTTTTGATACGTCAAATAACTTACCTACTTGAACTCCTAATTTTTAGCTTCAGTAGGTAGTTTTCCACACATTACATCCATTTTTACCTACCTGACCCCAACAATAATACTTTCAGTAGGTAATTTTCTGCACATTACATCCTTTTTTTACCTACCTCCTGCTATAATACTTTCCGTAGGTAATTTTTACCGTATCAATCATTTTTTCTTCATTTTTTACCTACCTTAATCCTGTTATAATATTTTTTCAGGTAATCTTTCCCATATACAACTCTATGTTACATACTATGCTCATATTATAAGACTTTCTGCAGGTAATTTCTCGCCACAATAAAATCAAATAATTTTCAATTTCTTTCTATATATTTGTAATTGCTTTTAAGTTAATTTAAACAGGATTTCCATATATAAACCATACTGAACTCCCATCACTTTCTATATAGAAAATTCACATAATAAAAGCCATGATACTAAAACCTATTACCATGACTTTTTAACATTTTTACACTCTCTTTCGTGTATAAAAACTTCTGCATAACTTCAGTACTTCACTACAGCACCTCGCCTGCATCCTTTGGTAAATCTTTTACTGATTGCAAAAAATACATGCCATTATTTGCTTCTGTATCATTATACTCATAGTGAAGTTCTGTTGCTACCCATGTAGCAGTTTCTACAAATAGCAAACACATATACTCCACCGACTGCCAAATAGCTTCAACATCTGCTCCGCAATAAGTCTGTAAATACTTTTCCCATTCCTGTGCCGAAAGCCATTTGTACATATACTTTGCCGACTTACCAACGCTGACTGAGAAATTCGTCATTATGCCCACTTTCCAAGAAAGCATTCTCTCCGACTGTTTCTGACAACAAAATTCAGCATATCCTGTACATAAGGGATTTCTTCACGCCACAGACCTTTTGCCACACTATTTAAGCACCACCAAAATTCACTACAAGTACACTGATACTGTTCTAAAGTAGGCTTATGTATCCAATAATTTTCATCAGATGAAGGCAAAATCTCCGGCAAACAATTGTCTTTATCCAAGAGGAATTTACACAAGCTATCATACATTTCTTTTTCTGTTCGCATTACTGCACCTCCGTTACAGCGTCCATTGCCAAATTCATAGCTAATGCAAAAGTATTATTACCCCAATTTCTGGTATCGTGTGATTCTATATTTGCAAGTGAATCTGCCGTAAACAATAACTGACCGAAAACTATATTTCGGAACTCTGCACAAGCAGCCAGAGAGGCACACTCCATTTCTACAACAGAACAACCTTCCTCTTTACGATATTCCACCATTTCTTTTGTTTCACGATAAAACCCGTCTGTCGTCCATGTTTTACATTTTTTATAGTTGTATTTGTGATTAATTAAGATTTTCTCAATCGCATTTATAGCTGATTGGTTAAGCTTGACTTCTCGTGAAGGTGACAAATAATGATAAGATGTACCTTCCTGCCGTAGTGCGGAGGTAGGGATATAAAAATCTCCTTCGTTATCTACAAATAAAGCACCACAACAGCCTGTGGCTATAACCTTTTTAACACCACCCGCAATCAGCTGCTCCATAATTTGTGTGGAAGCAGCCCCACCTAAAGGAGCTTGACAAATTGCCAACTCAACACCATTATGTACAGTTTTATACACAGGAAATATTTTTGTGATACTAATAAACTGCCCGATAACCTCGCATTCATTTGTCATTGCATAATCATCAATTTCATTTTCCATAAACAGCATTACTGCTCTCTCTGGAAAATGAAAATTCGTACTGTGTCCTGGCATAATAACAGCCTTGCTGTTTGTGTCATATTCTAAAATTGGTATATCATTTTTTATTAAGCTCATTATCTGTCTCCTTTTTAATTTTATGTTACCTGTTGTATTTCACGAACTGAACTTGAGCGTGCTCATACTGCATCGGATCTGTGATCTTGCATGCCATAAATCCAAGCTTGTTGATATAGAAATTCAAATTTCGTCTAGAATACAACGGTGTTTCCGTTCTCCATACTTTCACATCCGGATACATCTTCTCAATCTGTTCCCACACGGCTGTTCCTATTCCTTTTCCGCGCAATGAAGGGCTTAAGAATATGCAGCCTAAAAAATTCTCATTCTCATGCGGATTATGGAATATAATTGTCCCACCGGACAACTGTCCATCCACATAAATGCAGTAACTATCGGCTCCGGATTCACATCCATATTTTCTCAGGAAACTCCCATCATCATATCCGGGTGGTCCATCCGGAACCTGAAGAAATAGCATGGAATCTTCATCAAAAGCCTCTTTCATAATTATTGTACAAGGAGCAATGTCCTCTTCTTCAAATTTACGAAATTTAATATCACACATAAATTCTTCGCCTCTCTAAAATAATATAATTTTAATCTTTCAATCAAATACTTCAGTTTACTTATTTATTCTGCATCGGCAACCACTCCCTTTGCATTTCCTTTGATACTAAGGAGTGACTTTATTAGTTCAGGATCAGGAAGTGCGCCAAGTGCCCCCTTCCTATATTTCTCCATAACATCCGTGGTATCTCGCACACCTTCCTGTGCCGTAAAATCAGCAAGTGAATACACATATACGCCTTCTTCATCCTTGTGAACAAACCATATCTGTTCTTTTCTAAACATTCTCTTACAATCCATTAGATTGATATCGTGAACTGTAAAAATCATCTGTGCATTGGTGTTAAGCTCATTATTAAACAATGCAACGATAGCTCTTGTCAGTTTGAAATGAATACTGCTGTCCAATTCATCCACAACCAAGTATCTGCCCTCTTCCAAGGCTTCAATTACATAGCTTGCTATTGTGGCAATCTTCTTGGTTCCAGTGGAATCAAATATCATACTAGGCACAGGAACGCCCTTATATGTTGAGACTAATCGTATTTGATCCATGATATTTTCAGGAATATCTAATGCCTTTTCTTCAGGTCTTCCCGCTTCATCACCGGCGTCCACTTGAATCTTATCTCCATCAACATACTTAAAATCATCCATATACAAATCTGCATTCTTAATAAACTCTACAATCTTTTCCTGAAGATTATTTCTGTTCTTCAGCAATTCAATTGTATGCTTCATAGGAATATTATTCATGTTGATGATATCAATCTTTTCCGCAAAACCGACCAAGATATTTTTCATCTCTTTCAATGATTCAAACTTGGTTGTGTCTACTAAATAGCAGAACAAGTTATTCTTTGAAATAATAGGCATCATCTTCTGCGCATCTTCATCAATACAGTAGTATACTTCATTTATTGTATCTCTCTTTAACCAAAGAACTTCTTTTTCATTTCCGTATTGATCTTTTAGTATTTCTGCAAAAGTCTCATACAAATATTCCCCGGATTTTGCATTGTACCAAAAATCATATGAGAACTTTCTTCCCTGAGATAAAAATGTAACACCTAATTGGCATACTTCATTGTTTGAAAATATATTACGAAGTAACCCGCTTTCCTTATCTAATAAAACACTCTTAATTGCTCTGATGCATTTCACAAGGCATGTTTTTCCAACATTGTTAGGACCATAAACACCCGCTGTCTTCAGCACATTGAAATTGTTTTCTCTATGAACATTTGATGCAAACTTCTTGTTTCTCATATCCGCTTTCATAGAAAAGCTTATTTCCTCTTCAAACACAAAACAATTTTTTGCTCTAATCTCTATAATCATTGCATCTACCTCCTGCATAGTTCTCCGTAATATTATTATAGCAGAAAATATTTTTTATGCAATATTTTTACACAAATAATATTTTCTGCTATTCATTAAGTTCGTAAGTTCCTGTAGAAAGTTCACGTGTTATTACAAACATATAAACAAACCTTGTACAGTCCTATACTCATAGGTTATAGTCACCCCTAAATAATGCATTCCTGCTCCAGCTTTATGTTTTCCTTCAGCATAAATCCAATTACCTCGCAAAATTCTTTCTCTTCTCCTATTTTCTCCAATCTCTTTCGATCTGTCTCAGTCAGACACTTTCCATATTGCCTATATTGCTTCAGCGTATCTAAATCCATATGATAACTCATGAATGGAATCCCTGTCTTTTTCCGCAAATCCAGCAGTATGGAAAATCCTCCCGCATCGATATCTCCAAAATGATAATACTTTGCATCCGGAATTGTCTCATAAATCATTTTTAACAAGGTTCTTCGAATCCTGTTATGATATCCGCCAAGGTATATGAAAAGGCTATCCTTCTCCCAATATCTAAAAAAAGAAGTAAGATTTTCTATTGTGATTACTTTCTTTATTCTGCTTAGATCAGAAAACTGAATACCTGCAAGATCTTCTCCGGAAATACCTATCCCCTGCTTTAACAAGGATAAATCTACTACCTCTTCACCGATTGAAATCCTGGCACCCCCCTTAAAATACACATAGTTAGGAGTCCTATAAATCCCATATTCCGCTAACAATTCCAAGGTGTCCATTTCCAAATATTCATCTGAAAATTGCCGAAATACTTTAACAATACGACTTTCTATCTGTTCAAAATACTTAGAATCCTGAAAATGCATGATAGAAAATTCCCGGATATAGCATGGTTTCCTATTTTGTTCTACCAATACACATGCCCGAAGAAACTTCTCCGTCTCCTTCATATTTTCTAACGCAATATATTCTTTGACTGACTGATGATTTTGCAACCGTTCCAGAAGATACCTGACAAAATCCACTGTAATAGGTGCTTTCACATCAATATATTTCTGAAGCAAAGTGATATTTTCTTCTTCCAATCCTCGCTTTGGCTTGCGTCCAACATATTGATAAGCCTCTTCTATGTGATCTGTCATCAGTCTGACTTTCTGAATTAGATAATCCTGCTTGTTATCCTTCCAAATAATACGGATTAGCTTTTTGCTTTCCAATAGTTTCATCAAAACGTGAATGCTTTCATATTCGTTTGAACTCTCATCAAAATAGGATGGGAGCGATGTTTTCGTAAAACGGAACTCGATCTGTATCATCCGCTTATTCTCCCCTGTAGATAACAAACTATTCTCATATGTATCCAACAGATGATTTAATACCTTACGATCATACTGCACCATTGATATACCTCTCTACAAAGCTTACCTTTTCATCCGTCATTACCAATAACGTTTCTTCAACGAATGGACTGATATACTGTATTTTATCAGGGGGAGCTGCAATCAGAATCTGTAATGGCAGTCTTCTTAGGAATTCCAAAACGCCACCGATTCTTTCGTCATCCATGTTGTTAAAGGCCTCATCAAAAAGCACAAGACCTATTGCTTCTCCACCGATATTATTTTTATAAAGCTGAACAAAAGATGCTGCTACCGTCACATAAAATGGTGTCTGCGTCTCACCACCGCTCTTTTCCTCACACACCTTGGAATACAGAGAATAAGTACCATCACTATGAATGATGCGGATATCATAATCCATATAGGTTCGATAATCTGTAAATTCATCCAAGGCTTTCGCATTATTGTCATTATCCAATGCAAGACGTTCAAACAATTCTTCAATTACCGCTTTATGATTCTCATGGAACAAACCGCTAAAAATAGATTCGCCCTGCATAGCATTAAAATCGTCCATGATCATTTCATAATACTGTCTATACCTTTTACTTGGCATATATAGAAACTCATACTTTTCATTGCTAAACACAATATCATCAAGTGCCTTATTCAGCTCTTTGAACTCAGCCTGCGCCATCTTCATGTTTTCCTGCAATTTGGACAGGAACTGTTCTCTAAACTCTTCTTCTGCTGCCTGTCTGGCAACATCTACTTTTCCTTCATACTGCAGAAGTTCTGAATTCTTAAGCTTCAAATATTCTGTTTCAAAATCCGGATAACCTTCCATCGTGGCCGGTGCTCCAAAATCATGGGCTATTTTATATTCGCCCATTAATTCCTTCATGGAATCTACAGCCTTATCCACAAGTGTCTGATTCGCTTTTCTCCGTCTCAGATAATTATCCCGAAACTGCGAGAAAGATTTATCCTCCGTCTGTTTCTCATATTCCTGCTTCCAAACAGGCAGAGCATTCTCGGCTTTCCTTCCCAGTTTCTCGTAAATAACTGATTTTTCAGCATGCTTTATCTGCCCGTTTGCTACCTGCTCTTTTGTCAGGCTAATTCTTTCTTCCGTTTTGCCTGCTGCTCTGTTTAAAGAATCTAATTTAACAGTTAACTCTCCCAATATTTTCTCTAATGCCTGCAGCTGTATCTGTTTCATAATCATATTGGAGTTCTTCTCCAAGGTAGCAATATTTTCTTTGCATTTATTAATTTCCAGATCAACATGACGCAAATCACCAATGATATCTAATCTGTACTTAATATCTGTATCATGCTCTGTTCCCAAAGGTTTCAGAACAAATTCTAACTGTTCCAATTTGTCATGAAGCTGATCCAATTGTTTCTTGATCTCTTCCCTTTTTTCTCCGGCCTGTTCTAACTGCACTTTCAGTGCATTCTGACCAATATATGGGGCTTCAAAAATGGCCGGCTTTATGGCGCTGGCAACATTGTTCTGATATTTCATACACTCTTTTGTAATAGAGGTTTTATAGTTTTTCAAATCTCGGTAATGTGTGCACATGTGCACTTTCCCCAAAATCATATTAATATAACGCTTTGCATATTTATTTTTTGAAGTTACAACTGTAGCCAGCGAACCCTCCGGTGCTGTATCATACTGATCCAGATTCTGTGTATTAATGAGTCCAACCCCGTATGCCTTTTTCTCTTTTCGAAGTCTGTCATATATTCCCAGTGCAATGTCAAAATTCTCTGGTTCCACCAAAATATAGAATCTCTGTGTATTCAAATAACCCTCTACTGCGTTTCTCCAAGAATCATCCGTGATTTCCAACATCTCACATAAAATACGCGGTTCCGGTGTTCTTCCAATCCGCTGAAATTCTTCTTTTATAGCCGTTCTGACACGTTCAACATCTTCTGCATAGGATAACTTTTTCTTCATTAATTGTTCTATTCTTCTGTCCAGCTCCTGCTTTTCGCTGCTGACCCTTGCTTCTTCAGCAGATGCTTCAGCCCGCTTTTTGAATATCTTATCTCGCATTTCATTTTTATATGTAATCACATGCAAAAGCGTATATTTCATATCTGCCAGATTAATATCTTTATCCTTCTTGCAAAGATATTCGTAATAGATTTTTACAGAGTAATCTACATCTTTGACCTCCAACAGTTTCTTCAACTGTCCCTTGGCCATATCTATACTTTCCTGGAGTAGTTTGCGTTCTTCCAGCATTTCTTCCTTTTTGTCTTCCAATAAACGCAACTTTTTCTCCTGTTCATCCTTTGCCAGAAAATCCTTATCCGTTGCAAGCTCAGCCCGCAAATCGTCTCTAATCTGCTGTTTCTCTGCCTGCTCTGCTCTCACCAAACCAATCTGCTTATTCTGTTCCTCCAGTCTGAAAGTATCAGACTGTATTTCTAATTGCATCCTATTTATATCTTCACCAATCAAATCAGCTTCTGCCCTGGCAAGGTAATATTCGTACTGCCTGTCCTTTTGCAAACCATCCACTGCCTGATCATGCATTGTACCTATTTTTTCCAATCTTCCAATACGAATTTTCACATTCTCCAATGTACGTTGCAAATCCTGATATGTACGTACATTTTCACGCAGCACATCAATATTCACTTCTTTTTCATCTAATACATAGGAATAAACAAAATCTTTGATATCGTCGATTGGTCTGAAAGCCAGAGCTTTGGGAATCAGTCTGAAAAACTTATCCTCAATTCGTCCAAACCTGTTTTTGATCATAGACCTGGCCTCTTTGTCCGTCGTACACCATTGCTTAATCTTCTTAGCATTCGTTGTTCTGAACTGATTGATTGACTTCGGTGTCTTTCCTTGAAAGAAGAGAGAATCCTCGAGCCGAATACCATCCATCAGATACCTTGCCGTTTTTTCCTGTCCTTCAGAAGCAGAATCTACCACTGCACCTACCACAAAATACTTATCTCTTTTTTCTTCGTAGAATTCCAACGCAATATGTGCACTGATTTCACCGGTACGCTCATACGGTCTGTTCTCCCGTCCTGTTTTGCAGCGAATATATCCTGTCAGTTTTCTCTTTCCATTCTCGTGTGCCGCTTTATTGAAATAATTTGTGGAACAGATTACCACAAACTGAATTGCATCTAAAAGAGTAGATTTACCTGCACCATTTTCACCGGATATCAAAGTAGATTTTTCAAATTCTATCGTCGTATTTGCAAATCGATGCCAATTAATCAGCCTCATTCTCATCAGCTTCTTCACTACTTTTTCCTCCTTTTCTGTAAATCTCCAATTTCTCATATGCAATTTTTATATCTTCCACGCGAACAGCCATCAGAATTGCATCGAAGATAATGATGCGTGCTTCTTCATCTGTCAGATTGGTATCAAGCGTTTCAATAATCTGAAATCTTTTTAATGTGCTGATTGCATTACGAAAAGTTGTTTTATCAATCATCTTATCCCTGATTTTCAGACTTAAAAATTTATCATGAATATCTCCCACATTTACAATTACTTCATCCGAAACAGAGAGCTCTCTTCTTTTTTCATCATAAAGGATCCGAAGAATTAATAGGAGAACGGATTCGAACAGCTTCATATTATAGCGATTATAATTCTGCGGATTTGTCAATTGAATGACACCATATTCCTCATTGATTTCCAAACGGTATCCCAAAAGAGCAAAACAGTCCGAAAATCTTTCTTTATATTTCATCACAAAATAGTAATCTGACTTATTTGTTTCATTTCTCTTACAAAGAAAGCAAGAGCTTAGCAGTCGATTGCAGATTCGTGAAAAATCGTCTTTATCCCGTTGTAGCATTCCGTCCAGAATATCCATTCCTATCAATGCTCCTTCCTATGTATCGTAAAATCATTAAAACGATAGCCATCTTTTTTTATCATATCTTTTACGGCAATCGTATACCTCATATTTTTTCTTTGCCCATAAAGTCTGATATAGATCATCTTGACAAAATCATCTGTATTTTTCAGAGGAAGCTCTGAAGCCAGCATTTCCTGTCTGTCACCAAGATGTTTTTCCACATAATTATTTACCTTTTCCGGATTTATAACTCTTGCCAGTTTTTCCAGCATCCGTCTCATTTTTTCATCTCGAAGTTCCTGATCCGGTTCCGTATCCAAAAGCATTTCAGGTTCAAATGCTTTTTTTCCCTCAATCGGCGTATATAGAGACTTTTCATCCAATACAGCAGAACTGTAAATTCGGATTAATTCATCCATGAATTCAATTCGATAAATTCCGCTCAAATCCATTTCTTCCTGGTTGATTTTTTCGTTTATCCCCGATAGGATTTCCTTAATCTGTCCTCTGACATCTTCCCCTCCTATCAAATAGAACTTTGCCCGGTTGATTGCTGCTCTTTGATACTGCGTATTCTTGCGATTAATCTCTGACAGAATCTCATCCATATTCTGAAAGGCATCTATCACCTTATGAATATAGTGGTAGACCAGTTCCTCTGCCTCATCCTTCGAAATTTCCCGAATGCCCGCCAGTTCTTCGCTCGCTTTATCCACATAAGACTTACTCCGGCTTTTGCTCTCCAATCTTTCTATAATCTCCGGACGAAATTTTGAAACATTATCTGATGTAAGTAACCGATGATAAGCCTTGTCCACGATATTCTCAATATAATCATTGAAAAGAACATTCATAATCTCAGCCGGTGTTTTATATCTGGTCAATCCATCTATGTAATGTTTAATACTGGAACTTAAGTTTTTCAAACCGGTTATCAGCATATCTGTATTTTCCACTATAGACAATAGAACGATACCCGGATTATCTGTTGCACTTCGTACCAAACTGTATATAGTATAGATATATCCTTGGTATTCAATCTGTTTTCCTTCCGCAATCTCAAGGAGCGTCCTTATTACCTTGACTGCATATTCCTTAAAATTAACTCTTTGTACATAGCTTTTATCTGTTTCAATGTCAATCCATCCGTAATTTTCCAGTTTCCGAAGCATCCAGTTTGCTTTGTCCCTTGCAGTTTTTCCTTCCACATCTTCCCCTTCAAGATCTGCTGCCTGTGATGCTTCAAAATAGTATTGTAACTCTTCTACTAGAACATCTCTTTCCACACCAAAAGAAAGCTGATGATCCATGACGGAAAACAACTTACAAATACATTCCCAATATACCACCTTATTTGGAGATGCCAATGGCATAAAAAAATGTTCATCTATAATATGAAACACATTTGTCTCCTTCCATCAAAACCATTAAATAACTTCATTATTTTTTCTTCTTATACCGTCTGTCGCGATTGCTACCAACTGGTTCAATATAATCAGAAAGACCATTCAAAATATCTTTAGTTCGACTTTCTTTTAATCCTAACAATTCGCAGAAATCCCAAATGCCATACTCTTTTCCTTCTTCCATAAATTCAAGAATTTTATCATACTGCATTTGTGTCTTCTTAGTCACTTTCTTACCGCCACTTTTTGTCGCCGCTTTTTTTGAAAGAAAGCGACAGTATCGTCCTATCTGGATCAAATCTTTCTTCAATCACCGGTTCTTCCCAGGCAACTTTCCATCTTCCTCTGAAATAGCTGCTGCACCAAGGTCACGGGCATTCACTAAATGCCCGCAAACACGCAAAAACAGCCACTTTCATGCAAGCATGAGGTGGCTGTTTATTTCGTGTTTTATGCTCTTAGCTCAAAGCTTTCGCGTAGATTACTCGATGATTGTAGCAACCTTACCAGAACCTACTGTTCTACCACCTTCACGGATAGCGAATCCAAGACCCTGCTCCATAGCGATTGGGTGGATAAGTTCTACTGTCATTTCTACGTTATCACCTGGCATACACATTTCTGTACCTGCTGGTAATTCACAAACACCTGTAACGTCTGTTGTTCTGAAGTAGAACTGTGGACGATAGTTGTTGAAGAATGGAGTATGACGTCCACCTTCATCTTTTGTTAAAACGTAAACCTGAGCTGTAAATTTCTTATGGCATGTTACTGAACCTGGTTTAGCGATAACCTGACCTCTTTCGATATCTGTTCTCTGAACACCACGAAGAAGTGCACCGATGTTATCACCAGTCTGAGCTTCATCAAGAAGCTTTCTGAACATTTCGATACCAGTTACAACTGTCTTACGAACGTCATCATGAATACCAAGGATTTCAACTTCATCGTTAAGGTGAAGTGTTCCTCTTTCTACTCTACCTGTAGCAACTGTACCACGACCTGTGATTGTGAATACGTCTTCTACTGGCATTAAGAATGGCTTATCTGTATCTCTTTCTGGATCTGGAATCCATGAATCAACTGCTGCCATGAGTTCCATGATCTTGTCGCCCCATTCTCCTGTTGGATCTTCAAGAGCTTTAAGAGCTGAGCCCTGGATGATTGGTGTATCATCTCCTGGGAATTCATATTCATTTAATAAGTCTCTGATGTCCATTTCTACTAATTCAAGAAGTTCTTCATCATCAACCATATCACATTTGTTCATGAATACTACGATATAAGGTACACCTACCTGACGAGAAAGTAAGATGTGCTCTTTTGTCTGAGCCATAACACCGTCTGTAGCAGCAACAACAAGGATAGCACCATCCATCTGAGCTGCACCAGTGATCATGTTCTTAACGTAGTCAGCATGTCCTGGACAGTCAACGTGTGCGTAATGTCTGTTCTCTGTTTCGTACTCAACGTGAGCTGTAGAGATTGTGATACCTCTTTCTCTTTCTTCTGGAGCCGTATCAATGTTTTCGAAATCAACTGCTGCGTTACCTGCAACTCTTTCAGAAAGTGTCTTTGTAATAGCAGCTGTTAATGTTGTTTTACCGTGGTCAACGTGACCGATTGTACCAATATTTGCATGTGGTTTAGTTCTTTCAAATTTAGCTTTAGCCATTTTGTGTAAATCCTCCTTACAAATCTCTATTTTTTTATTATGCCCAATTCGGGCTAGGCTACTTAAAATTATATTGCATAGTGGCAATTATTTCAAGTATTAATTTAAACTATTGCGATAATTTCTATCTGCCTCTTGCAGAGATAACGCTTTCCTGAACGTTCTTTGGAGCCTGTTCATATTTCTCGAAGAACATAGAGTAGTTACCACGACCCTGTGTATCTGAACGAAGTACTGTAGCGTAACCAAACATTTCAGCAAGTGGAACGTAAGCTTTAACCATCTTACCACCACTGATATCATCCATACTTTCAATACGTCCACGACGTGAGTTAAGACCACCGATAACGTTACCCATGTATTCTTCAGGTGTTGTAACCTCAACCTTCATAATAGGCTCAAGGATAACTGGTGAAGCCTTAGACATAGCATCTTTGAATGCCATTGAACCAGCAATGTGGAATGCCATTTCTGATGAATCGACTTCATGGTATGATCCGTCATAAACTGTGGCATGTACACCAACAACTGGGAATCCGGCAAGAGTACCAGATTTTGTAGCTTCTTCGATACCTGCACCAACTGCTGGGATATATTCCTTAGGAATGGCACCACCAACAACCGTAGATTCAAACTTGAATAATTCATCACCATTTGCATCCATTGGCTCGAAGTGTACTTTACAGTGACCGTACTGACCACGACCACCTGACTGTTTAGCATACTTGCTATCAACGTCAACAGCCTTAGTCATTGTCTCTCTATATGCAACCTGAGGTGCACCAACGTTAGCCTCTACTTTGAATTCACGAAGAAGTCTGTCTACGATGATATCAAGGTGAAGCTCACCCATACCAGCAATAATTGTCTGACCTGTTTCAGCATCTGTATGAGCTCTGAATGTAGGATCTTCTTCAGCAAGTTTTGCTAAAGCTTCACCCATCTTGCCCTGAGCATCTTTTGTCTTAGGCTCGATGGCAAGCTCGATAACTGGTTCTGGGAATTCCATTGACTCTAAGATTACCGGATGCTGCTCATCACAGATTGTATCACCTGTAGCTGTAACCTTAAGACCTACGGCAGCAGCAATATCTCCTGAGTAAACTTTGTCAATTTCTGTTCTGTTGTTGGCATGCATCTGAAGGATACGTCCAACTCTTTCTTTCTTATTCTTTGTAGAGTTAAGTACATATGAACCTGAGTTTAATGTACCTGAGTAAACTCTGAAGAATGCTAACTTACCTACGAATGGGTCAGTCATAATCTTGAATGCTAATGCTGAGAATGGCTCACTGTCTGATGATTTAACTGTGATTTCATTTCCATCCTCATCCTGTCCTGTGATGTCTGGAACATCTGTAGGGGCTGGCATGTATTCAAGAACGGCGTCAAGAAGTTTCTGAACACCTTTGTTTTTATATGCAGTACCGCAAAGACATGGGATAGCATCTCCTGCGATTGTACCTTTTCTTAATGCAGCTTTAAGTTCTGCGATTGAAAGCTCTTCGCCTTCAAGATATTTCATCATTACTTCTTCATCAAGCTCTGCACACTGCTCAACGAGTTTTTCATGATATTCCTCTGCCTGATCCTTAAGATCTGCAGGGATTTCTCCAACGACAATGTCATCACCCTTGTCGCCATTGAAAATATATGACTGCATTTCGAATAAGTCGATGATACCCTGGAATGAATCTTCTTTTCCGATAGGAATCTGTACAAGTACAGGATTCTTTCCAAGTTTTGTAATAAGCTGCTGGCAAGATCCAAAGAAATCTGCTCCAAGCTTATCCATCTTATTCATAAATGCCATACGTGGAACGCCATACTTATCAGCCTGACGCCATACGTTTTCTGACTGTGGTTCAACACCGTTCTGAGCATCGAATACACCAACAGCACCATCAAGTACTCTAAGTGAACGCTCAACTTCTACTGTGAAGTCAACGTGTCCCGGTGTATCGATAATATTGATACGATGTTCTGGTTCTCCAGCTTTTTTCTTACCATTTTCTTCAAGTGTCCAATGACAAGTTGTTGCAGCTGAAGTGATTGTGATACCTCTTTCCTGCTCCTGAGCCATCCAGTCCATTGTTGCAGTACCTTCATGTGTATCACCGATTTTGTGATTTACACCAGTATAATAAAGTATACGCTCTGTTAATGTTGTTTTACCAGCATCAATATGAGCCATAATACCAATATTTCTAGTTCTCTCTAATGGATATTCTCTTCCAGCCAAGGTTCTTCCTCCTTAAATTAATTTTATGCAACAAATAATCCCAATTTGTAATTAGAATCTGTAGTGTGCAAAAGCTTTGTTTGCTTCTGCCATTTTGTGCATATCTTCTTTCTTCTTTACTGATGCACCTGTGTTGTTTGCTGCATCAAGAATTTCATTTGCTAATTTGTCTTCCATTGTCTTCTCGCCTCTTTTACGAGAGTACATTGTAATCCAACGAAGCGCTAAAGCCTGTCTTCTGTCTGCTCTTACTTCAATAGGTACCTGATATGTTGCTCCACCTATTCTTCTAGCTTTAACTTCAAGAACTGGCATGATGTTGTTCATAGCTTCCTCGAATACATCAAGGGCTGGTTTACCAGATTTTTCTTCAATTTTTGCAAATGCACCATATACTATTTTCTGAGCTACACCTTTCTTACCGTCTAACATAATGTTGTTGATAAGCTTTGTAACCACTTTGTTGTTGTATAATGGATCTGCTAATACGTCTCTTTTCTGAGTATGTCCTTTACGTGGCACGGTTCTTCCCTCCTTAAATATATTGGTCAGCATATATGCTGCCTTTTTTTGTTTAATTCATCGGTACTCACTTTTGTTGTGTTTCGTGCGGTAAAAAGTTTATTGTTGTATCTTCTATAATATAAACGTTTCTGTTCAGAGCCAACCTCGAAAACTATCGTTTTCTCGGTGTGGCGTATCCGCCAAATATATTTTTGCGAGCATTCATCACATTTATCTGTAAAAATATGCTTGGCTCTGAACAGATACATATAAACAATATTTCTAATTCCCGACACTAAATTCATTCAACCTGTGATTATTCTTATTTTGCGTCCTTAGGTCTCTTAGCACCATATTTAGAACGAGCCTGACGTCTCTTTGCAACACCTGCTGTATCAAGTGTTCCTCTTACGATATGATATCTTGTACCTGGTAAGTCTTTTACCCTACCACCACGGATAAGAACAACGCTATGCTCCTGAAGGTTGTGTCCTTCACCCGGAATGTAGCTTGTTACTTCGATACCATTAGAAAGACGTACTCTGGCGATCTTTCTAAGAGCTGAGTTAGGCTTTTTAGGAGTAGCTGTCTTAACTGCTGTACAAACACCTCTCTTCTGTGGAGAAGCTGTATTTGTAGCTTTTTTCTGTAAAGAGTTGTAACCCTTTAAAAGAGCTGGTGCAGTTGATTTCTTTTCAGCTGTCTGTCTTCCTTTTCTTACTAACTGGTTAAATGTAGGCATTATTTTCACCTCCTGATTAGAATATTGTTTATAGATTTTATCTATGCCTAAGCCATTTAAGGCTAAATGCGCACACCTATAGCCGTATGCACACTGATTTATTATATATAGGTGTTTTTCCAATGTCAAGTTATTTTTCTTTTTTAAATATTTGTATTGACATTTATACAACTTTATGTATATATTGTATATATCGTATATATACATTTTTTTAATTATTAACCACAACAGGTCATTTTGAAACCGATGCACTGGTGTAGCGATTTCTTAATAACCATACTTTTTGCACAGAAAGGAGTTTTTCAGTGGACATCATTATAAGCAATACCTCTGGCGAACCTATTTATAAACAGCTCGTTGACCAGATAAAGGATATGATTCTTAAGGGAACTTTAAAAGAAGGTGATGCACTTCCTTCCATGAGATATCTTGCGGCCCAGCTTAGAATCAGCCTTATCACCACAAAAAGAGCATACGTGGAGCTGGAAAACCTTGGTCTCATTGAGTCATACACTGGTAAGGGCAGCTTTGTCAAAAGCAAAAACATGAATCTTATTCGCGAGGAGCATCTGAAGATTTTGGAGAAGAACATCTCCGCGGCTTGTTCCGAAGCAAAAATCTGCGGGGTATCCCTTGAAGATTTAACAGAATTACTAACATTAATGTATACAGAGGAGGATAATTTATGAGTTTCAAAAATGCAATTGAATTACATAACGTCACGAAATCTTATGACGGATTCACACTTGACAATGTAAGTTTTAATGTTCCTAAGGGCTCCGTATGTGGATTTATCGGTCAAAATGGTGCTGGAAAAACCACTACAATAAATGCCATATTAAACATTATACCCATTAACTCAGGAAATATTAAAATTTTAGGATATGATAATAATAAGGATGAAAAAATATTTAAGCAAAAAATATCTGCTGTCTTTGATGAGCTTCCTTTTCCGGAAAACCTCAACGCAAATCAATTGAATAAAATAATGAAGGGCATATATAAAGAATGGGAAAGCGAAACCTTCTTTAATTATCTTACGAACTTCAATATTCCCGTAAAGCGAAAATTCGCCAATTTTTCAAAAGGAATGAAAATGAAACTCCAGATTGCCGTGGCCCTCTCCCACAATTCTGACCTGTTAATCATGGATGAAGCCACTGTCGGACTTGACCCTATTGTAAGAAATGAAATTTTAGACATATTTATGGATTTTATGCAGGACGAAAATCACAGCATTCTCATGTCCTCCCACATTACCACAGATTTAGAGCGAATGGCTGACACCATTGTTTTTATCAATAATGGTAAAATTCTTTTATCAGGAAATAAAGATGAAATTTTAGAGTCACACGGGCTTATAAAATGTTCAAAGTCTGATGTTCAAATGATTGATAAAAAGGATATTATCAGCACCCGCTCAAATGAATTCGGTGTAGAAATGATGACCTCCGATATTAATTGCTGTCGCAGCAAATATCCTGATTTAATAATCGAAAAAAGTACTTTGGAAGGAATTATGCTATTTTATGTAAATGCCCAAAAGGAGAGTGACGAAGTATGAGAAACCTGCTCTTCAGAGAATTTTATATGGGTAAAAAGCGTTTTTTAACAATGTTTGGACTATTTTTTATATTTGGTTTATTGGGAATACTCATCAGGTTAAGCATGCTCCACGGAAATTTAGCTGATGTATCCTTAGAAATCTATTATGACATAGACCGTACCACTTTCGTACTGTTTGCCTATGTTCCATTATTAATATTACTGGCTTCCGGATTTTTTGTGATTGAGACAATTGCTGATGATTATAAATCCAAATGGATAAAATATGCATTTACAACTCCGGTATCAAACAGGCAATGGGTTACCATAAAATATTGCGCCGTGCTGATTCTAACGGGATTATCATTAATAATTTCTGTGGCATACATGTTTTTATTTATGAAAATTACGAAACACAGCTTTAAGCTTAAATATATTAAAAATTACTGTATCATTGCATTATTTTTTACGCTGCTGATTTCCATATTAATATCAATGATTTACCTGCTTAAAAACATTAATAAGGTAATAAATCTATCTGCCACTATTTTTATAACCCTTTCAATAGTGATAACTTTCTGGCTTATGTCAGATTTAGACAAATTCACAGAAAATCATACTGAAATACCGGCAGACGCAACCATTTTTGTCTACATAAGTGATTTAAAAAGCAGAATACACTTAAATGGGTTTTCCAAAATAATAATCATTTTGTCAGTGCTATTGCTTATCTATGTAAATTACTTATTAGCAATTAAATTACTAAATTCAATTGAAGACCGATAAATTTTGAAAGGAACTATAAAGGTGAAATATGAAAGGTTATTTATTAAAGGATATATACCTGTATAGAAAAAATTTTATATGCTTTTTTATTGGAATATTATTATTGTCAGCACCTGTATTTGCAAAACCGCCTGTAGAATCATTTTCCCTGTCACTAATGCTTTTATGCGTTTTTTGTACCTGCATTTTTCTGGTTCTTGACATGTGTGAGCAGAGCATATACGAAAATGATGAGTCGAACGAATTCAAAAAATTCACTCTGTCATCTCCGTCTGCAGCCACCGGATACATTGGTGCAAAATATATATTAACGCTCTGTATCTCTTTATTTTTCTTAATATATTGTATGGCTTTAAGCTCTGTTGCATCAGTTGTACACCATCACCGCTTTAAAATATTCTGGTTATGTCTGATGTACTTTAGCATAATGCTTTTTTTCCGTTCCCTTGAGATACCGCTTATCATTAGATTTGGAAGTAAGTCCGGCGGAATTTACCGGACATTTATATCTTTTGTTTTTATATTTGCAATTTTTGTTTATTTACTTTTCGGTGATATTTCAATCTTTGGAAGCATGGAGCAAATACTTAGTTTTGTTGAAAAACTACTTGACGGAAATATGCAGTCCTTTTTAAGAAATATTTCTCTTATTATGTTTTTTGTATCAGCAGTGCTATATCTTATTTCTTATAGAATTTCCAAAAGACTGTATATATGTTCTGAACTGTAATTCTGAATAGTTTTCAGAATAATTATTCTTAAAAAGCTTCCAGACAACATCCATGAGTTTTGTTGTCTGGAAGCTTTTTTTACTCTTTTTTCGTGTATTTTACAATTACAAAAGTAGCAATCAATGTCAACATTGCAATAATAATCATTACTTTTAATCTGTACCTGTTTGTTGCTGCCACAGCTTCACCGGGAGTGTTTACCTTATTTTCTTCCTGCAGTTCACCGTTTTCCCCTTCCCTGGATTTTATTTCAATAACCGTGGATTTACTCATCTGTTTTCCCAAGGAATCCGTCAGATAATATGTTATGGGATATCTACCGACCTTATCCAAGTCATAATTTCCGAGTATAATTATTTTTCTCGAAATATCATTTCCCAAGGTATCATATCCCTTTACATTACCAAGTAAATTAATCTCATCTCCGATGTAAAAGGTCTGTACACTGGGACAGGTTATTTCCACCTTAAGATTGTTCCACGGGTTGTTCTCTTCATCAAGAGTAGGATCCCACGTCTTGTATTTACTCTTTTCTCCTAGATGATGTATATCCGCACTTTTTGTCATCTCTGCTCTTTCAAATAATGTAAAGGATGCACCAATTTTGCAATTCTCAAAAATCCATTTTGCATCATTTGCATAGAGCCATATGGATAAATCATTTCGTTCCGAACCAATGTGATTATATTTTTCTGTGTCCAGCATTCCACTGCTGGCAGCCGTATAAGGACTTGTGCCTATAATCACACCATTACTCAGTCTCGTTGCATATCTGATGTAGCTTCCGTCCGGCAGCTGCATCCATTCAACCTTTGATTCAACTGTGCACGCTACTTCCGTGCTGTAATCACCATTAATTCCCGAGCAGGCAATTACCTTAAGGGAATTAATACCCGTTGTGTTTTTTTCAAATATTTCAACATAATTAGACGGCAGGTTAATCTTTACTTCGTAATCATTCTCATCAGCAATAACCTGTTGTTCCCTAAACATTTCCATAAATATAATTAGTGTAAAAAGCGAAAAAATCGCAACAAATATCCTGTTCTTTTTCATCAATTAATCACTCTCCAATCCCTTGGGATTTTAACAAAAGCCGGGGTGCTACCACCCCGGCTTATTATTATTCTGTAACTTCTTCTGATACAGGAGTTTCTTCTTCAAAATTCATTTCTGATTCAAGGTTTTCATTTACTTCAGCTTCAGCATCTGTATCTGCATCTTTATTTACATTTACATCTGCCTCTGCATCTGCATCCACATCTTCTTCAAATGAAATTATGGAATCATCTTCGATAATTTTGTCATCGGTATCAAGCTTAACTGTACGATATCTCTTCATACCGGTTCCTGCTGGAATAAGCTTACCAATGATAACATTTTCCTTAAGACCAATCAACGGATCTTCCTTACCATTAATAGCTGCTTCAGTAAGAACCTTTGTTGTCTCCTGGAATGAAGCTGCTGAAAGGAATGAATTTGTGGCAAGAGAAGCCTTTGTAATACCAAGCATTACCTGTTTTCCTTCTGCCGGTTTCTTTCCTTCTGCAATTAACTGTTCATTAACTTCATTGAAATCTAATACATCAACCTGTGAACCAGGAAGGAATGTACTATCATTTTTCTCTTCAATCTTGATCTTCTTTAGCATCTGTCTAACGATAACCTCAATATGTTTATCGTTAATCTCAACACCCTGAAGTCTGTATACACGCTGTACCTCGCGGATCATATAATCCTGAACAGCTCTTACACCTTTAATTCTTAAGATGTCGTGTGGATTTACACTACCTTCTGTGAGTTCATCACCAGCTTCAAGAATTACACCATCCTGAATCTTGGCTTTGATTCTTGAACCATATGGGATAAGGTACGCTTTCTGTTCTCCAGTCTCCTCGTTTGTGATGATAACTTCTCTCTTTGTCTTAGTATCTCTTACTTCTACCTTTCCACCAAACTCTGCAATAATTGCAAGACCCTTTGGTTTTCTGGCTTCAAATAATTCCTCGACACGAGGAAGACCCTGTGTAATATCTCCACCGGCCACACCACCAGTATGGAAAGTACGCATTGTAAGCTGTGTACCAGGTTCACCGATAGACTGGGCAGCAATGATACCAACTGCTTCACCTACCTGTACTGCCTGACCGGTTGCCATGTTCGCGCCATAACATTTTGAGCAAACACCGCTGTGGCACTTACATGTGAGAATTGTTCTAATCTTAACTTTTTCCCTGCCTGTTGCAATAACCTTTGCAGCACGCTTAGGAGTAATCATATGATTCTTCTTAACAATGACATTACCTTCTGCATCTTCTATTGTTTCTGCGGCGTAACGTCCAGTAATTCTTTCTTCCAGACTTTCTGTAACTTCAGCACCTTCCTGGAAGCCTTCGATTTCCATAAATGGAATCTCTTTTCCTTCGCAACAGTCAACTTCACGGATGATTAATTCCTGCGAAACGTCAACAAGACGTCTTGTAAGGTATCCTGAATCGGCTGTACGAAGAGCTGTATCTGAAAGACCTTTTCTAGCACCATGAGCTGAGATAAAGTATTCCAAAACGTCAAGACCTTCACGGAAGTTAGATGTGATAGGCAACTCGATAGTCTTACCTGTTGTATCTGCCATCAAACCACGCATACCTGCGAGCTGTTTAATCTGCTTGTCAGAACCACGGGCACCTGAGTCTGCCATCATGTAAATGTTATTGTAATCATCAAGACCAGCCATCAGCGCCTTCTGAATCTTATCATCGGCTGCCTGCCATGTCTTAATTACTTCTTTATATCTTTCTTCGTCAGTAATGAAACCACGACGGAAGTTCTTTGTAATCTTCTCAACTGTCTCTTCAGCTTCCTTAAGCAATGGAGCTTTTTCTTTTGGAATGGTCATATCGGAAATTGAAACTGTCATGGCCGCTCTTGTTGAGTATTTGTAACCCATAGCCTTGATATCATCAAGAACTTCTGCTGTCTTTGTAGCGCCATGGATATTGATAACCTTTTCAAGAATTCCCTTTAATTCCTTTTTCTTTACGAGATAGTCTACCTCAAGTTTCAAATAATCTTCTTTAGACTCTCTCTTTGTGAGACCTAAATCCTGTGGAAGAATTTCATTAAAAATACATCTTCCTAAAGTTGTATTAATAATACCTGAAACAACTTCTCCATCAGGAGTTGTTCTGGTAACTCTTACGAAAATCTTTGCATGGAGTGTAATTGCTCCGTTTTCATATGCAAGAATTGCTTCATTAACACTCTTGAATATTTTTCCCTCTCCCTTAGCTCCCGGTCTTTCCTGTGTAAGGTAATAAATACCAAGAACCATATCCTGTGAAGGAACTGCCACAGGACCACCATCTGAAGGTTTCAGAAGGTTATTTGGTGAAAGAAGCAAAAATCTACACTCAGCCTGTGCCTCTACTGATAATGGAAGATGCACAGCCATCTGGTCTCCGTCGAAATCGGCATTGAAAGCAGTACATACAAGTGGATGTAACTTAATAGCTTTACCTTCAACGAGGATTGGCTCGAATGCCTGAATACCAAGTCTGTGAAGAGTCGGGGCACGGTTTAACATAACAGGATGTTCTTTAATTACATCCTCTAATACATCCCAAACCTCCGTCTGAAGTCTCTCTACCATCTTCTTTGCACTCTTAACATTGTGAGCTGTTCCGTTTGCCGTGAGCTGACGGATTACGAAAGGCTTAAACAATTCTATTGCCATCTCTTTTGGAAGACCACACTGATAAATCTTAAGTTCTGGTCCAACAACGATAACTGAACGTCCTGAGTAGTCAACACGCTTACCAAGAAGGTTCTGACGGAAACGTCCCTGTTTACCTTTCAACATATCTGATAATGATTTTAATGCTCTGTTTCCAGGACCTGTTACAGGACGTCCTCTTCTACCATTATCAATGAGGGCATCAACGGCTTCCTGAAGCATTCTCTTTTCATTTCTGACAATAATCTCAGGAGCTCCCAATTCAAGAAGTCTCTCAAGACGGTTGTTTCTGTTAATGATTCTTCTGTAAAGGTCATTTAAATCTGATGTCGCAAATCTGCCACCATCAAGCTGAACCATAGGACGTAAATCTGGCGGAATAACAGGAATAACCTTTAAAATCATCCATTCCGGTTTATTTCCTGAGGCTCTGAACGCTTCAATTACTTCCAATCTCTTGATAATCTTAGCGCGCTTCTGTCCTGAGGATTCCTCAAGCTGTGCTTTGAGCTCAGCTGATTCTTTTTCCAAATCTATGGCAGTGAGCAATTCATCAATGGCCTCCGCACCCATACCTACACGGAAGGTGTTGCCATATTTATCATAAGCTTCTCTGTATTCTTTCTCAGAGAGAACCTGCTTGTAACACAATTCTGTTTCTCCTGCATCAAGTACAATATATGACGCGAAATACAATACCTTTTCAAGAACTCTTGGAGATAAATCAAGGATTAATCCCATTCTGCTTGGAATTCCCTTAAAATACCAGATATGAGATACAGGAGCTGCCAGTTCGATAGAACCCATACGCTCTCTACGAACACTGGATTTTGTAACTTCTACTCCACAGCGGTCACAGATTACACCTTTATATCTGATTTTCTTGTATTTTCCACAATGACATTCCCAGTCCTTGCTTGGTCCGAAAATCTTTTCACAGAACAAACCGTCTCTTTCAGGTTTTAATGTTCTGTAATTGATTGTCTCAGGCTTTTTAACTTCTCCTCTCGACCATTCTCTGATCTTTTCAGGTGATGCAAGACTGATTCTGATTTTATCAAACGTCATCTCATTACTTGTTTCAGCCATCTATGACACTCCCTTCTATTCTTCGTCAAAAGACATTTCATCCATATATGAATCTTCTGTCTCTTCGTTTTCTTCAACATCCACAATTCCGTCTTCAGCTATCTGCTGTTCCTGATAACCATATTTTCCAAAATCTTCGTTCTGGCTACCATAATTTTTATCATCTGACATTACAGAGTTATATGAAATAGTTGCTTCATCCACATTTTCTTTCATCTCAACTTCTGTATTGTCCTCTCTCAATACTTTAACATCAAGTGCCAAAGACTGAAGTTCTTTTAACAATACCTTGAATGATTCAGGTATACCTGGCTCTGGAATGTTAAGACCCTTGATAATAGCCTCATATGTCTTAACACGACCAACCACGTCATCGGATTTAACTGTAAGAATTTCCTGAAGTGTATAAGAAGCACCATACGCCTCAAGAGCCCAAACCTCCATCTCACCGAAACGCTGTCCACCAAACTGGGCTTTACCACCCAGAGGCTGCTGTGTAACTAATGAGTAAGGACCAGTTGAACGGGCATGAATCTTATCGTCAACAAGGTGGTGAAGCTTAAGATAATGCATGTGACCAATTGTAACTCTTCCGTCAAAATATTCTCCGGTACGTCCATCTCTTAACTGAACCTTACCATCACGTGAAATAGGAACACCCTTCCACTCTTCTCTGTGGTCTCTGTTGTCATAGAGATACTGCATAATCTCCTCATTCAAAACATCTTTATATTTTGCCTCAAACTCTTCCCAGGTAGTATTTACATAATCATTTGCAAGATCAAGAGTATCCATGATATCTGTTTCTTTTGCACCATCAAATACAGGAGTGGCAATGTTAAATCCTAATGCCTTTGCAGCAAGACTTAGGTGAATCTCAAGTACCTGTCCGATATTCATACGTGAAGGCACACCAAGTGGATTAAGAACGATATCAAGAGGTCTTCCGTTTGGAAGGAATGGCATATCTTCAACTGGTAATATTCTGGAAACGACACCCTTGTTACCATGACGTCCGACCATCTTGTCACCAACAGAAATCTTTCTCTTCTGTGCAATATATATACGAACTGTCTGGTTTACACCTGGAGCAAGCTCATCACCATTTTCTCTTGTAAACACTTTTGCATCTACAACAATACCATATTCACCATGTGGAACCTTTAATGAAGTATCTCTTACTTCTCTTGCCTTCTCACCAAAGATGGCTCTTAAGAGTCTCTCTTCAGCTGTAAGCTCTGTTTCTCCCTTCGGAGTAACCTTACCAACTAAGATATCACCTGCTCTTACTTCGGCACCGATTCTGATAATTCCTCTTTCATCAAGATTCTTTAACGCATCATCGCCTACACCAGGTACATCTCTTGTGATTTCTTCAGGTCCTAATTTTGTATCACGGGACTCTGCTTCGTATTCTTCAATATGAACTGATGTGTAAACATCATTCTGAACTAATTTTTCACTCAATAATACGGCATCCTCGTAGTTGTAACCTTCCCATGTCATGAAACCGATTAATGGGTTCTTACCTAATGCTATCTCACCGTTTGCTGTAGATGCACCATCAGCGATAACCTGTCCAGCCTCCACATGCTCACCCTTGAATACAATAGGCTTCTGGTTATAACAGTTGCTCTGGTTACTTCTTGAGAATTTTATCAGCTTATAAGTCTCTAATGACTTGTCATCATCATAACGAATAGTAATTTCCTTAGATGTTGATCTTTCAATTGTACCTGCACGTTTTGCAAGAACACATACACCTGAGTCAACAGCTGCTTTGTGTTCCATACCTGTACCAACAACAGGAGCTTCTGTTGTCAGAAGCGGAACTGCCTGACGCTGCATGTTAGATCCCATAAGGGCACGGTTAGCATCGTCATTCTCAAGGAATGGTATCATGGATGTAGCAACTGAGAATACCATCTTAGGTGATACGTCCATCAGATCAACAGCTTTTTTCTGAAATTCAGAAGTCTCTTCCCTGAAACGTCCTGAAATATTTGTATTTATAAAATGTCCATCAGCATCCAATGGCTCATTAGCCTGTGCTACAACATAGTTATCTTCTTCATCTGCTGTGAGATATACAACTTCATCTGTAACAACCGGATTTTCAGGATCTGATTTATCTAATTTTCTATATGGTGCCTCAACAAAACCATATTCATTAATTCTTGCATATGTAGCAAGAGAGTTAATAAGACCGATGTTAGGACCTTCAGGTGTCTCAATCGGACACATTCTTCCATAATGTGAGTAGTGAACGTCTCGAACCTCGAATCCAGCTCTATCTCTCGAAAGACCACCTGGTCCCAATGCCGAGAGACGTCTCTTGTGTGTAAGCTCACCTAATGGGTTATTCTGGTCCATAAACTGTGACAACTGTGAACTTCCGAAGAACTCCTTAACAGCAGCAGTTACAGGCTTAATATTAATAAGTGTCTGTGGTGAAACATCCTCCATATCCTGTGTGGTCATTCTTTCACGAACAACTCTTTCCATTCTTGACATACCAATTCTGTACTGGTTCTGTAATAACTCACCAACCGCACGAATACGTCTGTTTCCCAAATGGTCAATATCATCTTTTGTGCCAATACCAGCCTCTAAGTGGATATTGTAGTTAATAGAGGCAATAATGTCTTCTTTTGTTATATGCTTAGGAATCAACTCAGAAATATTCTTTCTGATAGCTTCCTTTAAATCTTCTTCATTGTCATTCTCAGCTAAAATCTGGGCTAAAACAGGGTAGAATACATTTTCAGTAACACCAAGCTCTGTGCAGTCGAAATCAACATACGCATTGATATCAACCATCATATTAGAAAGAACCTTTACATTTCTCTCTTCACCCTGAATCATAACATAAGGAACTGCTGCATTCTGAATCTGAACAGCAAGTTCTTCTGTCACTACCGTACCTGCCTCAGCAAGCACTTCGCCTGTATTTAAATCAATAACTTCCTCACTGAGGGTATGTCCTTTTATTCTATTTTTAAGAGCTAACTTCTTATTAAATTTATAACGTCCCACTTTTGCCAAATCGTATCTTCTAGCATCAAAGAACATACTAGAAATAAGGCTCTCCGCGCTCTCCACTGCTAACGGTTCACCCGGGCGAATCTTCTTATATAATTCCAAAAGACCATCCTGATATGATTCTGCTGTATCCTTAGCAAAGCTTGCTAAAATTTTTGGCTCTTCTCCAAATAAGTCAATAATTTCTGCATTTGTTCCATATCCTAATGCACGAATCAATACGGTAACAGGAACTTTTCTTGTTCTGTCAACACGCACATAGAAAACATCATTAGAATCTGTCTCATATTCTAACCATGCTCCTCTGTTTGGAATAACTGTACATGAGTACAATTCCTTACCTAATTTATCGTGATCAATACCGTAGTAGATGCCTGGAGAACGTACCAACTGGCTAACGATTACACGTTCAGCGCCATTAATAACAAATGTTCCGGTAGCTGTCATCAAAGGTAAGTCACCCATAAAGATTTCAAGCTCTTTTATCTCGCCTGTATCTTTTTTATTAAGTCTGACTTTAACTTTAAGTGGTGCAGCATATGTTGCATCTCTCTCTTTGCATTCCTCTATAGAGTACTTTGCTTCATCCACACACAACTGAAAATCTACGAACTCTAAGCTTAAATGTTCAGTGAAATCCTCAATCGGTGAGATGTCTTTAAACACTTCTTTCAATCCGTCTTTTAAAAACCACTCATATGAATCCTTCTGGATCTCAATGAGATTAGGCATCTCAAGAACCTCTTTTTGTCTTGAGTAACTCATTCTAACACTTTTGCCTGATTTTACCGGACGTATTCTGTTTTGCTCCATCGACATTCACCCCTTGCATCATAATATTAGAGAGAGTTTGGAGTTCCCTCTCTTAAGGTATCTATTTTTAGGCATAATACGCCTATTACACAATAGTGCATTGTCCATTGTAACATAATGGAAATTTTGTGTCAACAAAAATTTTATTTTTTATCAAACTTATATTCAACACCATTTTTCTTAAGAACAATGGTTTTGGTAAACCAGTTAAATCTGCCTTCTATCTTTCCCTCTGGTGTCTTGAAAGTCACATTTGTAAGCATTGTTTCAATCTCTCCATTACCGACGCTTATATCAAATCCTTCCTTTGTACCGGTAATCACATACTTGTCTTCCTTGATTACAACACTTACTTCTGACTTATTTGCCTTACGTATGGCAGTACCCTCTTTAATTTGCTTAAGTTCATACTTCCCATTATCAATCCCCAAAAGGCCCGCTGCCCCTGCTGCAATATATATCAGCACAATTGCAATGGCAAGTCCCATCACTTTAGTCAAAAAGCTTTTATCAGATCTTCTCTTAACTTTTTTACCATATGGAGTTTTGCTGTTTCTATAATTCGTACTGTCTTTGTTCGGGTCATAAGCACCATAAGAATCCACATTCGAATCACTTTTAAAACTGCCATCATTAAATACAGATATCTTCTTCCCACACACGCTGCACTCTTTTGCTGATGCTGAAATTTCTGAACCGCAATTCAAACACTTCATTTCTTATCCCTCCTTTATAAGTAATATCCAAAAAAGGCTACCAAGTCAAACTTGATAGCCTTGAAAAATTCATGTCCTAAATTATTTTAATGTAATTGTAGCACCAACTTCTTCGAACTTAGCTTTAAGTTCTTCAGCTTCTTCCTTAGAAGCAGCTTCTTTGATGATTGTAGGAGCTGATTCAACTTTTTCCTTAGCTTCCTTTAATCCTAAGTTCAATGCTGTCTTAGCAAGTTTGATAACATCCATCTTCTTCTCGCCGAATGATGTTAATTCAACGTCGAATTCAGATTTTTCTTCAGCTGCTGCACCTGCTGCACCTGCTGCTGCAACTACAACACCTGCTGCTGCAGAAACACCAAATTCTTCTTCACATGCTTTAACTAAATCGTTTAATTCTAAAACTGTCATACCTTTGATTACTTCAATAATTTCCTGAGTTGTCATCTTTATTTCCTCCATTTAAAAATAATATTTTTGGTTAATTTTTGTTATCACAAACAATTATGCAACTGTTTCTTCTTTTTCAGCGATCTGCTTAATAACACGAGCAAAGTTTGTAATAGGTGACTGGATACTTCCAAGGAATTTTGAGAGAAGTTCTTCTCTTGAAGGAATTGTAGCGATAAGCTTAATTCCGTCTGTATCATAATATGTTCCTTCTACGACACCAGCTTTAAGTTCAAGTGCTTCTGCATCTTTTGCAAAGTTATATAAAACTCTTGCAGGAGCAGTAGCATCTTCTGAAGAGATAGCGATTGCTGTAGGTCCTTCTAAATGTTTGCTTAATGGTTCAAACTCTGTTCCCTGAACAGCGAAGTTAATCATTGTATTTTTGTAAACCTTGTATACAACGCCTGCTTCTCTTAACTGCTTACGAAGATTTGTGTCCTGTTCTACTGTAAGTCCACGATAATCTACTAATACAGCTGATTTTGCATCTTTAAGTAATTCAGAAATCTCATCAACAATAGGTTTCTTTACTTCTACTTTAGCCATGAATTTTTGCCTCCTTATATTGATAAGTTTAAAGTCCAAAAAACCTCTTTGCCAAACCGAGTCTGACAAAGAGGTATAAAATTCACTCTATGAGTAATCTTAAATTCCTCGGCAGGCATAACACTTTGAGCACATCCGTGCACCTGCTGTCTTCGGTCTTTAAACACGATGTGTATTCTAACATACACAATTTATATTGTCAATCAATTTTTCAACCAATTTCATAATATGAGCCAAGGGACAAATGGGCACAAATCGAATGTTTACATTCGATTTTTTTCTATGGGGACCGCTAAATCATGAAGAAGTAGCCATTTTTCGTAGAAAAATGAGCGAATTCTGAATGATTTCATCGATTTTGAGAGTGCGTGAGCACGTAAAAATCGATGTCTGGCTCATTTGTCGGGCAACTCATAATATGATACCAGGTTCATAAAAACCCGGATTATATTATAAAGATTAGTTAGTAAGCTTACCTACGTTTAATTTAACACCAGGTCCCATTGTAGATGTAAGAGTCACACTCTTAAGGTACTGTCCCTTTAATGTGCTAGGTTTAGCTTTATTGATTGCATCGATAAGCGTCTGGAAGTTGTCCGCTAACTGTTCTTCAGTGAATGAAGCTTTTCCGATTGGCACATGAATAATATTTGTTTTATCAAGTCTGTATTCAATCTTACCAGCTTTAATATCCTGAACAGCTTTTGTAACGTCCATTGTAACTGTTCCAGCTTTTGGGTTTGGCATTAATCCCTTAGGTCCGAGTACACGTCCTAATCTACCAACAACACCCATCATATCTGGTGTAGCAACTACAACGTCAAATTCAAACCAGTTATCGTTCTGAATCTTTGGAATAAGTTCTTCAGCACCAACGAATTCAGCACCAGCTGCCAATGCTTCATCAGCTTTAGCACCTTTAGCGAATACAAGTACTCTAACCTGTTTACCTGTACCGTGTGGTAATACAACGGCACCTCTGATCTGCTGATCAGCATGACGTCCGTCACAACCTGTTCTGATATGAGCTTCGATTGTCTCATCAAATTTTGCAACTGCAGTTTTCTTTACTAATGCCACTGCATCTGCTGCATCATATAAAGTAGCGCGATCAATTGATTTCGCAGCTTCTACGTATTTCTTTCCTCGTTTCATTTTAAAACCTCCTAGTGGTATTAGCGGAAGACTCCTCCCACTTTAATTAAATTTTGAATTAATCTTCTACAACGATACCCATACTTCTTGCTGTACCGGCAATCATGCTTGTAGCTGCTTCAATAGATGCTGCGTTTAAGTCAGGCATCTTAAGTTCAGCAATTTTCTGAACCTCAGCTTTTGAAATCTTAGCAACTTTATTCTTATTTGGAACACCTGAACCAGACTGAATCTTGCAGGCTTTCTTTAATAAAACTGCTGCTGGTGGAGTTTTTGTAATGAAGCTAAAGCTTCTGTCTGAATATACAGTAATAACAACAGGAATAATCATTCCTTCCTGATCTGCTGTTCTTGCATTAAATTCCTTTGTGAACTGTACAATGTTTACACCGTGCTGTCCAAGTGCTGGACCAACAGGTGGTGCTGGTGTTGCTTTTCCAGCTGCGATCTGTAATTTAATATATCCTTCTACTTTCTTAGCCATTATGGCACCTCCTAAATATGTGGTAATATCGGAAGAAAATATCCTCCCACTTTAGATTCTGTAATACGAATCTAGTCCATTTTTTTAACATCTGTGAAACTTATTTCAACTGGTGTTTCACGACCAAACATGTCAACATTGATTGTAACCATCTGTTTACTGCGATCCATACGTCTAATCACACCAACAGTATTTTCCCAAACACCGTTTACCACTAAAACTGTATCACCAAGATCAAAGTCAACAACAATCTCATCAACCTTAATACCTAATGGTTTCATTTCAGCTTCTGTCAAAGGAACCGGTTTAGACCCAGGGCCAACAAAGCCTGTAACACCTCTGGTATTTCTTACAACATACCAGGTGTCATCGTTCATTATCATATGGATAAGAACATATCCAGGAAACATCTTCTTCGAAACCTGTTTCTTAGCTCCGTTTTTCACTTCGACAACGTCCTGCATAGGAACAGTAACTTCCAGAATCTGATCTTGGAGTTTTCTGTTTTCAATTGTTTTTTCAATGTTAGCTTTGACCTTATTCTCATAACCTGAATAAGTATGCACTACATACCAATTTGCTTCTGACATCTAATCACCTTTACTTTCTTAGACTATAAAATTGAGCCCCATCTGGATTACCATATCTACTATTTTGATAATGATACCAATAATCACAGAAACAATAACAACTGCAGTAGTCTGTTTAGCAACGGATATTTTGTCAGGCCAGATTATCTTTTTGAATTCGGCTTTAAGACCTTTGATAAAGCTCTTCTTTGGAGCCTTATCTGAAGATACTGACTTAGAATCTCCCATAAGTTACCTCTTTCCTAATCAACTTGACTATTTTGTTTCCTTGTGTAATGTGTGAGCTTTGCAGAATCTACAATACTTTTTAGTTTCCATTCTGTCAGGATGGTTTTTCTTTTCCTTAGTTGTATTGTAGTTACGCTGTTTACACTCTGTACATGCCAATGTTATTTTTACGCGCACAACTGTCCACCTCCACTTAAATTTCTACGCTGTGCTTTAATTTTTAGTTCTAAATTTGCAAGTGAACCCTAAAATAAAGCAAAAAAAAAAGACTTCTTCCATCGCTAGATTAATATAACATAGTAAAAAGTATACGTCAACAAAAAAATATAGTTTTTTTCACTTGTTTGTGTTGATTTCACATTTTCCTCAGAGTATAATGTATTTAGAAAACTAGAATCTATAGGAAATCTTTAGAAAATCTTTAGGAAGGAGGCATATTATGATAGGAAGTGTTTACGATTATTATCTTACAACCTATGGTAATTTTTTACCAAACAAAAATGATACTCACAAAAAGAGCGAGTTGAAAGACATATATAATAATATTGTAAAAATCAGCAAGACATCTCCCTTATATAAGGTAGAAGTATCTTCATCTATTCAGAAATTTGCCATTGACCTAAAAGAAAATGCCCGCCTTCTCGCAAACGATATTCGTGATCTGACTTTTGAAAACAAAATTCCGATCTCATCAAAATACGTTTCAGACAACAGCGATGTGGTTTCTGTAAATGTCCTTGATCCAAAAGAAACCAGCGACGGGGACAAATATGTATTCGAGGTAAAAAACCTTGCAACACCTCAGGTTAATACCTCTAAATTTTTATACAGTAATGATCAGATAATATATTCCGGTGAGCACACCTTTGAATTGTCTGTCAATGATAATACATACGAATTTCAGTTTAACATAGGAAAGGGAGAAACATCTCTGGAAACCCTTGAAAAGCTTTCCAGACTTATCAACAAGGCAGATATCGGTTTGAGCGCAAAGGTACTTAACACAAAGACCACAAGTGCATTGGAGATTACATCTAATGCCACGGGAGCAAACTTTTCCTCTACCATATTTGATATAAAAAATTCCCCTGCTGAAAACGGATACGATTTAGTTGGCATTCTCGGACTAAACAAGGTAAGCACATATCCTTCCAATGCAAATTTTGTATTAAACGGCATGGAAAAGAGTTCTTCCGGAAATACCTTCACTGTAAATAACGCGTTTGAAATAACGTTAAAGAAGCCAAATGCTCCCGGAGAAAGCACCACTGTTACCCGGTCAGAAGACTTAAACTGGATATTGGATTCTGTGGACAACCTGATTTCCACATATAACAAACTTATTGACGTTCCAAATGAAAATTCTTCCGGTATCGGCAACAATTACACAAGACTGGATAAGGAAATGGTTCGTACAGCAAGGTATTTCAAAAACGATTTAGAATCTATTGGGTTAAACCTTGATGAAAATGGTCATCTCTCTATTGACAAGAATCTTTTTTCCCAATGTGCCTCAGAGGACTCAATAGAAGGTGTCTTAGATAAGCTTGATGCATTTAAAAAGAGTCTTGCAATAAAATCCTCAGATATTTCAATAAATCCGATGAAATACGTTAATAAAACTATGATTTCATATCCGAACCCGATAAAAGGGAAAAATTTTGCAAATCCCTATATGACTTCTATTTACAGCGGAATGATGTTTAATGGGTATACATAAAGTATGCATAAATTTCATATAAAGCAGCTCTGTTATCAGACTTTGTCTAATAACGGGGCTGCTTTTAAGCCTTAACAAAAAACAATATTTAATATATCATTAACCCTGTTTTTAAAACTATGATATTCCTTCACTTTATTATATCCATTCTCAGCAATTTTCTCCCTTTCTTTTTCATTCTTCATATAATAATTTATCAACGCAGGAATTTCTTCTATACTCTCATATGAAACATAGTCTACACCAGGTTCAAAATATTCCTTCATTTCTATTTGATAATTTGTCAACAAAAAACCTTTAGCTCCCATTATATCAAACACCCTTAATGGAATTCCTGATTTTATGCTCTTTAATGTAACATTTAAGTTTATTTTCGAATTTCTAAATACAAATGGCATGTCTTCATAATAATCCACCAAGCCACAATTATTAATCCCTGGCACTTTATATTCCGAACTATGTGTATAAAGATTTACCTTGTAATTCTTTGGAATAATCTCCATAACTCTCTTTCGCTCTAACTCGGTAATTTTCCTGGCTATAAAATATTCAGCATATGAATATGCAGGTGATTCAGCACCGTCAGAATTCACATCCACACGAATAGACTTTTGAAGACTTTTGATAATGCTATCATCCTCTATCACCTTTTGTATAAAATCAATACCATACAAATCATAATTAACCTTAACCACCGCACTCAAATATCCCTTTGTATATTCATCCAAACCCTCATAAAGCCTGTCATACAAACTATGTTTTTTTTCGTTATACATGGATCCTACAAATGAAATGTCACAGTCAAACTCATTTTTTTCGCAGGATTCAATAGTTCTATCCATTCTATCGGTATTTACCGCCAGTGGAAGATAAAATACAGTTGTTATTCCAGCATTATTAAGCTTCTCGTACGTTTTATAATCAAACAAAAATACTCTATTGCATGGATTAATAATTGTATATGAATAAAGCGTAATTAACGGACTGTCATATACCCATGAAATATATGGAATCTCATATTTATTTGCCACATTGGAAATAACAGGATAATAATTAAATGAAAAGACAAATTCAGGTTTAGCAAGGTCAATAAGTTTTTTCAGCCTCTCTTCAAAATCCTTGTCAACTCTTCTGTCATTCAGTTGTCCACTTATTTTATGAATTTCATATCCCTTATCCACAAACGCTTCACAAACATCCTCCACACAAAAATGCTTATGAACATATATAATTATGTTTTTCTTCATAAACTATTTCCTTTTCATACACACATTATTTAAAAACTAACTCCATCATTTTAGCAATGCGATTTACCCAGGTGTGCATCTCTCTTACCTTTTTATATCCGTTTTCAGAAATTGCCCTTCTCTCCTCTTCGTGTTTCAAATAATAATCTATTTTTGACAGCATTTCCTCTTCGCTGGTGAATACTTCTATCTCTTTTCCTATCTCAAAATATTCTTGAATTTCCTGCTGATAGTTAGTCAACACAAAACCTCCACAGCCCATAATATCCCATATCCTAAGTGGAAGCCCTGTCTGTATTGCCCTTAATGTAAAGTTTAAATTAATTTTACTCTGATTGAAAATTAATGGCATCTCTGTAAATGTATCCGCTCCACCTTTGTTATGCACCTTTGGAAGCATTGATGTATCACTATACGTATACAAATCAACACTAAATCTTTGAGAAATAAGTCCAAGAAGTCTGATTCTTTCCATCTCCGCAATCTTATAACTAAGAACATTGTGTGCAAGGGAGGCTATATGATTTTTTGTAGTCTTTTCCGGAAAGTTATACATTTTTCCATATTTTCCATATTCTAATGCCAATTCTTCTGTGATCACCTCAGGCAAAAAATTGCATCCATATACAACAGACTGGCATTTCATCAATCCTTCAAGATACCCCTTCAGATAATCTGGCATATTCTTTGCTCTGTTATAACTGCACTTTTCCGAATATAAAGAACCTACAAATGATACATCACTTTTATATAGATTATTTCCTTCATCCCCACGGCAATTCTTGTGTGCCTGACAAATGATTTTATCATATTCATTAACATCTGCTGCCAAAGGCAAATAAAAAATACACTCTGGGTTCATATGGTAAAACTCTTCATATTGTGCATAATCAAATAAAAAAATTCTGTTAAAATTGTTTCTCAAAGAGTCTGAATACAATTCCATAACAGGGCAGTCAACAGTCCAGGCAATATAAGGAATCTTGTATATTTGACATACTTCTGAAATAGTCGGATAAAAATTAACAGAAAAAACCGCCACATAATTATCCCTTGAAAGTTTGTCACTTACCATTTTCATACATTGAGAGGGTGTAATTGATTTATCAGTCATTTCCGCTGTTATTTCATCCACTTCAAATCCTATTGTTTTAAAAGCTCTGATTACTGGTGGTTCACATATGCTGTTGTATCTGTATATCAATATTTTACTATTCATTTTCCCTCCAGAATTTCTATATTTTGTATCATAACAGGCTTACGCGCTCTTTGGAACCTTCTGACTATTGCCTCTGAATCTCCATAATATGCATCACATTCTTCTACCAACTTCTCATCCTCTTCATATACTGAAAAAACACCAATTTTTGATTCTATAAACTCCGAAACAAGATTTATGTAATCATCATATGCTTCAGCACAACATTCCTTAATTATCTGTTCAGTCATTGGATGTGATTTCCATATCAATCTGATTTTTTTGCTATTATTTTCAAATATATTTAACGAATACTTAATCTTTCGAAGCATTTCCGTACCATATTGTATCCATCCACTCACACCTGTGTAATATAGGATTGTTTTTTTGTCTGAACCAGACATTTTCGCAGAAGTATCATCACAAATCCCATCATCATAATCAATGTTTTCAAACACCATATCATATACCTTGATTTTTTCATGCCACATATTTCTGGTGTCTTCCCCCGCAAAATCCACAAGTTTATCAATATATACCTGTTTCATTTTATCAGATTCAAGGATAATAATATCTGAATTAACAACCCCCGGAACTGTACAGTAATATTTCATATTTTCATATTCACAAAAATATGTTTTATCAAAATCATCCAACTTAAATGAAGGAATATAAATAAGCTCGTCCGTAAATTTTTTTAAGTTTTCCGAATAAAAAAAAGTGTGAATTGATATGACAGGATTGAAAGCATCATAAGGATTCTGGATAAATATCTTCTCCGGGTACATAAGTCCAAAATCGTATTCATCATACTTAATGACATCAAACTTGTTCGCAAATAGTTCCAATTCATATTTCATTTCATAAAAGCTACCATCATACTTCTTATAATAGTAAGGCACAACAATAACCCTTACATCATATATTGGATTATCCGAATAATACTTCCATATATTTGCCAGTGATTTCCAGTACTTAAATTGGCATACTACGAAGACTATTTCCTGACGACATAAAACATCATTATTTATGCTCTTCTCAACCTCAATTAGTGATTCTTCCACTTCCATTATTGAATTAATGTCATAATCACCATTGCCAACAAGCTCATACATTATATAGACTTTCTCACAATATTCCTGAATGAGGCCAATTGTAATAAATTCTTCGCCCTTGCAATTTTCAATTAGACCTCCTAAATCCATGGCAAGTTGTTGAGAATCTGCTAAAAGTTCCATTATTTTTTCTGAATATCTCTTTTCAAAGCAGTTTTTTATTGATTTGACAATATTATTTAGCTCCTTCAGGCATTCTTTTACCAATTCTTTATATGAATTTTGTTTATTCGATATCCTCTCTTCATCATGTTTGTGAATTGCATTCAAATCAAATCCATATTCTTTAAGTCCCTCCACCCCTTCTCTTTTAAGAACTTCATCTAATTGTTTCTGCTGTGTACTAAAAAATGGATAATCATGCCCCGCCCTGTTTTTAACTATTTTCATATAGTCTCCATATCTTCTTCTTAACATTTCATCATAGGCTGCCGGCACAGGCATGGTCGTATTTTCAAAAGGAAGTCTGATTATCTTGTCGTAATATTTTTTTTCTAATTTATATCCCTTTCCATACAGTCCTCCAGGCATAAGCTGTGTCACAAATTCACAATCTTCATTTTCAAACTGCTCAAACATTTTTTCAGCCAATTCATAAAGATAAGCTCTTAATCTGTATTTACGCTCATTGGTTGATATTTCCACATTTAAAGTGCTGTTACTGCCATTTTTTCCACTGTCGTATAAATAAAATCTCATTTCCTGTGGAATTCTCACGCTACATAGCCGTTCTATTGTGGATAAATGTTTCTCAGACTCCTCAACGGATAAAACATCCGTACATATTTCATCTGCCGCCTCAATGACATATTTTGCTAACGTATTTCTGTATTTTTCCCTTTCTTCATCATTGCACACTTTATCTAAAACAAAAATGTCAACTCCAGCAATATATGGAAACTGATGAAATCTATTTAGGTGTTCTTCCTCAAAACATATCCTCGTGTTACCAACCACCCTTGCAAGAAAATGCCAGAAATCTTTATGGGTTTTATATGTAAATAAGGTAAATTTGCCATCAAATTCCTCTTCAGCCACCTCAATAAACTTTTTATAATCTTTTCTCATCATACCGATGTCTAAGTCATCATCCCAAGGTATAAAACCCTGATGCCTTATTGTTCCAAGAAGACTTCCCCACTCTGCATAATATTTAATATTATGTTTTTTGCATACTCTGTCAATCTCTGCTAAAACCTCAAGCTCTGCCGCCCATCCTCTCTTAACCATTGCCGGTACAAAAAAACCATCTCTTACTTCATCTTCAAAAAAAGCATTCAAAAATCCCATAGTTTCCACACTTCCATAAAGTCCTATATATAATCAAGCTATAATCATTTCATCTAATCACTTATTCATGGTTGCCATTACTTCACTAACCAATTCTTCTGAATACCCCTCTGCCACAATACTCTCCTTGGTCATCCCGCTATTTATTTTTGATAAAACCTCTAATGTTCTATTTATGCCTCGCTTTTCTCCCCGCTTTTCCCCCTTCTTTATACCTCGCTTTTCTCCCTCGGTTCTTGCTTCTGCTACCCATTCATCAATAGCTAACATCCTTTCCTCATCTCCTTCCGGCATATGATAACTTGTGGCCATTTTTACAAGCTCCGCTGACGATGCCGCCACTCCAACTGCAAGCAATGTTTCCCTGCCTACAGGATTATTTTCTACTTCTGTTTTCACTTCTCCGATATTTCTTCCCTTTTCCAACTGTTTCATCAGTTTGAAAAAACATTTCACTTCATCATCACTGAATTCAGTATAATCAACTTCCTTTATGTTTACCAGATTAATTTTATAATCCGGAACCAGTGGCTTTATTTCTTCCGATATATTCATCATATCATATAGTGATGTCGGACCATCCCACTTTTCGTCAGAATAGTATAACACCAATGTCACCACGGGATATATCTTATCCTCTTTTCCAAATCCTGACAGATATTCCGATGAGGATGCATTTTTATTCCTTACATCCGCACTTCTTCTCTTTATCTGCCCCGAATAATTCATGGCGTCATACATCATTGTTCTCACAGGCATTGCATAATGTACCCGCATCTGATTTTCCAATCCTAACACAACATACATGGCATTGTCTGTCCACATCTTCACAACGTCCCTGA
>JBNRML010000088.1:0-3272 GCA_050309585.1 Lachnospiraceae bacterium
ACAAATCGATGAGTAAATTGAATGAACTTGAAAAAAATATCATTATAAAGAGGTTTTATGAAAATAAAACTCAAAGTGATATTGCCAAAGAATTAAAAATATCTCAAATGACTGTTTCCAGAATAGAAAAGAAATCTTTGGAAAAATTAAGAATTGAATACTACAGATAAAAGGAGGTAATATGAGGAATAAAGGAAGATTATTTGTACTGGGAATTGTTGTCATCGTTTTTTTGATTATCAATTCCTTTACCAATATAGTAGAATTTATTACAAATTATTTGTGGTTTAAAGAAGTCGGCTATACCCAAACATTTTTTACCAAAATTAAAGCGCAAATTATGATTGGTATTCCGATTTTTATTATATTGAGCATCTTATTGTACATATTTATTAAGAAACTAAAGAAGAAATATGATGAAGAAACAGAAATAATCGTTGTAAATAAAAAATTGAATTTAACTATTAAATTAATTTCTGCAGGAGCAAGTCTTCTTATAACATTGAATATAATATCCACCATGTGGTTTGAAATTCTTCAATATATAAATGGTGTGGAATTTGGAGCAACCGACCCTATCTTTAATAATGATGTGAGTTTTTACGTATTTAAACTACCTCTTATAAATACAATTGTAAGTTCGATTATTTCCATATTATTTTTGCTGACAGTAATTATAATATTGTTTAACGGCTTTCTTGCACTTAAGGACAGCATAAAAAATGTTTCGGAAAAATTTGAAGATATACAGCAATTTCCACGTAAGCAGATAGACTTGAATAATATTTTGAATAAAAAGTTTGTTGAAAGAATAATAAATCAACTTTCAATAATAGGTGTTTTTTTATTTTTACTGTTAGCTGTGAGATATGTATTAAGAAGCTATGATTTGCTTTTTTCGCGTTTAGGCCGTGTATTCGGCGCAGGATATACTGATATTAACGTTACTTTGAATCTATACAGAATATTAGCCGTTGGATGTGTACTTGCAGCTATAACATTTTTTATCGGCGCAAGAAAAAGAAATTTAAAAACGGCATTGGCAGTTCCCGCAGCTCTTATTATCATATCAATTGCTGGAACCGGCGTGGCAGGTGCCGTAGAAAAATTTGTAGTTGAGCCTGACCAATTGTCAAAAGAAACAAAATATATGCAATACAGCATCAAAAGCACCCAAAATGCTTATTCTTTAAACAATGTAAAAACAATACAGTTTCCTGCCAATAATAATTTAACCATTGAAGATTTACAAAACAACCCGGAAGTAATAGACAATATCAGAATAAATAATCAGGAGCCGTTAATTCAGGTTTATAACCAGCTGCAAGGTATCAGACCCTACTATGTCTTTCATGATGTAGATGTGGACAGATATGTAATTGACGGTGATTACAAGCAGGTTTTTTTGTCAGCAAGAGAACTTGACCAAGACAGATTAAATGAACAGGCAAGAACCTGGGTCAATCAATATTTAAAATATACTCACGGATTTGGAATAACGGTATCTACCGTGAATAATGTTACACCACAGGGGCAGCCTGAAATACTGGTTAAAAATATTCCTCCCACAACGGAAACAGACTTTAATATACAGAGACCTGAAATATATTTTGGTGAGAAAACCAATAATTATGTAATTGTAAATACAGATGAAATGGAATTTGATTATCCTTCAGGCGCCGATAATGTTGAAACATTATACGATGGGGAAGCAGGAATCAACCTTTCTTTTTTTAACAGACTTTTGTTCAGCATAAGAATGGGCAGCTACAGAATGATGATTTCCAACAATATAGACAGCAATTCGAAAATTTTAATAAATAGAAATATAGTGCAAAGGGTAACGGAAATAGCTCCTTTTATATACTATGACCCGGATGCATATATTGTAGTAAATCAAGATGATGGAAAATTATATTGGATTATTGAGGGATTTACCGTAAGCGACAGATTCCCTTATTCACAACCTACAGACATATTTATTAAGGGCATGGATGTTAATTATATAAGAAATTCCGTAAAGGTTGTAATAGATGCTTATGACGGAACAATTGATTTTTATGTGGCAGATGAAAATGACCCAATTATAAAAACCTATGACAAAATTTTTACGGATTTATTGAAACCGATAGATGAAATGCCGGAAGGTATTAGAAAGCATATTAGATATTCACGTGCATTTTTCGATGTACAATCAGATATGTACAGATTGTACCACATTGAAAATGTAACGGTTTTCTTTGGGCGAGAGGATTATTGGGATTTAGCAAACGAGAAATATATGGGTGGAGGAGAAGTACCTGCAGGTTCAAGTTATCTGATGTTTAAACTTCCAGGAGAGGAAGATGTGGAGTTTTTATTGACCAATCAATATACTCCCCAGAACAAAGATAATATGATAGCACTTTTGGCTGCACGAAATGACGGCGAAAATTACGGTGAACTTGTGCTGTACGAATTTCCAAAAACAAAAGTAATTCCCGGGCCTAATATGATAGAAACAAAAATTGACCAAGATACGAATATATCATCACAGCTTACCTTGTGGAGTCAATTGGGTTCAGATGTTTTGAGAGGAAATACGTTGGTAATTCCAATAGAAGAATCATTGCTGTATGTAGAGCCCATATATTTGAAATCAGATACAGACAGCAATTTTCCCGAAATGAAAATGGTTGTCGTCTCCTATGGCGATAAAATATTGATGGAGCCTACACTGGATACAGCCATAAACAGACTTTTCGGCATATCTGAGCAAGAACCCGGAAGACCTCAGGTGCCTGACGAAGAATATGATAATACAAATATTAATGATTTAATTATTAAAGCCAATGAAGTGTTCAATGATGCAAATGAAGCTTCACAAAACGGAAATTGGGCAGAATACGGCAGAAAAATTAATGAATTGGAAAGGCTCTTAAACCAGCTTAATGCTTTAATAAACAGTGAGCAAGAACAAGAAGCTCGAGATGAGAATGTACAGGAAGAATCTTCGGGCATGCCCTCAGAATGATATGATACTTCATTACTGACTCGGTTGGTTAAATGGATAGAAGTAATATCAATAAGATAAATAACAGCCACGGGCAAGGTCCGTGGCTGTTGAAACATATGTGACAAGGTTACTTGACATAGTAAAGTTGCCCTGCTATATTTTAATAATATTATTTCGGGAGGTCAAAATGGGAGGTGCAGGTTTATCAACTAATGTAAGTATAATATTGGTTTTTGCCGAAGGGTTTTTATCTTTTTTTTCACCATGCGTTCTTCCT
>JBNRML010000089.1:0-13443 GCA_050309585.1 Lachnospiraceae bacterium
AATGAGTATAGTTTAAACGTTTTTGAACATGATTTAGAAGATACAAATGCTCATATTGATAGATTAGTAAAGGACATTGAAGCGCAAAATGAAACACAAGGTAAGGGAGGATGTTATAGTGGATATGCTTCGAATCCATATAGGACGATAGAAAACATTCTTGTCTTAGGCAAAGTCAAGGTACCGGTAAAAGAAATAAATAAAGTGTTAAATGCTACCTTAGGAACACTTAGAGCAGAGAGACAGACATTGGAAAGCAAAGTGGACGCATGGAAGTTGATAACAATTATTTTTATGAAGTACCCTAAAGCAAAGTGTGTTAGAGAAGCTACAGTAGAGATAAATAAAAATATAGATGTATTTTTAAAAGGTAAAGACATCTTTTTAACGAGCGGATACAATGAAAGTAGTTTGCAAGTGGCTTTTCGGTTTTGGAAAATCTTTATTAATCAAATTGATGAATTAAGCGTAATAGAGACTTTTGCTAATATTGCAAGGAACGATACTTCGGAAATACTTGTAGTACTTAATGTGCTATATGGTTTATTGACGGAAGCAGAAAAGCTAGGTTTATCTATAACGCATAGCAAATATATGCTTCAGTCCCTTTTGGAATTCAGTAGAAACCCAAATAGCGAAGTAAGATTTTATGCATACATATTATTGATTAAGATAATGAAAATGGACCAAGACTGCGAAGGACTGATTTTATCTCGTTTATCAGAAGCTATGGATGATGAAGTGTATAAAAATAAAGTTGCAATATTAAGTAGACTATCAAAAAAGGAAGATAAAAAAGTACAGTATATTATTTCTAAGGGAAAGGTTGATAATCACTTTTGGGTTAGAGAGGTCGCTGATAGATGAGAGAGAAGGTGTTTGAATGAAATTACTAAGATACCTTAAGCAACATCGTAATATAACGCAAGAAGATATGCTTAGGGATACGGAAGGAGAACCATTTGTTTTTTTTCGCGGAGGTGAAATTAATAATATAAAGAATGGAGTTTATTTTTGTAACAGTATCGTAGATGCAATAGGTTATGCTGGAGGTGTTGGGGATAATAAGGTATTATACCGAACAAATATTTGTACAATGCATCCGCTAATTATTGATGCTACATGTGACGATGGTTTTTATTATTATGATACTATAAAAGTGGAACGGGATAGATTTTTCCCTAAAGATTTGTATGATGAATTTATTCAGAGTACAACTGAAAAGTACAAATCGAAATATGTTTCCACAGATGAAATTCTTGAATGGGCAATAGGGAAAGGGTGTTTTGATAGCGTTATTATTAAAAATGTACGAGAAGGTATGGATAATAAGAAACCAATATATGATGTTATGGTTTGGAATAGAGATACTTTAGTAAATCTTTCAAAGTTATCTGAACACAAAAATGTTGTCAAGGAACATATGCAATATATGATTAAGAGAATTGATTTATATAAGTTTTGTGGAATAAAAGAACAGCGGGGATTATTATCGCAAAGACACAAAATAGACCATACCCTAGAGTGTTGGATACAATTACAGGATGCTGGATATGAGTTGGATAACCGATTGGTTTTCAAAATGAAGTCAAATATATGTGCAGTTTTTTGTAATGAGATAAATGACTATATATATTTTGAAAAAATATCTGATGGAGAATATCTGTATAGACCTAAGAGATTTGGAGAGCAAATTATAGAAGAAGATGTGGGAACAGAGATTATTATTCATGGAATTAATTCTGTATTCAAAAATTTTGTTATAAAGAACAATATAGCGGTGTAACCCAAGTGATTGCAAAGCGGAAGTCGTAACCCGCCACCGCATTTATGGTATAGAGGAATTTAGGCAAGATGGTAATTATTCTGAAAGGATATTGATATGAATAAGAAAGAGGCAAGAGAGGCATATGATAGAATTGTGGAGAACAATATAAGCAATATACTAAAAGATTATCAAGATCCGGATATTCCATATGAAGATACGATGATAATTAAAAAATCTGAATGGCACAATGTCGGGGAAATGCGGATTAGAATGTCATCGGATGGCTTGTGTAGTGTTAAAAAAATGCAGTCAATATACATGGAAGATGTAGATTTACTTCTTGAGAAGTATGTTTTGCTGAGAAAAGGGATGTTTGATTGCTTAAAGTGGCCGTCTTATGCGTTAAGCATAAATACCTTACGAGCAAACAGGTCATTTAACGATAGAATTGATTTGACACTTGCTGATATACAAAAATTTTATGAGGTGATAGCTAAAAAAGATATTTCATTTGGTTTGTTCCAAGAAATTGTGAATGATTCGCAGTTAAAATTAAGATATGCTTACTATAATGTTATGACTTTTTCATGGCTTAACCAATTTGAAGAATTTGAAAATTTTATTAAACAAAATAAGTTAACAGAGTTTGTTGAAATGAAGAATGGTAAAGTTGTGCCGTGGATAGATGAGAAGTATACAAATACTTTTTGTAAAGAATATTTTGATGAATTGTGTGATAGAGCTATATCGTATAAGAGGAATAATGACATAGCGGTGTAACCCAGATGATTGTAAAGCGGGAGTCATAACCCGCCACCGCATTCGATTCCATCCGGAATCCTAAAACTGAATATAGAACCTATCCATAAAAGGCTTTTTAAGAAAAGCGAAATTTTCTCAAAAAATCCCCTTCACACCCTTGACACGAGCGGGTACCGGAAAAACATATGCGTCAGCATTTGCCATGCGTGAACTTGGATATAAAAGAGTATTATTCTTAGTTCATCGTGGACAGTTGGCGCGTCAGACCAAGAAATCATATCAGAAGGTATTTGGAAAAAATATTTCCATGGGATTAGTAGGTGCCGGATATTCTGATTATGAAGCAGATTATGTGTTTGCAATGGTACAGACATTAAATCGTGATGAACATTTGCATAAATATAGTCCTGACGAATTTGATTGTATTATCTTGGATGAGGCACATCACAGTTCCGCAGATACATATCAGAAGGTAATGAGTTATTTTAAGCCGAAACTGTGGCTTGGTATGACTGCGACTCCGGATAAAAGGGATGACGATGTAGCAGGACGTAACATTTACGAGATATTTAATTATCAGATTGCATATGAAATTCGATTGCAGCAAGCAATGGAAGAGGATATATTATGTCCGTTTCACTATTTCGGAATCAGCGATGTTTCCTTAGTTGAAGAAAAGCAATTGAAATCGAGAAAAATGTCTGATAGAGATTTCAATTTGCTTACTGGCGATGAGCGTGTACGCCATATTATTGAACAAGCAGAATATTATGGATATAGCGGAGATAGAGTGAAAGGCCTGATTTTCTGTAGTAGGATTGATGAATCCGAGGAATTATCGCAGAAATTTAATGCTTTAGGTTATCGAACAATTGCACTTAATGGTAGCGCGTCCGAGGACGAGAGAACCAATGCTTTCGAAAGACTTGCGATGGATGAGAAAGATGCGACAGAAAAGCTGCAACCACTTGACTATATTTTTTCTGTGGAAATTCTGAATGAAGGTGTCGATATAGTAGAGGTAAATCAAGTTATTATGCTTCGACCGACGGAATCACCAATTGTATTTATTCAGCAGCTTGGTCGTGGATTGCGTAAAGCAGAGGGGAAGGAATATGTTGTAATTCTTGACTTCATCGGAAACTATAATAATAACTTTATGATTCCGGTGGCACTTTCCGGAGATCGTTCTTATAATCCGGATATTATCCGGAAGTATGTTATAAGTGGTAACACTACTATTCCCGGTGCTTCTACAGTACACTTTGATGAAATTGCCAAGGATAAAATATTCTCATCTATTGACAAGATTAAGGGAATGAAATCCATTATCAAGTCCAGCTATAAAAATTTAAAAAATAGGCTTGGACGTGTTCCATATCTGGTTGATTTTTATGATAACGGAGAGGTGGATCCGCTGGTAATTATTCGTGAATATAAAACCTATCAGGCATTTCTTGAATCAGAGGAAAAGGAATTGTATGTAGGAAAAATCTCCGAACAGGAAATGACAACGCTTGAATATTTGTCAAAAACTGTGCTGTCCGGTGCAAGACCATATGAACTTGAAATATTAAAGCGTTTGATGAAGCATGAGGTAATTCGCATTGATGAAATCAAGAGTGAACTGCAAGCGCAATATGGATATATTGTGGATATGGCATCGTTTGCAAATGCGGTGGAGGTATTACAAGGAAGATTTGTAAGCAAGGAAGAAGAGTATCAGAAATATTGCCACATCGATATCGTGAATAATGATGAAAGCATGATGTTGCGTAGAATGATGGCTTTTGCAGAACGTCTGAAGCATATGGAATTTAATAGACAGGTTGAGGATATTATTGAAGTCGGACTAAGACGATACAGAGAAAAATATCATGTTGGAAGAACTGAAGAATCTCCATTTGTATTATATGAAAAGTATTCCAGACGTGACGTGAGCTTGCTTATGAATTGTGGAAAAGATTTATCTTCTACGATGTATGGAATGAAGCGAATAGGTGACGATGTGTTTATCTTTGTTACATACCATAAAGAAGAAAGCGCAGATGATGAAAAGAGCTATGTTGATGGAAAGCCGGATTACGCAGATGCATTTGAAGACAATATTATTTTCAGATGGGATTCGCAGATTGGTAGAGGCGTGGACAGTTCTTACATGGAAGATGTATGCACTGCAGCACGAAAACATTTGCTTGTTAAAAAGAGTGATGCAGAGACGAATTTTTACTATATGGGTCTGTTCGATGTAATTGATGTAAAGGCTGATACTAAGAAAGACAATAATGGGAAAGATAGAGACATTGCGAAGGTAACGATGCAGATGCGACATTCTGTAAGAGATGATTTATTACGTTATTTGCAGAGCAATATTCAGACAGAAGGAGATAAGGCCGTATGAAAACAATAAGAGTAGTTGCAGCTATAACAAAGGCAGTAAACGAAAAAGGTGAGACTATTATTTTTGCAACCCAACGTGGTTATGGTGATTTCAAAGGTGGCTGGGAGTTCCCTGGCGGAAAAATCGAAGAAGGTGAAACACCTCAGGAAGCTCTCAAACGTGAAATTATGGAAGAACTGGAAACTGAAATCGTCGTAGGTGAACTGATTGATACCATTGAATACGATTATCCAACATTTCATCTTTCTATGGATTGCTTCTGGGTAGAAATTGTATCCGGTGACTTGGTTCTGACAGAGCATGCGGCAGCAAAGTGGCTTACGAAGGAAGAACTGGATTCTGTTGAGTGGTTACCTGCGGATATCACTTTGATTGAAAAAATAAAAGCAGCCATTTAAGGCAGTTTAAGAAAAACGAGAGGGCGCTTTCTAAGAGTATAAGAAGCGTCCTCTTATATAGCGGTAATAGGTTAGATTCTTCGAAAATTCACCGGAAATCCACCCCAAATCCCGCTTTTATTATAGTTGCGTCTGTGGTATGGTTTATAATAAGCAAGGACGAATCTGATAATTCACAAAAGTGGCAAGCAGTGCAAAGGTATATACATATACAACTTTGCAAGCAAGGCAAACCTGTACAGGTTTTGCTTTTCTGCTTGTTGGGGATTGCCCCAAGCCCCTTGGATTTCTCTAAATTGCATTTTGGAGAAAGCTACGCCTTCGGCTGAATGCATGTAGGGTAATTGTAGGGTATCTGTAGGGATATTGTAGGGTTTTTGACAGTATGCAGCGGAATTTATCTGTGCTATAGTATATGCAGATATAAATGTCCACCAAATGTCTACCATTTGTCCATTTTCAGATTTCTGCATCTGTGATAAAGTGTATACAGAGAAAATTTAAAAAGGTGAGCGAGATGATATTTGCAGTTTCTGATAAGGGAGCTGTTTTTTTATTTTGCAAATTTTTGCTGTGTGCAAAGGAACGACTTTGGCCAGAAGCGTCAAAGTATAAAAACTAAAAAAAGAAGAGCATGGATAACACCAGTATTTCAGTGAGAAGTATGTGGTGTTTTTTTATTGCCCATAAGGAGCATGCATGAAGGAATTGAAATAAAATCACAAAGGAGGGAGAGTAGATAAATGAGTAATTACATGTATCAACATACAAGGATACCATCGTTTTTGCCTATGCCACGTTTTCTCATATCAATGCATGTCAGCAATACTGCAAAGTTGCTTTACTCATTGATGCTGGGGAGGGCTCAATTGTCCCAGAGCAATGCATGGGTAGATGGTAACGGTAGAGTTTATTTTGTTTATACCATTCAACAGATGGCAGAGGATATGGAGAAGAGTGCAACGACTATTAAAGACGCTATGAAAGAATTGGTTGCAGCGCATTTATTAGAGAAGGTTCCACAGGGTAGAGGTCGTCCTAATAGGTTATACATATTATTTCCGGAAGAAAAAGTATGCCGGAAATCCGACGTCGGAAACTCGACAGAAGTTGGATGGAAAACCGGCTCCAACCCTGTCGGAAATCTGTCCCCTAATAAATATATAAATAACAAAACAAATAATTCTTTAAGAGATTATGACTACGAAGAGGAGGAGAGTTTTTAATTATGGATAAAGAAAAATTCTTTATTGGAAAAGATGGTTTGGAGTATTGTGAGGTCTGCCGGGAACCGGTGGAGAGATATATTCCGAAGTATGCACAAGATTTGTTTGGTATGAAGACGCATCCAAGGCAATGTGCTTGTGTGAGAATGCGAATGGAAAAGGAAAGGCAAGAACGCAAGGAGCAGGAGCATCGTCAGGAGGTTGAGAAGAATATAAAAATATGCTTTCCTGAGCGAGCTATGCGCGATTGGAACTTTACAAATGATGATGGTTCCAATCCTTACATGAAATATGCAAAGCAGTATGTAGAGCATTGGGACGAGGTAAAGAAGAAAGGCATGGGAATGCTTCTGTGGGGAGATGTAGGAACCGGGAAGAGTTACATGGCAGCCTGTATTGCTAATGCGTTACTGGAGCAGGAGAAGCGAGTGCTTATGACAAACTTTACCACAATCAGCAATGGCGTGTTTGCTGCCATTGATAAGAACGACTACATAGAAGCGGTCTGCGGTTATGACTTGCTGATCTTGGATGATTTGGGTTCGGAACGTAACTCGGGATTCGTGGTTGAGAGTGTCTTCTCTGTGCTGGATAGAAGAGTATGCTCCGGCAAGCCTATGATTATTACTACGAATCTGACTGTAAGGGAAATGAGGGAAACTCAGAATCTTGATTATAAGAGAATCTACGATAGAGTGCTTGGCAGTTGCCAGCCCATCTGTATCAAGGGCGAGAGTCATCGTAGAGAAAAAGGAAACCAAAATAAAAGAGCGTTTGAACAGATTTTTCGGGAAGAAGAATCGGAATAGGAGATGGGGATGAATACTACTTACAATATTCCTGTATGGAAAAAATATACTTTGAGCATTGAAGAAGCTGCAGCATATTTCCGAATTGGAGAACACAAGTTGCGAAATCTTATCAATGAAAATAAGAATGCAGATTACCTTCTTTGGAACGGGAATCGTGTTCAGATTAAGAGAGTGAAATTTGAAAAGTATGTGGATAGTCTGGAAGCTATTTAAGAGAAAAGGTAACAGGGCTTTTGGTATAAATTATTGCCAAAATTGATGGTATAAATTTTGCGGAAAGCCCGAGAAATGTGGAAAAAACGAAAGAGTTATGATATATTAACACTAAGCCATGTCATAGCTCTTTGAAAGGAGAATTATTATGAGTGATGCAAAGAGACGTGACAATAAAGGTAGAGTGCTTCATGTAGGTGAGGCACAGATGGAAGATGGACGATACATGTATCGTTACAAAGACCCATACGGCAAAAGAAAGACTGTGTACAGTTGGCGATTGACCAGTGGTGACCCTACACCATCCGGCAAACGGAAGGAGGTTTCTCTAAGGGAAAAGATTCGTGAGATTGAAAACAATATCAAACGTGGGATGTATACCACAGATATGACGGTATGTGAGCTGGTAGAAAAATATCTTACCACCAAAACCGGAGTGGCGTACAGTACACGTCAGGGATATCAATTTGTACAGAATCTTTTAGCAAAGGAATCATTTGGACAGAGGAAGATAGTTGAGGTCAAAACATCGGATGCAAAAATATTTCTGATTCAGTTGCAGGAGAGCGGCAAAGGCTACAGTACAGTATGCACAGTGCGAGGAGTCTTACGTCCGGCATTTCAGATGGCGGCAGATGATGACATGATTATTAAAAATCCGTTCCAGTTCGAACTTCATACGGTAGTTGTAAATGACAGTGTGAAGCGTGATGCGATTACAAGAGAGCAGGAACGTAAATTTTTGGAGTTCATTGAGAAGGACCCGCATTACAGTCAGTTCTATGATGCAATATTTATTCTGTTTAAGACCGGACTTCGTATCAGTGAGTTCTGTGGATTAACTATCAAGGATGTTGACTTTAGAAAGAATGTCTTAAGAGTGAATCATCAGCTTCAGAGAACCAGTAAAATGGAATATATTTGTGCTCCGCCAAAGACAGAATGCGGAAATCGCAATATTCCGATGAAACCGGAAGTAGTAGAGGCTTTTAAGAGAATTATCAAGAATCGTCCAAAACCTAAAGTAGAACCGATTATAAATGGTTACACAGGGTTCTTATTCTTAGACAAAAACGGTATGCCGAAAGTATCACAGCATTGGCAGAAGTGTTTCCAACTTATTCTGCAGAAGTATAACAACACATACAGAGTGCAATTGCCAAAGATAACGCCTCATGTATGCAGACATACTTGTTGTACAAATTATGCAAAGAGTGGTATGAATCCGAAGATATTGCAGTATATCATGGGACATGCAGATGTGTCTGTAACTCTCGATACATATACTCATATCAAAGAGGAAGATGCCAAAGAAGAGATGGAAAGACTAGGGCTTTTGAATGTAAAAGAGGCTTAAAAATAACATCTGCCGATTTTGGATGGCACAATTATTTGGTATAAATTTTGTAAAGCCATGTGCCATACATTAAGTTGGTATGTTATAAAAGTCTAAGAAATGCTGTATTTATGGGATTTCCAGAAAATTTATACCAAGAAAAAAACGTGGTATAAAAATTTTGAATTTATACCATTTTTATACCACGGACCCGAGAAAACTTGCGTTTTTATGAGAAGAAATGACAAGTTGATAAAAAAGTAAAAATCCAACAAACCCAGTAAAATCAATGGTTTGAGACGATTTGAAAGGAAAAGAAATTTTATGCCAAACAAGATAAAAGTGCTCATGGTTTGCCACGGCAATATTTGTCGATCACCTATGGCAGAATTTGTATTCAAAGATATGGTACAAAAGAAAGGGCTTGACCATATGTTTTACATAGCCTCAGCGGCTACCAGTACAGAAGAAATCGGGAATCCAGTTCATCCTGGAACCAGAAAAATCTTAAATCGTTTAGGAATTTCATCTGAGGGAAAACGAGCAATTCAGATGACAAAAAGAGATTATTCAGAGTATGATTACATTATAGCAATGGATCATTGGAATATATCAAATATTTATCGAATTATAGGAAAAGACGTTGACAACAAAGTAAAAAAACTTTTAGACTATACAGGACAAACTAGGGATATTGCGGATCCCTGGTATACCGGAGACTTCGAGCGGACTTATGAAGATATCAGAGAAGGCTGCGAAGCATTATTACAGTTTATCTGTGAAGAAAAGAGGAGATAGTATGCAGGACAAGAAGGTTGATGAATTACTGAAACAGCAGGTTCTTGAGATTATGAATGAAGAACAGAATACGGCAACAGAGCCTGATCAGCCTGTCAGACAGATACCGAATAAAGAAAATAAGAGTAATAAATCGTATAAAAAGAAGAGAAAGAATAAGCATCGTTTTCTCAAAGGACTTGGTATCACCATAATGCTTTTGCTGGTAGTTGTTTTTCTTGTAATAGGAACAAAGCCGGGCAGAAGCTTTCTGTATCGTGCTGCCAGTAACTTTGTATTTGGTAATGTGCAGAATGAAGAAATCGAAACTACAGCGGAGGATAGGAAGCATGTACCTGGTGCCAGACATGAGAAATATGTAAAGAATTATCTGATATTTGGTATTGAGGAAATAGGAGGAGCAAGGAATACGGACTCCATGATGATTGCATCCATTAATACCAAGGATGATACGATTAAGCTCACCTCCCTATTGCGGGATAGTTATGTTGATATACCTGGCTATAAAGCGAATAAGTTGAATTCTGCCTATTCAAAAGGCGGTGCCGACCTGCTGATAGAAACGGTGGAGAAGAATTATAAAATCAGAATTGATGGCTATGCCTCCGTAGATTTTAAATCCTTTGAAAAAATAGTGGATTTGTTAGGTGGAGTAACCATTGAGTTGGGTGAGAAGGAAGCGAAATATTTAAATAAAACAAACTATATATCGAAAAAATCCAATCGAAATGTAAAACCAGGAATTAATAAATTAAATGGAAACCAGGCTATGGGATACTGCCGTGTACGGAAGGTTGAAACTCTGGGTGGTGCGAACAATGACTATGGAAGGGTAATACGACAGCAAAGAGTACTTAAAGCGATGTTCGAAAGCTATACTTCGATGAAGAACATCGTTCGAATTCTTCCGATTACCAAGGAATGTTTAGGCTACGTTACCACGGATCTAAGTCAGGAGCAGATCGAAAAAGCCATGGAGGCTGTGGTAGAAAACAAGATCACAACCATGGATACATTCCGCATTCCTGTGGATGGTACGTTTGAAGCACCTAAGAAATATAACGGGATAGGATATCCAATCATACTTGACTGGGAGAAAAATAGAATCGAGCTTTATAAATATGTATTCAATGACACAGAAAAGGAAGCGGTTGAAGCTTTGGCTTCACAAAAATAATCATCTTGCGATTTGCCAAATAATAGCATATAATGGGGGTTGAGAACGAAAAGGAACGATTTGGTAGGTAAACAACATTGAAAGAGAAATTATTACATTATATAAAGAAGATAGATTATATTATTTTGATAGCCATGACAATTCTAATTGGTATCGGAGTATACTGTGGGCAACAGGCCTTTATGTTGAGTGAAGAACAGCACTCTATATTTATCAAGCAGATAGCCGGTATTATTATTGGATATGCCTTTATAATTGCAATTTTGCTGTTTGACTATCGATTTATATGTAATCTATCTTTTGTTTTATACCTTGGAATGATTTCTATGTTAGCATTTATTCTTGTCTTCGGGGAGAATTTAAACAATGTAAAAAGGTGGATTGTAATCTTTGGTATCCAATTTCAACCATCGGAGTTAACTAAAATTGTGTTAGTTCTTTTCCTGGCGTTTTTATGTAATTATTTTAAGAATAAATTGAATAAGTTTTATGTGCTGATAATCCTTGGTGTAGTAATTGCAATTCCGATGCTTTTAATAGTGCTTGAGCCTCATTTAAGCTCTGCATTGGCCTTACTGTTTATTTTTGCTATTATGGTATATGCGTCCGGGATGAGCTATAAAGTGATCGGAGCAGCTCTCGCTATCATTCTGCCAGTAATAGCTGGTATTGTGATTGGTGTTGCAGTTTTTCATATTGATATTCCATTAATTAAAGATTATCATGTGAACAGAGTTCTATCATTTTTATCAGATGATGAAAGTGAGAATTTGGATGAAGATTATCAGCAGATTCAATCCATTGAAGCAATCGGGGCAGGCGGTCTTCATGGAAAGATGCTTTCCACAGAAGCGGATGAAAACAGGAGATATAGCAATATTTATGCGAAAGAAAGTGATTTTGTATTTGCCATCGTTGGTGAAGAATTTGGGTTTTTAGGCTGTGTATTCATTATCTCGCTCTATGCAATTATTATAATACGGTGCGTTATGATATCTGCCCATGCTACAGACTATATGGGAAAACAGATAGGAATTGGAATTTCAGCATATATGATTTTTCAGATTTTTGTTAATATTGGGGTGGCAGTCAACCTATTACCAAATACAGGACTCCCATTGCCATTTATAAGTTATGGTCTGACGTCCTTAGTAAGCTCCATGATTGCCGTTGGATTAATACTGAATGTCGGAATGAGACAGAAGACTAAAACTACAAAGCCCATAATGTAAATTATGAACCATTATAGGCCTTTTTCACAATTAATATTTCTTCTTTTTTCAATAAACTAGTTGTCATAATATCCTCCAATTATATAAATCATGTAACTCCATAATATGTATTTTACGGTGCCTGGTACATGGACTCCTTCGATATTTTTGCATGTGGATAAGCCTTCGTTTCCTCAACTTCAAAATTGTCAGGCAGAAGATAGTAGAACATATCATCTTCTGGAAGATCAAATGTATTATGACTTTCTACTATAAAATAAGCCGTATTTTTTTGGTAATAACTAATCATATATTCTTTTGAGCAAATAAAAGAATCATAAATGCTTTCGAAGATTTTACTCTTATAGCAATAAACAACCGAAAAGTCAGCATTCTTAGTCAGATACTCTCTGATTTCTAAAGCAGATAAGGGAATATTCTCCTTGTTGACAAAATATAAATTATTCGTATTGTCCAGCAATATCCATTTCTTATAGGTGTTATCGTATATTTCAGTAACAACGTGACATTCATTATCTTCTGGCGAATAGGGCATTAGCCAAACCCTTCGGGAGTATATGCCTAACGCGAGGTATATCTCAGATAATATTTTGCTTTTCGCTTTGCAATTGATGCCATTACCTTCCAGGCTATAATCAAGTAAATCCAAAGAATTCTGTGGTACATGTCCATCGTAATTACTTGCATGACGCATCAGTGGCGAAAAGTGCTGCATTAATTTTACGGCCTGATCAAATTCACTTCCGTCCCCGGCAATGGACTTAATATTGTATTTTTCTAATATGGTATCGTATTCACTGCAATCAAAATCGTAAACCAGATTATGAGCTTCACCACTGGTGAAAGTGGAATTATTGATAAGAATACCCCGATATATAATCCCATTATTGTAATAGGAGTATCTTATTCTATTATGTAGACTTAACGTTACAAACGCGAGGCTTGCTCCCAGTAAAAGAATAATTACACCGAATATAATTGATTTCATATGACGTTTTATGAACTTCAATGTGATGTACCTCCGTTTAAATCATTACATTTCTATATTCATAATCTATCCGCATAGGGGTTTCTAATTTATTATCTCTGGAATACTTGTAAAATAGCCCTGGCTCGATTTGCAGGACTATTTTCCATAGCTTCCCCAGTTTCATTGCTTCGTGTTATCCTTAATATATTAAGAAGTACTTTATCAAGCATGCTTTATACATTATACGCTTTTCAATTATTGGAAGTCAATAAAAATGGAATAATATAACATTACTCTATTTCTATAAAATCGAATATAATGTGGTTCTTGTGTATCACACTACATTATGT
>JBNRML010000090.1:0-12007 GCA_050309585.1 Lachnospiraceae bacterium
GTTATAATCAATGTAAGTGGTGCACGCATTGTTTATAACTCTTTTGTGTGTATATGAAAACTATCAATTGGAGAAAGGTTTGGTATTTATATGAAGAATATTCTTTTTGTTGCTTCTGAAGCAGTTCCGTTTATGAAAACCGGAGGACTTGCTGACGTAGTTGGTTCATTGCCAAAATGTTTTGATAAAAGATATTTCGATGTCAGGGTTATTATGCCAAAGTATTTGAGTATGCCATGGCATTTTACCGAAAGACTTGAGTTTGTTTCATACTTCTATATGCAGATTGGCAATAGAAATAAATATGTTGGTATTTTTAAGCTTGTACATGATGGAATTACATTTTATTTTATTGATAATGAACAGTATTTTGGCGGTGCAAAACCCTATGGTGATTTAAAATTTGACCTTGAGAAATTTTCATACTTCTCAAGAGCTGCATTGTCAGCATTGCCTGTAATAGGTTTTAAACCACACATCGTACACTGTCATGACTGGCAGACAGCATTAGTTCCAATATATATGAAAGACAGCTTCCGTGGAGGCGATTTTTATCGAGATATGAAATCTGTTCTCACAATACATAATCTTAAGTTCCAGGGTATTTGGGATATTAAGACTATTAAGGAACTTACAGGATTATCTGATTACTATTTTACAATTGATAAGATGAGAGTAGACAGGGATGCAAACCTGTTAAAAGGTGGTATTGCATATGCTGATTACATTACTACCGTTAGTGAAACATATGCTGAAGAGATTAAGACCGAATTTTACGGGGAAGGTCTCGACGGCCTTATGAGGGCAAGAAGACAATCCCTTTGTGGTATTGTTAATGGTATTGATTATAATGAATACAATCCGGAAAATGATTACAGACTTGCAAGTAAATACAATCAGATTAATTGGCGTAAAGAAAAATATAAGAACAAGACACAGCTTCAGGAACAATTAAGACTTGAAGTAAACAAAGATAAATTCATGATTGGACTTGTATCAAGACTCACTGATCAAAAGGGGCTAGACCTTATTGCACATGTAATGGACGACCTGTGTTCAGATGACGTACAGTTTGTTATTCTTGGAACCGGTGAAGAAAAGTACGAAAATATGTTCAGATATTATGACTGGAAATATGGCAATAGGGTATCTGCCAATATTTACTATTCAGAAGATATGTCTCACAAGGTGTATGCTGCATGTGATGCATTCCTCATGCCATCATTATTTGAGCCTTGTGGACTTAGTCAGCTTATGAGTCTAAGATATGGTACAATTCCAATTGTAAGGGAGACAGGTGGTCTTCGTGATACAGTTCAGCCATATAACTGCTTTGAGAGTTCAGGTACAGGTTTCTCGTTTGCAAATTACAATGCCCATGAGATGTTAAATGCAGTTAATACAGCAAAATTCCTTTACTACAACAAGAAACGTGAATGGAATAAGATGGTTGACAGGGCTATGCAGGCAGATTTCTCTTGGACAAACTCTGCCAGAAAATATGAGAATTTATACAACTGGCTTTTAGGATGGTAAAAGGAGTTTTATGAATCATAAATCAAAACTATTAATAAAAAAAGAAATGCTTAAACAATTGGCTGCTGAAGACTGGCTTAGGGGTAATGAGTGTCTCAGAGACAGAAAATATATTGAATGTGTATATGATATTTTGTCACATAAGAAATTTCAGGAAATGAACAACTATATCCAGCATGGTACAACTACCACGCTCAGGCATTGTTTATCGGTTTCATATACCAGCTATAAAATTGCAAAAGCCTTTGGATATGATTATAAATCCACTGCACGAGCCGGTCTTCTTCATGATTTGTTTTTATATGACTGGCACACACACCCTAAGGAAACTGGTAATTATTTTCACGGATTTACACATCCGCAAGTAGCACTTCACAATGCAAAAAAATATTTTGACTTGAATTTTGTCGAAAAAGATATTATAGTAAAGCATATGTGGCCGTTGACAATTGTCCCGCCAAAGACAATGGAAGGATATATTATAATGTATGCAGATAAATATTGTGGCTTAATCGAAACGGTTCAAAGAATGTATGGATACATTCCGAAATTAATAAACTATATGGGAATATAGTATTGTTTTATTACATTTTTGACAAAGTATGTTTATGACAAGTGAGGATGAAGCTTATGTGGAATAATATTGTTCCAGGTATTGGAGAAACTTTTTATGATTTTGCCTTTTGGCTTTTAGCGTACAGTATCATGGGGTGGTTTGTTGAATCTGTTTATATGTCATATTGTAACAAAAAAATCACAAACAGAGGCTTTGTACATGGACCTATATGCCCTATATATGGCTTTGGAGGTATATTTGTACATACATCCCTTAAGGTCTTTGCTGGAAATTATGTAGCACTGTTTTTCTTTGGTATGGTTCTTGCCACCACTATAGAGTTCATTACAGCTATGCTTATGATAAGATTATTTGGCTGTGTATGGTGGGATTATACTAACAAGCCTTTTAATTACAAGGGAATATTGTGTTTGGAAAGCTGTGTTGTCTGGGGACTTTATTCAGTACTTGATTCAGCAGTGTTTAAAGATACAGTGTTCATAGGAATAAGAATGATTCCTGTACATATAGGTAAAATATTATTAGTTTCTGTATTTGTTTACTATGTTTTGGATTTTACATATTGTGCAATAAAGAGTCATAAAGGTGAAATAACAGAGGAAGAGAATAATACACTTAGATTTAATAATTAGTCGTAGGAAAAGCTGTCATTTCGAAAAAATATTTTTTCGAAATGACAGCTTTTATTTTACTGCTCTAACTCGTCTTCACTGATAATCTCATCGTATTCTTGAGAATCAAGTAATTCATCAAATGCATCAGCCACAGCTTCGTATTCATCATCATCTGTAATGTTATCCAATGATGGCTCGCCTTCAGGAGATTCGAAATATTTATACAGATAAACTTCTCCATCTTCAGCAGCTTCACCTTCCAAAGGAAGAAGAGCTATATAATCATTTTCACCTACCGGGAAAATGGTGAGGACCGCACATTCTAAAGATGTTCCGTCATCAAGCTCTAATGTAACAGTATCCTCTTCAAATTCTTCCATATTTTCCATATCACTCATATAAAACCTCCGATTTATTTTTACATTTTATTTGCAGATGTTAAAATCTACTAAAAATAATGTATCAGATGCAGTGAAAAAAAGCAATATTAATACTTTTATTATTAAAAAAAATGATGTAAAATGTGTTTTAATGAAAATCTGAATGGAGATATTGCTCAGAAATGAGGATTATTATGAGTGTAAAAGATGATGTTTTGAAAATACTCAGTGAAAACAAAGGAAAACATTACTCCGGAGAAGAAATCGCAAAAGAACTCAATGTAAGCAGAAATTCTGTTTGGAAAGCAGTTAATGCGTTGAAAAAATCCGGATATAAAATTGATGGTATTAATAATAAAGGATATTGTATGGCTGCGGATAATGATGTCTTATCCAAAATAAATATTGAGAAATATTTAAATAACGAACTAAGGCAATTGGTTAACCTTGAAGTCAGGGAGAGTGTTGATTCCACTAATAACCAAATGAAACTGTGTGCCTCTGAAGGAGGTATGGAGTGGGAAATTCTAATAGCAGAAGAACAGACTAATGGACGCGGAAGGAAAAACAGAGTTTTCTTTTCACCTGCAAAAACCGGGATATATATGAGCATTCTTTTAAGACCCAAAATGGAAGTTAAAGATGCATTATTCATAACTACCATGGCGGCTGTTGCAGTTACTGAAGCAATTGAAAATGTTACCGGAGAGAAAACAGAAATCAAATGGGTAAATGATGTATATTGCAACGACAAAAAAATATGTGGCATATTGACAGAGGCTTCTATGGATTTGGAAAATGGAATGCTGGAATATGCAGTTCTCGGAATTGGTATAAATGTCATGGTTCCTGAGAACGGATTTCCCAAAGAAATTACAGCTATTGCAGATGCCCTGTACAGCTTTGATAGAGTAGTATTTGATGTAAAAAGCAGAATAACTGCCGAGGTAATTAACAGAATTTATTATTATTACACAAATTTGCCTAAACATGATTTTATGCATGTATATCGCGACAAATCAATGCTGATTGGAAAATATGTTTATATTACTGATGATGAAAGCAAAAATGAACTATATGTAATTGATGTAGACGATGATGCGTCTTTAGTTGTGAAAGATAAGTCAGGGGCTGTAAGAAAATTAAGTTCTGGCGAAGTATCCGTAAAAAAAATTAATTAAGTTGGAGGGATTTTTTTTGAAAACCAATAAAATAATGATGCAATGTTTTGAATGGTATTTGAAAGCAGACTGTACACATTGGAACAGGGTTGCTGATGAAGCATCAAATTTAAAGGATAATGGTATCACGGCTGTATGGCTTCCACCTGCATACAAGGGTGCACAGGGGGTTAATGATGTTGGATATGCGGTTTATGATTTGTATGATTTGGGAGAATTTGACCAAAAGGGTACAATTCCGACAAAATATGGCACAAAGGATGAGTATTTAAATGCAGTAAATACATTAAAGAACAATGGCATTGAAGTGTTAGGTGATATTGTATTAGGTCACAAAATGGGTGCCGATGAAAAAGAGAGAATTTTTGCATATGGTCATTCAGAGAATGATAGAAATGTTGAAATAGAAGGAAAAAGAAAAATTACTGTCTGGACAAAATTTACTTTTCCTGCAAGAAACGGAAAATATTCAGATTTCAAGTGGGACTGGACAAATTTTCATGGTACTGATTACGATGCAAAAAGCAAGGAAAATGGAATATACCGTTTTATAGGTAAGGAATGGGACAGTGATGTTGACAATGAATTTGGCAACTATGACTACCTTATGGGTGTTGATCTGGATATGAGCGACCCTGAAGTAGTAGAGGAACTCCAAAAATGGGGTAAATGGTACTATCAGTTTACGGGTGTTGACGGATTCAGAATCGATGCTGTTAAACATATTGATTTTAACTTTTTCAGGAACTGGCTAAAGGTTCTGCGGGACGAATTTAAAAAACCTATTTTCGCGGTGGGAGAGTATTGGAATGCTGAAATAGATATATTAATGAATTACATTGAAAAAACCGAATCAAGTCTTTCGTTGTTTGATGTGCCTCTTCACTTTAATTTATTTCACGCTTCAAGAAGTAATGGATACTATGATATGAGATACCTTCTTAAAAATACTTTGTTAAGCAGAAGAACTGATTTATCTGTTACTTTCGTGGATAATCACGACACCCAATACGGTCAGTCACTTGAGTCGTATGTTTTAGAGTGGTTTAAGCAGCATGCCTATTCCATAATTCTTTTGCGTCCGGAAGGATATCCTTGTGTGTTTTATGGTGATTTCTATGGTGTGCCCCATGATAATTTGAAACCTGTAAAACACCTGAGAACATTGATGAAATTACGTACAAGAGCAGCATACGGAAAATTGCATGATTATTTTAACCATCCAAAAATTGTTGGATGGACACTGGAGGGTGATGGCGAACATGAAAATTCCGGACTTGCTGTGTTGATGACAGTTGAATGTGGTGGCTCGAAACGAATGTATATAGGTAAACATTTCAGTGGATTTAAGTTTGTAGATGCGTTACAAAACTGTTCAAAGTCTGTTTTAATTGATGAGGATGGTTTTGGGGAATTCTACGTAAATGATGGTTCTGTATCAGTGTATCGATTGAAAATAGAGGCTGACAAAAAAGTGGAATACACAGATGAAGAATATATTGATAAAAATGAAGTATCCGCTTATGCAGAAGTTGTTGATATTACTGAATCAAAAACAGAAGCTGACGTAGAAGATAATTCTGAAAATAATACAGAAAATAATACAGATTACTCTGATGAAAATTTTGAATCTGTTAATGAGACAGATATCAATCAATAATTGCAAACCAAAAAGCCTTTTTTCATTTTGAAAAAGGGCTTTTTTCTGTTACATATTCGTAGTTTGTCCATTGATTATTGCTGAACATTTATCAAACATTGCTTTTTGCTCTGGATTCAACATATTTTTTAATATATCAATATTCATATTACCCATATTGCCTGAGTTTTTTGACTGATTCTTTTCCATCCTATCATTATTTTTTTGCTGATTGTCAGAAAAACTTTGTTTAGCATGTGAAGAATCATTTGTGTTTTTCATGGTATTAAGCAAAATATCCGTGATTCGAAGCTCATTTTCATTTAAATATGGCTTTATTGCTTCAAGCATTTCCAGAGAATTGTTAACTCCGGAGTCGTTACTGCAAACACTCATTGTATTGTCTAATCCTTCATCCAAATTATTACACATCATAGAAAATTCACCAGCCTTTATGTAATAGGACACCATTCTTTTCATTTGAACAGGCATAAATGGCAATGAAGCCTTAAGAATATTTAAAGGTTTTCTTGAAAAATTATTAATCATAACACTCCTTATTGTGTTTTTCAGCACCTTAACGATGCTGAAAAACGAAAATTAATTAGCAGCAGCCACCTAAAAAGTTGTTGCCGAATCCGCCATTGTTGCCACAGCAGCAAAGAAGAAGAATAATCCAGATAATGCTATCACAACCACAACCATTGTTTCCCATACATGAATTATTATTTCCGCAACATAAGAGAAGAATAAGTATTAACCAGATACAGTTACCTCCATTGTTGTCGTTGCAACCGCAACCGCATCCTCCACCGCAGTTTGTAGCAGCTAAATCACTCATTTTAAATCCTCCAATATTTGATTTACACTAAATACTATGTAATACAGCTTGTATTCTTTCCTGAATTGTTCAAAAAATACAAAAAAATTATTTTTCTCGTTGTAATATTAATATTCTTGTGATAAAATTAACAAAGATGATTTTGCACAGGGAAAAGACGTGCTAAAGTCTGATAAATATTTAACAATCTTACAAACGGAGGGATAACTTTTATGTCAAAGAAAGTAGTTTTAGCAGGTGCATGCCGTACGGCCATTGGTACAATGGGTGGTTCATTAAGTACAACTCCTGCAGCGGATTTAGGTGCTATCGTTATTAAAGAAGCTTTAAACAGAGCAGGTGTTGCTCCAGAAGCAGTAGATCAGGTATATATGGGTTGTGTAATCCAGGCTGGATTAGGTCAGAACGTTGCTCGTCAGGCATCAATCAAAGCAGGTTTACCAAATGAAGTTCCTGCTGTAACTATTAATGTTGTTTGTGGTTCGGGTCTTAACTGTGTAAATATGGCTGCACAGATGATTATGGCTGGTGAAGCTGATATCGTGGTTGCAGGTGGTATGGAAAATATGTCTATGGCTCCATATGCATTAGATAAAGCTCGTTTCGGTTACAGAATGAATAATGCAGTTATGAAAGACTGTATGGTAAATGACGCGTTATGGGATGCATTCAATGATTACCATATGATTAGGACAGCAGACAATATCTGTGAAGAGTGGGGCATTACAAGAGAAGAATTAGACGAGTTCGCATTAAAGAGCCAGCAGAAAGCAGAAGCTGCTCAGAAGAACGGTGCATTTGAAAAGGAAATCGTTCCTGTATCAGTTAAGAAGAAAAAAGAAGTTGTTGAATTCAAGGTTGATGAAGGTCCTCGTCCAGGTTCAACAATAGAAGGTCTCGCTAAACTTCGTGCAATCAATCCAGACGGATTTGTTACAGCTGGTAACGCTTCTGGTATCAATGATGGTGCTGCAGCAATCGTTGTAATGAGTGAAGAAAAAGCTAAGGAACTTGGTGTTAAACCTATGGCTACATGGGTAGCAGGCGGACTTGCGGGATGCAGACCGGAAGTAATGGGTATTGGTCCTGTTTACTCTACAAGAAAAGTTATGGATAAAGTTGGAATGAAGATTGAAGATTTCGATATTATCGAAGCAAACGAAGCTTTCGCAGCTCAGTCAATTGCAGTAGGCAGAGATTTAGGTATCGATGTTGACAAACAGTTAAATCCAAATGGTGGTGCCATTGCACTTGGACATCCAGTTGGTGCTTCAGGATGCCGTATCCTTGTTACACTTCTTCATGAGATGGAAGCAAAAGATGCAAAGACAGGTCTTGCTACACTTTGTATTGGTGGCGGAATGGGTTGTTCAACAATCGTTTCAAGAGACTAATTACTATCACACAGTAGCGTAGTAAACAGCGTTACTGTGTGTTTAAAAGAAAGGATAATACTCATGGAATTTATTACTTATGAAGTAGAGGGAATGGTTGGTATTATTACTATCAATCGTCCAAAGGCATTAAATGCACTTAACAGTCAGGTACTTGATGAGCTTGACGCAACACTTGATGCCGTTGATTTAGACAATGTAAGAGCATTAATTCTTACAGGTGCCGGTGAAAAATCATTTGTTGCCGGTGCAGACATCGCTGAAATGAGCACACTCACAAAAGCAGAAGGTGAAGCCTTCGGTAAAAAAGGAAATGATGTTTTCAGAAAATTAGAAACATTCCCACTTCCTACTATCGCAGCTGTAAACGGATTTGCTTTAGGTGGCGGATGCGAAATCTCTATGAGCTGTGACATCAGAATCTGTTCTGATAACGCAGTATTTGGTCAGCCGGAAGTAGGTCTTGGTATTACTCCAGGTTTTGGCGGAACACAGAGACTTGCAAGACTTGTAAGCCCTGGTATGGCTAAACAGTTAATTTACACAGCAAGAAACATCAAGGCTCAGGAAGCATACAGAATCGGATTAGTAAACGCAGTATGTTCAGAAGTTAAGGATGAAGAGGGCAATGTAACAGCAACAGCACAGGAAAATCTTATGGCAACAGCCAAGAAGATGGCTGCCGGTATTGCCATGCAGGCTCCTATTGCAGTTCGCAATTGTAAGAAGGCAATCAACGAGGGATTGCCGGTTAATATGGATGAAGCCATTGTTATTGAAGAAAAATTATTTGGTGACTGTTTTGAAACAGAAGACCAGAGAGCAGGAATGGGAAATTTCCTGGAAAAAGATAAGGAAAAGAAATTAAAGGTTGTACCTTTCCAGAACAAATAAAAAAATTATATATTTACAGGAGGACTAAAATGAAAGTTGGTATTATTGGTGCCGGAACTATGGGACAGGGTATTGCAAAAGCATTTGCTCAGGTTGACGGTTATGAAGTAGCTCTTTGCGATATTAAGCAGGAATGGGCTGAAGGTGGAAAAGACAAAATTGCTAAAGGTTATGCAAGACTTGTTGAAAAAGGAAAAATGACACAGGAAGCAGTTGATGCTATCCTTACAAAAATTACACCAGGTTTAAAAGAAGATTTATGTGCTGATTGCGATTTGATCGTTGAAGCTGCTTTCGAAAATATGGAAGTTAAAAAGACAACATTCTCTGAGCTTGACAAAATTGCAAAGCCAGAATGTATTTTTGCTTCAAATACATCAAGCCTTTCAATCACAGAAATTGGAAACGGACTTAATCGTCCAATGATTGGTATGCATTTCTTCAATCCGGCAGACCGTATGAAACTTGTTGAAGTTATCGCAGGTGTAAATACTCCGGCTGAGACAGTTGACGCTATCAAGAAGATTTCAGAAGAAATTGGAAAGACACCTGTTCAGGTTAATGAAGCTGCAGGATTTGTTGTTAACCGCATCTTAATTCCAATGATTAACGAAGCTGCTTTCATCAAAATGGAAGGTGTATCTGACATTGCAGGTATTGATGCAGCTATGAAACTTGGTGCAAACCACCCAATGGGACCACTTGAATTAGGTGATTTCGTAGGTCTTGATATTTGTCTTGCAATTATGGACGTTTTATACAACGAAACAGGAGACAGCAAATATCGTGCATGTCCATTAATCCGTAAGATGGTTCGTGGTGGAAATCTTGGATGCAAGAGTGGAAAAGGTTTCTATATCTATAACGCAGACCGCACAAAGACACCAGTTGATGCACAGTAATAATCGTTAAGGATTATTTTAAAAAAATATATATAAAGGAGACGTAATCATGGATTTTTTATTAGATAAAAAACATGAAATGGCAAGAAATCTTTTCAGAGAATTTGCCGAAACAGAAGTAAAACCTTTCGCACAGGAAACTGACGAAACAGAACATTTCCCAACAGAAATCGTAAAGAAAATGCAGAAATATGGTTTCATGGGAATTCCAGTTGAAAAAGAATTTGGTGGACAGGGTTGTGACCCATTAACATACACAATGTGTGTAGAAGAGCTTTCAAAAGTTTGTGGTACAACAGGTGTTATTGTTTCAGCACATACATCACTTTGTGCTGATCCTATCCAGACATATGGTACACCAGCTCAGAAAGAAAAATACTTAGTTCCATTAGCTAAGGGTGAAAAATTAGGAGCTTTTGGTCTTACAGAGCCAGGTGCCGGTACAGATGCACAGGGAGTTCAGACAAAAGCTGTGTTAGATGAAACTACAAATGAATGGGTATTAAACGGTTCTAAGTGCTTCATCACAAATGGTAAAGAAGCTGATATTTATATCATTATCGCTTACACAGATATCGTTGAAGACAAAAAGGGCAGAAAGCAGAAAAAATTCTCTGCATTCATCGTTGAAAAAGACACACCAGGATTCACATTTGGTACTAAGGAAAAGAAAATGGGTATCCGTGGTTCAGCAACATACGAATTGATTTTCCAGGATTGCAGAATTCCAGCAGATAATCTCTTAGGACAGAGAGGAAAAGGTTTCCCAATCGCTATGCACACTCTTGATGGTGGACGTATCGGTATTGCAGCTCAGGCATTAGGTATCGCTGAAGGTGCATTAGAGAGAACAATCGAATACACAAAGGAAAGAAAACAGTTTGGTCGTGCTATAGCAGCTCAGCAGAATACACAGTTCCAGCTTGCTGATATGGCTACAAAGGTAGAAGCAGCTCAGTTATTAGTTTACAAGGCTGCAATGAAAAAAGCACAGTATATGCAGGATCACAAGACATCTTATTCAGTAGAAGCTGCCATGGCTAAATTATTTGCAGCAGAAGTTGCTATGGAAGTAACAACAAAAGCTGTTCAGTTATTCGGTGGATACGGATACATCAGAGAATACGATGTTGAGCGTATGATGCGTGATGCCAAGATTACTGAGATTTACGAGGGAACTTCAGAAGTTCAGAGAATGGTTATCTCAGCTAACATCTTAAAATAAATTTGACTAAAATATTGATAATTAAGGAGTGAAAATACAGTGAAAATCGTTGTATGTATTAAACAGGTTCCAGATACAAAGGGCGGCGTTAAGTTTAATCCAGATGGAACGTTAGACAGAGCTGCTATGTTAACAATTATGAATCCTGATGATAAAGCAGGTTTAGAAGCTGCACTTAGATTAAAAGATCAGTACGGTGCAGAGGTTACAGTTCTTACAATGGGGCTTCCAAAAGCTGAAGATGTTCTTCGTGAAGCTATGGCTATGGGAGCAGACAAGGGAATCCTTGTTACAGACAGAGTTTTAGGTGGTGCTGATACTTGGGCAACATCTACAACAATCGCTGGTGCAATCAGAAATCTTGAATATGATTTAATCATTACAGGACGTCAGGCTATCGATGGTGATACAGCACAGGTTGGACCACAGATATCAGAGCATTTAGGAATTCCAGTAATTTCTTACGCACAGGAAATCAAAATTGATGGAGATTACGTTATCGTAAACCGTCAGTACGAAGACAGACATCACATCTTAAAAGCTAAGATGCCTTGCCTTGTTACAGCTCTTTCAGAATTAAATGAGCCACGTTATATGACACCAGGCGGAATTTTTGATGCATGTGATGCTGAAATCACAGTTTGGGGAAGAAAAGATCTTAAAGATGTTGAAGATTCAAATCTTGGTCTTGCAGGTTCTCCTACAAAGATTGCAAAAGCATCTGATAAGGTAAGAAAAGGTGCAGGTGAAAAAGTTGCCCTTGAATCAGATGAAGCAGTTGACTACATCATGAATAAATTGTTAGATAAACATGTAATTTAATC